>CAYSMO010000054.1:0-11835 GCA_964432125.1 uncultured Bacteroidaceae bacterium | reverse complement strand
TCCGCAAAAGTGTTAAAAAATCACGGAGTTGTTGACAAAATTAATAAAAATCACTGCAGGAACGATCATCTCCACCCGTACCGGCTCCATCCCAGGCATTCTCATCCGCTCCTTCGCGGTCGATTGCAGCAGCAGCCCATGCAGTTCTCGAAAGTGCGCTGGTGCAATCTCCATAGAACTATTGTTATCGGACGATCGCAAACCGAACCGGTGTTTTGCCATGGCGGCGAGGGTATCGAATGTTCCGGAGGCTCCCACGAGCAGCGACGGAAGGTACCGGCTCGCCTGCTCAAAAAGCGCGTTCAGCTCTGCTTCATAATAATTTTCAATGGAGGAGATCTCATTTTCGGTGACCGGATCGGACAAGGGGAATCTATCAATGATTCGTGCCATGCCCAGTTCAAAGCTGCGCTTCCAGAAGATCCCTTCCCCATTGCAGATGATAAACTCGATGCTTCCACCGCCAATATCCATGATCATAGCGGTTTCTTTGTCGAAGCGAATCGACTCCCTGATCCCGCCGTAGATCAGTGCAGCCTCCTCATCCCCGTCAATGATCCGGGTTCTGAACCCGAATACCTCTTTTACCTGTTTCACAAACTCCTTTCCATTTACCGCGTTGCGCATGGCCGAGGTGGCGAAGGCACGGATCTCGCTGACGTCGAAGGATTCAATGGTCTTCATGTGGTTCGCGATGGCTTTGATTCCCCTTTCCATCGCATCCGGGGTGATCACCTTGTTGTTGATGCCGCCCTCTCCGAGCTTCACCGGTTCCTTCCCGTCGTAAAGCACCCTGAAGGATTTTTCATTCTTCTCTGCAATGAGCAGGTTAAAAGTGTTGGTTCCGAAATCGAGGATGGCTACCGGCATGATCAGTGCTTTTTAATTGGGTTTCAGTTCCTGTATTTAAGCCACTTCCAGAGCTCCTTGTAGGTGATCTTTTTTCCGTACATCAGGATGCCTGTACGGTAGATTTTTCCGGCTACCCAAATCGCCCCGAGAATAGTGATGATCAGTAGAAAGGCTGAGAGCGCGATCTCCCAGGCAGGCACGTCGAATGGCATGCGTACCATCATCAACACAGGTGAGGTGAGCGGGAACATGCTGAACCAGAAGGCGAGCTGACCGTCGGGATTGTTCATCACGTTGGCCATGAGGATGATTCCGAGGATTAGCGGAAGAGTAACGGGAAGCATGAACTGTTGTGTCTCGGTCTCATTATCAACTGCAGAGCCGATCATCGCAAAGAGGGAGCCATACATCAGGTAGCCAAACAGGAAAAAGAAGATGAACGCCACAATAATTTTAACCGGTTCGACCGATTCAAAGGAGCCGAGGATATCCGCCAGGAACTCGTTATCCCCTGCAAGCTCTTCCATCGCTTCGGCAGAACTGCCTTCCCCGAACAGGTCGGTTCCCTGCATCTGCTCAACGGGCGATCCCTGTTGCAGGGTCGTTCCCATAACCAGTCCGGCTCCTCCGACCAGGACACTTGTAAAGACCACCCAGATCAGGAATTGTGTGAGTCCGACCAGTCCCACACCGATAATCTTACCAATCATTAGTTGGAAGGGTTTTACGCTGCTGACGATCACCTCAACGATGCGGCTCGACTTCTCCTCTATTACTCCGCGCATTACCATCGAACCGTAAATGAAAATAAACATATAGATCATTAATCCCGCGGCATACCCAATTCCCATCACCAGTCCGGTGTTGCTCTTTTTTGCCTCTCCTCCTTTGGTCCACTTGATGCTGGAGACCCTGATATTGGTCTCCACCTCCTGGAGGATCTGCTCCAGGTTATCAATATTGTTGGATGCAAGTTTCAGGTTTTCAATCTCTTTCTCCATCGTATTCCCGATGTGGCCAGAGACATCCAGGCTCGGTTGCTTGTCGGAATAGAGGATCGCTCTTTCCGAGCTGAAGATGTTGGAGGGAATGAAGAGTACTGCGTAGTATCCTGTACTTGAAAAGTTTTCCTTCATTGTTTCCAGGTCAACTCCTTCCAGTGCAGTGAACTTCAGGTATTCGGTTTCCGGAATCACACTCGCCGGTTTTCCTGAAATATAGGAGGTCAGTAGAGTTGACTCATCTATCACAGCAATTTCCTTCACATCTTTATCTCCGACGTTGGCCAATACAGCAGGAAGAATTAGCAGTGCGGCAAAAAGCAGCGGTCCAATCGCCGACATGATGATGAATGACTTTTTTCTGACCCTGGTCAGGTACTCTCTTTTTATAATCAGGCTTACTTTACTCATGATGCTTTGCGGTTATTTTTTGCGCTATCGGATTCTACCACCTGGATGAAGATATCATTCATACCTGGAATCACCTCATTGTAGGAGTGGATGGTGGTGAGTCCTGCCAGTGCTGTGATTAGTTCATTCGGTTTTGCATCTGGAGGCAGTTTAATACGGGCCTCTTTGCCGATCCCGTTCTCCCTGATCTCCAGTAAGTCGAAACGACTGTCCAGCTTTTGCCTGAGGTTTGTGGCATCGCCCTCAAATCCCACACTGATGATATCCGAGCTAAACTGCTTCCTTATCTCGGAAACCTGTCCGTCCAGCACTGTTCTGGATTCATTGATCAGAGATATATGATCGCACAACTCCTCTACCGATCCCATGTTGTGGGTTGAGAAGACAATGGTGGCACCGTTTTCCCGCAGCTGTAAAATTTCCTTCTTGAGGAGGTTTACATTGATCGGATCGAAGCCACTGAAAGGCTCGTCAAATATCAGTAGTTCAGGCTCGTGGAGTACTGTGGTGATAAACTGTACTTTCTGCTGCATCCCTTTCGATAGCTCCTCCACCTTCTTGTTCCACCAGCCCTCTATCTCAAACTTTTCGAACCAGTAATTCAGTCTCTTTTTTGCCTCTGCGAGAGACAATCCTTTCAGCTGTGCCAGGTAGAGCGACTGCTCACCGACCTTCATCTTTTTATAGAGTCCCCGCTCTTCAGGCAGGTAGCCGATGCGGAAGACATCATCCCGTTTTAGCGGTTGTCCGTCGAAGATAACGGTTCCTGTGTCGGGTGCAGTGATCTGGTTAATAATCCGTATCAGGGTCGTCTTGCCGGCCCCGTTGGGACCGAGCAGTCCGAAAATACTCCCTTTGGGTACGTTGATGGAGACATTGTCGAGGGCGCGGTGTCCCTGGAAATCCTTGACAACATCCTGGGTGGTGAGTAGGTTCATATATCTGTTTATTCAAAGAAATAATGTGTAACAATAACCGGGCCATTTGGTGTTCTGGGTCAGCACACCCATATTCCTGTTTATTCAAAGAAGTTTTTCATCCGGTTGAATATATTCTTGTCGGGCTTCATTGGCTGGGGGACAAAATTATCCGAATTGCTCATCTTTTCAATCATCTTCTTCTCCTCATTGCTGATGTTTTTTGGCACCCATACATTGATGTTCACGAGCAGATCGCCTTTGCCATATCCATTCACATCCGGAACGCCCTTGCCCCTGAGACGAAGGATCTTGCCCGGCTGTGTTCCCGGATCGATCTTGATTTTGACACGAGACTCGATGGTGGGAATCTCAACCGTATCTCCGAGGATCGCCTGAGGCATGCTCAGATAAAGATTGAACACGACATCATTCCCATCCCGGAAAAGTTCGTCGTGCTCCTCCTCTTTAATCAGTACGATCAGGTCGCCATTCACCCCTCCGCGCCGGGGGGCGTTCCCCTTTCCACTCATTTTCAATTGCATTCCTTCCGAAACGCCGGCCGGGACATTGATGCTGATCACCTCATCCTTCTTGAGGATCCCCTCCCCGTAACAGGTTTCACATTTTTCGCTGATCATCTTTCCCTCACCGCGGCAGTTCGGACAGACCGATTGGGTCTGCATCTGTCCCAGGAAGGTGTTTGTTACCTGGGTTACATGGCCCGCTCCACCGCAAGTGCTGCAGTTGGTTGTGGCTGTGCCGTTTTTGGCCCCGTTGCCACCGCATGAGTCGCAGGCAACGTACTTTTTCACCTTGATTTTTTTCTCTACACCATTGGCGATCTCTTTCAGAGTGAGCTTCACGGTGACCCTGAGGTTGGAGCCTTTGTTGACTGCCCGTCTTCCCTGGGAGCCGCCTCCGCCTCCGAAACCACCAAACCCGCCAAATCCGAAACCACTGAAAATATCACCGAACTGGGAGAAAATATCGTCCATGGTCATGCCACCACCGCCAAATCCACCTGCACCATCGAAGGCTGAATGGCCAAAGCGGTCATACTTGCTCCGCTTTTCCGGATCACGCAGAATTTCGTATGCCTCCGCGGCCTCTTTAAATTTTCCTTCAGCTGATGCGTCACCCGGATTTTTATCCGGATGGTACTTGAGCGCCTGTTTTCGGTAAGCCTTCTTTATCTCATCCTGTGAAGCATCTTTTGAAACTTCTAGTATTTCGTAATAGTCCTTTTTTGCCATGCTGTTACTCCCCGATTACTACTTTTGCAAAACGTATTACCTTATCCCTGAGCATATAGCCTTTCTCAACCACATCTACTACCTTTCCTTTTTTCTTTTTGCTTTCAACAGGAATCTTGGTTATTGCTTCGTGCTGATCGGTGTTCAGCTCCTTACCAACAGCATCAATCTCTTTCACACCCTGACCGGAAAGGTATTTTGTGAATTTTGAATGGATCAGCTCCATTCCTGCCCTGACCGCATCAATATCTTTTGCTCCCTTCACAGACTCCATCGCCCTCTCCAGGTCATCCACCACCGGGAGAATGCTGGTAAAGACATCCTCGCGGATCAATTCCTGCAGATCCATCTTCTCTCGCAGGGTCCTCTTTCGGTAGTTGTCATATTCGGCTGACAACCTCATGTATTTGTCCTGCAATTCTGCCAGTTTTTCCTCCAGCTCCACCTCTTTACTCTTCTCCTCTACAGGCTCTTCCTGGTTATCTTTACTCTCCTGAGCGACCTCCTCCTGCTTTTCAGCGGTCTCGTCAACCACCTTCTGATCTTTTATTTCTTCCTGTTTTTCAGTCTTTTGTGATTTTTTCGCCATCTTTTTTCCAGTTTTAATCATAGAAAATCCCTGTAAAGCTGTCAAATACTCTGCCAATCTGCAATAATTGACAAAATGGCATGGTTCAACACCTTCTGGTCACCTATCTTCCAACAGGCGAACGATCTTTTTCTGCTTCGACTTTAACACAAGGTTCATTACCTTACTTTCATTCATTCTCTAACAGGGGCACGATCTTTTTCAGTTTCAACTTTTCTACCCGTTTTTTTCTGAAGCGTAAAAGGAGGAACAGTGCTGTAATGAATAGCAGAAAAAGCCCGATCAGAACGATTTTCAGTATGTTTTGTTGCGGTGCATCCAGCAGTTGCAGCTGCTGTTTGAGCAGGTACCCGGTTGTAACATTGATGAGGCACTCTGGCACTAGTCCGGTCATGGTTCCGAGCAGGTACTGCTTTGTGGTGATTCTGCTGAGAGGAAAGCTGAAGTTGATGATATTGGTGGGGATAAAGTAGACACTTCTGGAAAGGGCCACGGTCCAGCATCCATATTTTTTGATTCGTTTGTTGATTTGTTTTATTGCTTTTTTTTCTCCGTACTTCTTTCGAAAATATGTTGAATAGACCTTTCGGATCATGTAGAAGGTGGACATTACTGCAATAAGATGGATGACCCAGGCCAGGGCCAGCGCAGGCAGGTAGGGAATAAAAAAACCGAGTGCCACACTGAGGTAAAGAACAGGCAGACCTGTCAGTGTGCTGAGCAGGGTGAGCACAAAGATCACTGCAACAAGATAGAAGAGGTGCGATTCCAGGTATTCCAAAGAGACGAGCAACATCTGCTGCGGGTTATTGCCGGCAGTAAAACAGATGAATCCACCCAGCATCAGGATGATAATCGTTATTATGGTGATCCTGAGAAATCTCATTAGCCGTGACTTCGTGGTTTGGATCCTGGTCAGAATGTGCCTTTATGGCGAAAAAGATAGAGCCATCCGGTATATAGGTTTTGTTGCTGGGTCTCCTCATCGCCATTTTGTCCGCCTGTACCCGTATCACCGCCACCCTGCCGGTTAATCTTTCGTTGTTCAAAATAGTTCGGATCCTTATACTCGACATTGTCATATCCCATTCCCTCAACCACGTAATAATATTGTCCTTCGGGTGCCTCTCTATCGGAATTAAGGATCGTACCGCGCCATCCTTCCCACTCATAGATATCCTCGATCTTCTTTCGGTAGATCACCCTTCCCCCGCGATCGGATATGGTAATTCGGCATGATTTTAGCGACTGGTGCTTGAATTTGAACACGTCATTTATACCGTCGTCGTTGGGGGTAAATACATTCGGAATGACCAATTGGGAGGGCACCACCCTGATACCGTCCTCCAGTCGGAAGGTGTCGATACAACCGGCATCGCTTTCAGAGACCAGGTAGGGGTAGTAGTACCTGTTTGCAGTTTCGTAAGTAAATTCCGGCTCAAAATTTACATCTGACGTTTCGTCAAATTTTTTTGTCGAGAGTCCTGTATCCTCATCGGTTGTATCCAGGTAAACCCACGTAAATTCATAGCCATTCAGCGACTCATTGAAAAACCGGACCGTTAGCGGGGCATCCTTGCTTCCCTTATCTTTTTCAAATCCCGTACCGAGTTCATCCTCCCATTCAAGCGTAACCTTGTCCAGGTATTTAGCAGTAAATTCTGCTTTTGTGTGTTTTGTGTCGTATAGCACAGAGTCGATCTCAGTCATACCTGTACTGTCGGTTGCCGAAAGGATGTAATAGGTATCCTTATATGGCGGTGCGTTGGAATAGTTGGCTCCCATGGCCTCCTTGTTTGTAGGGTTGTAGATGGTGAGGTCCGGGTTATCGCTGGTCCAGCGGATTTCAAAATCATTCGGATAGAGGATTCGTTCGTGTGACAGAGGATCGTAGTAGTAGAAGGAATCAATTTCGACCCCGCCTGCGATGACAATAAAATTTCCATCGCTGCATCCCGATCTGAACGACTCCAGTTCGCCGTTTTCATCTTTTTCGGTGTACACCAGCAGGTTATTTAGCATTACCCATGCGATGAATGAGGTGTCGGTATCTGTTCCATTGGAGATATGTACGTGGTATCCGCCATCAGTTAGTCCGGTAACAGTCGACATGGATACGCCAACTTCTGATGCATGGAGAATATTGAATCCATCACTGTCGGGATCATATTTGGTCCAGATAAAATCGAAATTACCGGCTGTGGGACCGGTGGCTTGGAGCGAGCCCGGAGGGTTGTTGCCATCTGACTGGTAGAAGACAAAAAGTGGATCCTCCCCTTCAGCGACGGTATAGGATATTGACCTTACAGCATCAGCCTGTGGCGAGGTGATCTGGCCAAAAGTTACCCCGCCTGTTAGCAGAGCAAGCAGAAAGAACAGTTGTGCGGTCAGCAGCCTGCCAAAGCGGGGTTTTGGCAGAGGTTCAGAAGCCTTCCGGAGTTGCTGTGTCGAAAGCAACGGGATGCCCGTAAACCATCTTGCTCTTTGCGGGTATGTCACTATTTTCTTCAACAAAGTTTCTTTCGATTATAACGCATAAATGAGATTATATTTCATTGCTGGTGAGTGATCAGGGTGTTCTGTTTGATGCACTATTGCTTAAACGTAAAATATGTGATATATTATATATTTCTTCGATCGGCACAAAAATGCAACATTTCGGTGAAATGAGCAATTTTCTTACAGGATAAAAAGTTAATAAAAAAATGTCGAATACCATAGACATCCCCCCGCCATATACTATCTTAGCCGACCGATAAAAGGGAGGTGATTTGAAGCAATTCTTACAAGAACTAAATGAAGCTCAACGCGAAGCAGTGGAGCAATACAAAGGTCCGTCACTGGTGGTTGCCGGTGCCGGATCAGGCAAAACACGTGTATTAACCTACAGGGTGGCTTACCTGCTGGGGCAGGGGGTGCCTCCTTACCGGATTCTGGCGCTCACCTTTACCAATAAGGCAGCGAAATCGATGAAGGAGCGAATCGCGAAGCTGGTATCGCACGACCTGGCCAGGCAGCTGTGGATGGGAACATTCCATTCGCTTTTCGCCCGCATTCTGCGTCGTGAGGTCGAAGTGCTAGGTTATCCATCTGATTTTACCATCTATGATACGATCGATTCCAGAAACCTGGTCAGGCAGATCATCAAGGATCTGAAGCTGGATGACAAGATTTATAAACCTGCCGAAGTCTTCAGCAGGATCTCTTATGCAAAGAACAACCTGATTACGCCCGATGTGTACATGAACAACAACGAGATCCGCACAAAGGACCTGGCAACGCGCCGTCCCCAGATGGGCGAGATTTACAGCCAATATACCAGGCGCTGCAAGAAGTTTGGCTCAATGGATTTCGACGATCTGCTGCTACAGATCAACCTGATGTTCCGCGATCACCCGGCGGTGTTGGACAAGTACCGCCATGCATTCGATTACATTTTGGTGGATGAGTATCAGGATACGAACTACTCGCAATACCTGATTCTGAAGCAGCTCTCGACGATCCATAAGAATATTTGCGTTGTGGGTGATGATGCGCAGAGCATCTACTCTTTCAGGGGCGCACGAATTGAGAATATCCTCAATTTCAGGAAAGACTATCCCGACTATCAGCTGTTCAAGCTGGAACGCAATTACAGGTCAACACGCATGATTGTCGATGCGGCCAACAGCATTATTGCAAAAAACAAGGAGCAGATACAGAAGGCTGTTTTTTCAGAAGAGGAGATGGGGGAGAAGATACGGGTGTTAAGACTCCGAGACGACCGTGAGGAGGGTTTTGTGATTGCCAACGCGATCTCCGATCTCCGCTTCGGTGAGCAGCTTGACTACAGGAATTTCGCGATCCTCTACCGTACCAATGCGCAATCACGGATTTTTGAAGAGAGCCTGAGGAAACTCAATATACCCTATAAGGTCTACGGATCGGTCTCCTTTTACCAGCGAAAGGAGATCAAGGACCTTCTCGCCTATTTTCGACTGGTGGTGAACCCGAACGATGATGAGTCACTGAAAAGGGTGATTAATTATCCGCTGAGAGGGATCGGAAAAACAACAGTGGATAAGCTCATCGCCTATGCTGAAAAGCTCGACACATCGATCTGGCAGGTGCTGACCCACCTGGACCAGACCAACCTCGGATTGAACCAGGGAACACTCAATAAGCTCAATGGTTTTACATCCATGATCAAAGAATTTATCTCGAAGCTGACAGAGATGGAGGCTTTCGATCTGGCCTACACTATTGCCAATAGGACAGGTATCATGTCTGATCTGAGGTCGGAAAAGACACCCGAAGCGGTGAGCAGGTATGAAAATATTGAGGAGTTGTTAAATGGCATCAAGGACTATACCGATAACCTGGAATCGGAGGAGGAACTTACCCTCGCCACCTACCTTCAGGATGTTACCCTGCTAACAGATGCAGATACGGAGAAGGATGAGGACCTCAACAAGGTGAGCATCATGACCGTACATGCTGCCAAAGGACTGGAATTCAGACATGTATTTATTGCTGGTATGGAAGAGGAGCTTTTCCCTTCGGCCATGAATACAGACGATATGAAGGGGCTCGAAGAGGAGCGCAGACTCTTCTATGTAGCCGTTACACGGGCGGAGAAATCAGCAACCATTACTTATGCAGCTAAACGATACCGATGGGGTATCGAAACCACCACGTCACCCAGCCGGTTTATCAGGGAAATAGCAAAGGATTTTGTGGATCTGCCGCACGATTTTTTCCCCTCTGTTACACAGGTTAGTGAAACGGAAAGGTACAGGGAACGCAACACACCGCCGACAACCAGGTATCCTACGCTGCAGAAGCGATCCCGCGATACGATCGGGGAGAAGCAACTTCTGAATATGCAGAAAGCCACATCATCTGACAGCGCACCGGTAACACTCGAAAATGTTGAAGTGGGAATGAAGGTCGAACATCCACGGTTCGGCATCGGTGAGGTTGTGCAGATCGAGGGAAATTCGCCGAACACAAAGGCTACTGTCCATTTCCCTATCGGAAAAAAGCAGTTGTTGCTAAAATTTGCCAAGCTGAGAATTCTGGATCAATAGTGTTCAGGAAGATGACAGATTCTGTATGCCTGACAATGGACATTCCGCTATCAGGAACAGTCAACCGGTTTTTATTCTGATTGCCGCTTGCACTGCTGAACGCCCATTGCCGGGCAGGTAAATGGTGCTGACAGTAAATCCAGGGCCCGGTTCCTGGAAAGGTAAAATTTACTGATCAGACCGAATTGTCTTCTAAAAGTTTTACTATCAGGATTAAATAAGTTACTTTTGTTGCATAATACAATTTCATGACATACGATTATAATACCCGCCGCAATAAACTTGTCCTGCCTGAATATGGGCGCAATATCCAGAAGATGGTGTTACACCTTTTAACCATTGAGGACAGGGAGGAGAGAAACAAAGCAGCCAGAACCGTTATCGCCGTTATGGGCAATCTGAACCCACACCTTCGGGATGTGGCTGATTTCAAACATAAATTGTGGGCACACCTGGCTGTTATATCCGATTTCAAGCTGGATATTGACTCCCCGTACGATACTCCGACAAGGGAGATGCTCAATCAGAAACCAAACAAAATCCCATACACCCAAAAGAGTATCCGTTTCAAGCACTACGGACACTCGATCGTGCTGATGATCCAGAAGGCTGCTGAGATGGAGGATGGAGAGGAGAAGGAAGACCTGGTGAGAATGATTGCCTACCACATGAAAAAGTCGTACCTCACATGGAACCGGGAGGCGGTTGATGACAGGGAAATACTGGAGGACCTGGCAACGCTCTCTGGTAATCGTCTCAAGCCGGGAACAGAGCTTGAACTCCCCGATACGCGTCAAATCCTTGCCAAGAATGTAAGAAAGAAAAAAGGCGGGGGTAAAAAGAGACAGTAAACCTTGCTTATGAGCAAATTTATTATCGAAGGTGGCAAATCGCTCTCCGGAGAAATCGTACCGCAGGGAGCAAAAAATGAGGCACTCCAGATTCTATGTGCTGTACTGCTCACTTCAGAGAAAATCACCATTGATAATCTTCCGCGTATCCGCGACGTCCTGAAACTGATTGAGTTGCTTGGAGACCTGGGTGTAAGGGTAGATAAGCTGGACGAAAAAACCTACTCCTTTCAGGCGGATGAGATCGATCTGGACTACCTGGCAAGCAAGGAATATTTTGAAAAATCAACCCAGCTGCGTGGCTCAGTTATGCTTGTCGGACCGATGCTTACCAGGTTCGGCAAGGCTTTTATCCCCAAGCCGGGAGGGGACAAGATCGGCCGCCGCAGACTCGACACCCATTTTATCGGCTTCAGGGACCTCGGGGCCAGCTTCGAATTCAATGCTTCCCGTTCCTGTTTTGAAGTGGAGGCCAGGCGACTCAAGGGGTGCTACATGCTGCTCGATGAGGCCTCGGTAACCGGCACAGCCAACATTCTCATGGCAGCTGTTTTGGCGGAAGGGACAACCACGATATACAACGCTGCCTGCGAGCCCTACCTTCAGCAGCTATGTAAAATGTTGGTCTCCATGGGGGCAAGGATCGAAGGCATCGGCTCGAACCTGCTCACCATACATGGTGTGGCTGGTCTCGGGGGAACGCATCACAGGATCCTCCCCGACATGATTGAAATAGGCAGTTTCATTGGGATGGCAGCGATGACCAGGTCGGAGCTGCTGATCAAAAATGTGGCCTATGATGAGCTGGGAATCATTCCCGGTTCGTTCAGGCGACTGGGCATCGGATTGGAGAGAAAGGGGGATGATATTTATATTCCCTCCATGGACC
>CAYSMO010000053.1:0-12311 GCA_964432125.1 uncultured Bacteroidaceae bacterium | reverse complement strand
TGTTTTTCAAACTCGGACAAAGCACGCCTGCTTTCCTGGACGGAACATCGTCAACTTGGTTCGTTATAAGCGCACGGATGTGACCGCGGAGACCAATGCTTCATTTATTCTACCGAAGAAGCCCGCTGGTTTGCTTAAAAATATTCTTCCCAGGGAGCAAAATATGGTGAAGTTGGAGTTTGATGAACGGAACGCCGCTTTCACGCTGACTGAATATAAGATGGTGTGCCGGCTGGTAGAAGGTAATTATCCAAGCTATAACAGTGTGATTCCGACAGGTAATCCGTTCAAGATGATTATCGACAGGGTTGAGTTTTATAACGCACTGCGTCGGGTATCTGTCTTCTCGAACCAGGCAAGCAACCTGGTGAAACTGGCACTGACCGGTAATCAGCTTACAGTTTCGGCACAGGATATCGACTTTTCCATATCGGGTACTGAACGGTTGAATTGTCAGTATGAAGGTGATGATATGGAAATCGGGTTTAAGTCAACCTTCCTGATAGAGATTCTTGCAAATCTTTCCACAGCCGATGTGGTGGTCGAAATGTCGGATCCCACACGTGCAGGTATTCTTCTTCCCGCTACAACAGAGAATGAGAGTGAGGATGTTTTGATGCTGTTGATGCCGATGATGATTAACGCATAGATGAAACTAAACCTAAAGAACCCGATTATCTTTTTTGATCTTGAGACCACTGGTGTCAATATCGCGAGTGACCGTATCATTGAACTCTCTTATCTCCGCATTGACCTGAATGGCAATGAATTATCCAGGACCTTCAGAGTCAACCCGGGTATTCCCATACCGGCTAAGTCTACAGAGATTCACGGTATCACTGACGAGGATGTGAAAGATGCACAAACCTTCAATGAGATTGCCAAAACGGTAGCTAAAGAGCTTGAGGGGTGTGACCTGGCAGGCTACAACGCTGTCAGATTTGACATTCCCTTGCTGGCAGAGGAGTTTTTGCGGGCAGGTGTGGATATTGATATGAAAAAGAGGAAGTTTGTTGATGTGCAGGTGATCTTCATGAAGATGGAGCCACGCACACTGGCTGCTGCACTGAGTTTTTACTGCAACAAGGATCTGGAAAACGCCCACAGTGCTGAAGCTGATACCCGTGCTACTTACGAGATTCTCCAGGCCCAGCTTGATCACTACAGTAATTTGGAAAATGATATTGCAAAGTTGTCAGAATTCTCTGCCTACAACAAGAATGCTGATTTTGCCGGAAGGATTATCTACGATGAGAATGATGCCGAAGTATTTAATTTCGGGAAATACAAGGGAAAGCTTGTGGCTGAGGTGCTGAATAAGGATCCGGGTTACTATGGATGGATGATGCAGGGTGATTTTCCGCTGTACACCAAAAAGGTACTCACATCGATTAAGTTGAGGGCATTGAAGAACTTATAAAAATAGGTTGGATGAAGATTATTTGTATTGGCAGAAATTATGTCGATCACGCCAAAGAGTTGAACAATGATTTGCCGGAGAAACCGGTGTTTTTTCTAAAGCCCGATTCTGCGCTGGTATTGAGAAATAAGCCCTTCTTTTATCCTGACTTTTCAAAGAATGTGCACTATGAACTGGAGCTTGTTGTAAAGATACAGCGTTTGGGTAGGAGTATACCAGAGAAGTTTGCCGGCCGCTACTACAGCGAAATAGGACTTGGCGTTGATTTTACTGCACGTGATCTGCAGAATGAGATGAAAGACAATGGGTTGCCCTGGGAGATCGCCAAGGGGTTCGACTATTCTGCCCCGGTGAGTGAGTTTAATCCTCTTTCAGAGTTGGACGATCCGGATAATATTGGCTTTCATCTCGAGCTTAATGGAAAAAAGGTACAGCAGGGCAATAGCAGGGAGTTGGTTTTTAGTTTCGACCGGATTATTTCCTATGTTTCCCGGTTCTTGACCCTCAAAACAGGTGACCTGATCTTTACCGGTACACCGGCGGGTGTTGGTCCGGTTCAAATCGGCGATCACCTTGAAGCTTACTTGCAGGAGAGAAAGATGATGGATTTTTACGTAAAATAGTTGGATGACTCTTGTAAAAATTAAGCGACTCAGGTCTGGAATTGTCTCTTTTTTTCTAGTTTATAATAACGATGCTGCGATTCTGGTGGATACTGGTCATGCCGGTGCCATGCAGGTTTTTATTGATGCCATCGGCGAAATTCAGAAACATCCCGGGGATGTGAATCTGATCGTCCTTACCCACACCCATTTCGATCATTCCGGTGGAGCAAAAAAGATCAAGGAACTCACTAAGGCACCGATTGCAGTTCATCGATCGGAAGCCACATTTCTCCACAACGGCAGAACCCCGGTTCCGGATGGAACCAGGTGGAAAGGCAGGGTGCTTGCAGCCCTTGGGAGGACGTTTGGAAGGCGGCTGACCCGGTACCCGGCGGTCGATCCCGATCTGCTGGTGGATGAAGAGCTCAGCCTGGCTGATTACGGAATCCCCGGCAGGGTGGTACATACACCTGGTCATACTTCAGGCTCTCTTTCGGTATTGCTTGAGTCGGGCGAGGCGATTGTGGGCGACAATGTACTTGGGATATCATCCAAAAGCCATTATCCTCCTTTTGCAAATGACAGGGAAGGGGTGTTACAAAGTTGGGAACGATATATTGGTAGTGGCGTAAAAACACTATTGCCGGCCCACGGTGGACGGGTAAAGATCGAGGCATTGATCAGGGAACTGCCGGCGGCCCGAAAACGATACGGTAATCAATGAGCTCTGCCTGCTGCTATTGCGTTCAGCCTTTCACCTTGCGCTCAGAATATATTGGTTCGGTGTAGGATGTATTTGTACAATTCGCTTGCCAGCAGCACCAGCGATGAGATGGCAACAATGATCAGAAAGTCGGGTATGGCCAGGTTCCCAAAACCAAACAGATCCCTGAAAAATGGTGTTTTAATGACCACCACCTGCATTATAAGGGATACGATCATGGCAGCGGTAATCCACTTGTTTGAAAAGAATCCGATTTTGAAGCTGGACTCTTTTAGTGAACGCAAATTGAATGCGTTGAAGATCTGTGTTGCTGCTATCACCAGGAATGCACCTGCTCTTGCCATTTCTACTCCCTGGGGAAGGTAGTAATTGAAGGTGAGCAGGGAGATGCTGACCATCATCAGGGCCATGATGAGAAGGAAGGGCGCTATGTCCCAATGCAGGATGCTTACATCCTTTTTGACGGGCGGTTGATGCATGATTTCTCCGTGACCTGGCTCGGTTGCCAGGGCAACATCCATGATCCCGTCGGTAATCAGGTTGACAAAGAGAATCATGGCAGCCGTTAATGGCAGGGGAAATCCAAACAACAGTCCGAAAATAAGCACCGAAGTCTGTGCAAAGTTTGTTGTGATCAGAAAATAGCTTGTCTTTTTTACATTTTCAAAGACAATGCGGCCCTCCCTGATGGCATTTACAATACTACTGAAATTGTCATCCTGCAGCACGATTTCTGCTGCATCCTTGGCCACATCGGTTCCTTTGATTCCCATGGCGATACCTACATCAGCCCGTTTAAGTGCAGGAGCATCATTCACCCCGTCGCCTGTCATCGCAATCAGGGTATTCTTTGCCTGCAGTCGCTCGGCAATGCGGAGTTTGGTTTGGGGATCGACCCTGGCAAACACAGAGACATGCTCAATCATTTCATCAAATTCTTCGTCATCCAGATCGAGCTCTTTTGATGTGAGCGCCACCGGGTATTTGTCACCCTCTTTTTCTTCGCTGCTGTCGATAATTCCAACCTGTTCAGCGATGGCAGCAGCAGTTCTCTTGTGATCACCTGTGACCATAATTACGCGTATACCGGCGGTTTTACACTCCTCGATTGATTCTTTCACCCCATCCCTGGGGGGATCAATGATTCCTGTGATACCGGTCCAGATCAGTTCTTTTACATCGCCGACCTCCACGCTTTCGCTGTTTTCCGCCGGCCTGTAAGCCTGTGACAGCACCCGCATGGCTTCACCGGTCCAAGCGTCGATTTTTTTCCGGATCTCCTTCCTTTTTTCATCGGTCATCTCTTCCGGTCCGTCGGGTCCCAGCCATTTGTTGCTGAGCTCCAGTATCTTTTCGGGTGCTCCGATCACAAACAACTCGGCCCCTTCGCCGGTGTCCACCAGGCTGGCCCTGAATTTTTGTTCTGAGTTAAAGGGAAGGTCATCCAACCGTTGATACTGTTTATAATGGTCTTTCTCCCTGACCTTTGACTTTCGTCCCATGACCAACATGGCGGCTTCGGTGGGGTCGCCGCTAACCTGATCAGATTCCTCTTTTAGGGAGGCATTGTTACAGAGATCTGCAATGGCCATTAATTTACCTTCTACAGGAATGTCGAGCGGGTCTTTTTTGTCGCTTCCCTTTTTAAATTCGCCCTCCAGTTCATACCCCGTTCCGGAGACATCCAGCTCGTCACCACTTCCGGTAAATACTTTTTTAACGGTAAGAATGCTTTGGGTGATGGTTCCTGTTTTATCCGTCAGAATGGTCGACACGGATCCCATCATCTCGGTGGCGGTGAACTCCCGGATGATCGCTTTTTGATTTGCCATCCGTTTGGCGCCGATCGCAAGAACGATAGAGATAACGACCGGTAGTCCTTCTGGAATGGATGACACGAGTGTCGCGATGGTAACGAGCAGGATCTCTTCAAATTCAAATTCCCTGACCAGGAATCCGATAGCGAAAACGATGGCTGCTGTAGCAACTGCAATTGCAGCCATCTGTTTCCCAAGTTTTGCCGTTTTATTTTTGAAATTGGAATCCTGGGTCTTCATTTCGCTCATCGAAGTGGCTATTTTTCCAATCTCGCTGTTTTTTCCTGTTGCGGTTACGAGCGCCCTTCCCGCACCCCTGGATATATTGGTGGCTTTAAAAACCATGTTGGTGCGATCGGCGACAGCAGCGTCTTCTGCCACCGACTCTGTTTTCTTGTTAACCGGCATTGATTCGCCGGTCAGGGAAGCCTCCTCGGTATGCAGGTTCTTTGCCTTGATCAGCCTTCCATCAGCCGGAATGGTGGATCCCTCCTTCAATACAATGATATCGCCAGGCACGATCTCTTCGGCCTCCACTTCGGTTTCCCGGCCATCCCGCACCACCCAGGCCCGCTTCTTGACCATGTTCTTGATGGCCTTCACCGCTTTCTCTGCTTTATACTCCTGGGTAAAGCCCATGATGGCATTGAACAGGATTACTGCAAGGATAATATATACATCAGCCATGTGGTCTGCCCACCAGGCAATCCCGGCAGCAATGAGCAGGATGAGGATCAGAAAATCCTTGAATTGTTTCAGGAACAGCAGAATAACATTTTTTCCACCTTTTTCGGGAAGTACATTTTTCCCATATTTTTCCTGCCTTTTCTGTACTTCATCAGCCGTGAGTCCCAGCTCTTTGGCCGACAATTTCTCCATCGCTTTCTCCATATCCAGGCTGTGCCAGGAGAATTGCTGATCTGTTTCCATTTATATGTTTTATCTATTATCCATAGTAATCAATGCTGCCGTGTGAGGTGCATGAGGGTTAAGTTCATTGAATCTGATATTCGGATATCCCTGTTCTCAGGCAGTCATGCCGCCGTCGACCGGAATAACAGCCCCGGTGATAAAGCTGCTGCGTTCACTCGCGAGAAACATGGCCAGTTCAGCGACCTCATCATTGGAAGCATAGCGTCCCAATGGGATCGACTGCTCAAAACTTTTTTTGGCCGAGGCAGACTCCCCGGGCGCAAAGCCTTCCTCCAGTGATTCCATCATGCGGTTGTCGACCGGCGAGGGGTTGATGGTGTTGACCCGGATATTGGAGGGTGCACCCTCCAGCGCTGCTGAGCGCATCATGCCTACCAGCGCATGTTTGCTGGTTACGTAGGGAAGTACGTTGGCTGTACCTGACATTCCGGCTACTGAAGAGGTAATGATAACAGATCCACCTTTTTCCTTCATTAGGGGGAATATATAACGGAGTCCGTAATAGACACCGTGCACGTTGATCTCCATGAGTTTATGATACACATTCATCGGGTAATCTTCCAATGGCTTCACTTCACCCTCAATACCGGCGTTGTTGAAAAAGACATCAACATGTCCGAACAGCTCCTTCGCTTTCTCCGCATAGGCCTTAACCTGGTTTTCATCACTTACATCGGCTTTGAAGATATGCAGGTTATCTGACTTAATCTCTTCAGAAGCCTTTTTCAGGGCATCTTCATCTATGTCTACAAGTAGGACTTTCGCACCTTCCTGGAGAAACTTTTTTCCAGAGGTGAGTCCAATTCCTCCTGATCCGCCTGTTATAACAATCGATTTGTTTTTCATGGTGTTGGTTTTTTAAATAGGTGTTTATATCTAATCGAACTTTTGATTCACCTGCATTACATCCATATTCGTACCATGATTGTTGGAAAAATAGAACTATAGTTAGGTTTATATCGGTATCACTCAATTAATCAGCAGCCTAGGCGCAAGAATTCCCCCCGGCTATGATAATACGGATCGCTTTTTTTGTGAGGCATCCAGGTAGAAGTGGGATCATAGTTCCATATGCTGTGTAAAAATTCCACAACTTTTGTTGCGCTAAAGAAAGTTGTTTGGGTGATTTATTAACAATAATTATTACTTTTATTCTGAATCAAAAAAATTGAGCTATGAAGAAATATTTATCGGTGTTTGTTGTTTCAGTTATGGCATTCACGGTTTTACCTGCTTTCGGACAGGATTGTACGATCTACAGTGATTACAAAGAGGGGACATCTACGAAGATGGTTCATTATGATAATAAAGATAAGCCGACCGGATTTACGGTTACTACGGTTAAAGAGAGAAAGAGCATTCCGGGTGGTACCTCCCTGTTGTTTCACCAGAATTATGACAACAATGATGATTATACTTTTGAAACTGAATTCGAGGTGAAGTGTGTCGATGGAGATGTAAAGGTCGATATGAGTAAGATGATTGATCCCACCATGATGAGCGCTTATGAAGACATGGAGATTGATGTGGTGGCTGACGACATGTCCATTCCGAAAAATGCATCGCCCGGGGATGTGCTGAATGACGGGTCGGTTACTGTTACAGTTGATACCGGCACCCCCATCAAGGTTACTGTTACCGTGTCTTTATCCAACAGAAAGGTGGAGAGCAAGGAGACCGTTGTCACCCCTGCCGGCTCTTTTGAGTGTCTGAAGATCACGTATGATATTCTATCCCAGGTCGGCTTTATGAAAGTCAGGTCGAGTGCAGCTGAATACTACAACAAGAACCACGGCGTAATCAAGTCCGAGTCTTACAATAAGAAGGGAAAGATTACAGGGTATTCAGTGATAGAAGAGATCAACAAATAGTACTTACAGCAATCTAATCAACTATACTCAGTTTGACCATATTGGTTTTTCCCTTTTGAATGATTGGGATGCTTCCAACGTGCACCACCAGGTCGTTTTTCTTGACCAGGTTCTGACTCAGCAGGAAGTTGATAGAGTATTCGACATAATCGTTGATGTTTTTGCAATCGGCAAAGTAGAAGGCGCGGACTCCCCAGACGAGCGACATTCTTCTCAGTAGATCCTTGTTCATCGTGAAGGTATAGATGTTGGCCCTTGGTCTGTGCGAGCTGATGCGGTATGCAGTATAGCCTGAATGCGTGAGGCAGATGATCGCAGCGGCCTCAGCCTGTTCAGCCATCTCTACTGCATTAAAACAGATAGAGTCCTGCAGGAAGGTGTCGTTATGCGTTTTAGGTGGATTCTTCCTGAAAAACTGGTAGCCCCTGAATTCAGTTGAGTCGATAATCTTCTGCATGCTTCTGATGGTCTCCACCGGATACTTACCCACAGAGGTCTCTCCGCTGAGCATCACAGTATCTGCTCCGTCGAGCACTGCGTTGGCGACATCATTGGCCTCCGCCCGTGTGGGTGGGGCATTAATGATCATGCTCTCCATCATCTGTGTGGCGATGATTACCGGCTTGGACATCGCCATACATTTTTCGACAATACTCTTCTGAATCAGCGGAACCTTGTCGAAGTCGACTTCCACCCCCAGGTCGCCCCGTGCTACCATCACAGCATCTGAAGCCGCAATGATTTCGTCAAGCTCGTCCAGGGCCTGTGGCTTTTCTATCTTGGCAATGACCCCAGTGTCCTTACCTGATTCTGCGATGAGCTCTTTCAGGTCGATAATATCCTGTGCCTTTCTCACGAAAGATAGCGCGATCCAATCGACATTCTGTTCGAGTGCGAATCTGGCATCTTCAATATCCTTTTCTGTAAGACTCGGTTTTGATATCTTCGTGCCGGGCAGGTTCACCCCTTTCTTCGAGGAGAGCGGTCCCCCGATAATAACCTCTGTTCTGACGGTTGTTAGGTTATCCGTACCCGTTACCTTGAGCTGCAACTTACCGTCGTCAATCAGGATAAGATCTCCTCTTTTTACATCTTGAGGAAGAAGCTCATAGCTTATGTATGCTTTTTCCCTGGTGCCAATACACGCTTCGGTGGTGAGTTCAAAATCCTGTCCCGACTCAAGGAGAACCAAATCATTTTCCATGACGCCAACACGCAATTTTGGTCCCTGTAAATCGGCCAGTAGGGCCACATTACAGTTCATCTCTTCATTTAGCTGTAGCACTTTTTTAATGCGGCCGAGCTGCTCCTCGTGTCCGCCGTGGGAAAAGTTCAGTCGAATGACATCAATGCCTTCGTGAAACATTTTCTCCAGGATTTGTATGTCATCACTAGCCGGACCTACTGTGGCTATTATTTTTGCGTGCGATCGTTCGTGTCTCATGTTCGGGTGAATTAATTTCTTAGTATGAATATGATGATCAGTTGTTCTATTTTTTTTGTATTGATTAGGGAGGTGCTGATTGGATCTGTACTTGTCTATATTTTTCGCTACTGCATGCTTTTCAGGAGTTCAATCTCCTCTTTCCATTTTGAATCATCCGGGGTTTCCATGATCAATGGAATATTGTCGAATCTTTCATCTTTCATGATCCTCCGGAAGATTTCCAGTCCGAGAAAACCCTCTCCCAGGCTGTCGTGCCGGTCGACCCGTGTACCCAGTTCTTTTTTGGAATCGTTCAGATGCATTCCCTTTAGGTAGTTAAAGCCAACGATCGTGTCGAAATCGGAGAACGCCTTGTTGAAGCCTTCCTCACTCTTAATTTCGTAGCCTGCCGTGTAGGCATGACACGTGTCGATGCAAACGCCAACCCGGTCTTTATCTTCTACATGTTCAATGATAAATGCCAGGTGTTCAAATCGGTATCCGAGGTTGGTGCCTTGTCCTGCAGTATTTTCTATCACTGCGGTTACACCTTTCGTTTTGTCCAGTGCGATATTAATGCTTTCAGCCACGATCTTCAGGCTCTCCTCTTCAGAGATCAGTTTCAGGTGGCTTCCCGGATGGAAATTCAGCCGGTCGATATGCAGCTGTTCACAACGCTGTATCTCATCGAGGAAGGCGTCCCGGGATTTTTTAAGTGCCTCTTTTTCCGGATGACCCAAGTTGATCAGGTAGCTGTCGTGAGGCAGGATCTGACCCGGTCCGAATCCATTTTTCTCGCAATTCTCAATGAATGCTGTGATGCTTGCTTTTTCCAAAGGTTTGGGGTACCACTGCCGCTGATTCCTGGTAAACAGTCCGAATGCAGTAGCCCCGTAAGATATTGCGTTCAGCGGTGCGTTTTCCACTCCTCCTGCTGCGCTGACGTGTGGACCGATATATTTCATAGTAAAAATCTTTCTTCAGTGATAAGGCGTTGATACTCTCGTTGCTCAAAATTTCGCGTAAAGATACACAGATATGTTTATATATAAACAAAAAAGGCCGGCAGTGCCGACCTTTAATAATTAATTAATGTTTGTCCATAAAGTCCTTTAGCTGCATTGCTGCAAAATTCTTAACTCCTCGAATACATTAGTATACTGCGGGTTAAAAATTTTGCGCGCTTTGCTCTCGAACTTTATGATCCAGCCATTTGACGCATCGGACAGAGTCTGATTAATGTCTGTTAGAGGGCTTCGGGATTGCCTTTGCCCAGCAGGATTTCATCGATCATCTGAGAGAACATTGCTTTGGTCTCTTCAGGTGTCCGGGCGATGCCATTACTCATGGTAGGCCGACCCTCCTGTGGTACAAATAGAAACGAAGGCAGGCTGCTGATGCCGAAAACGGCTGCCAGTTCGCGTTCCACCTCGGTATCTATCTTGTAAATGTAAATCTCACCGGAGTATTCCTTCGCCAACTCTTCCAGAATGGGAGCAGCCGTTCTGCATGGTCCGCACCAGTCGGCATAAAAATCGATCATGGCCGGACGGTCACCTTTATAGACCCACTCCTCCGGATTAGATTCATAGTCCATCACCTTCTCCAGGAAATCGGCTTTCGTAAGCATAATGGTACCTTTTACCGAATCGTTGCCACTCTTTTTCTCATTGACGGAAGCTTTGTTCTCTGCAGCTTTACTCTTTGATACAGCGGCTCCCTGATCCGAAGCACTGTTTGCACTTTCGGCACTGCTATTGCCACAGCCCGTTACTGCAAAGGAGCCGAGAAATAGAGCCAGTATATACTTTTTAATGTTGGTTTTCATATTATTTCATTTTTTGATATGAGAATCATTTATTCAACGCTTTTCTGCCAGGGACCAGGGGTTTTTAGTTTACACTTAAAACCTCCTTGATTGCCTGCTTGAAGGTCTCTTTCGGTAGTGCGCCCATGGCCATTTGTGGCTGACCTTCGGTTGGGATGAATAGCAGCGACGGAATACTCTGTATACCGAAAACTGAGCTTAACTCTTTCTGATCTTCGGTATTAACCTTGTAAATGGTTAGCTTGTCGCCGTACTCCTCCTGCAATTCCTCCAGAATCGGAGCAACGATTTTGCATGGTCCACACCAGTCGGCATAAAAATCAATAATAGCGGGTTTGTCACCCTCAAATTTCCAGTCTTTGCTGGCTTCAAAATCAAATACTTTTTCCTTGAAAGTATCTATTGTTAAATGTTCCAAATTCATAATTGTATTGTTTTAATTATTATTATCTATTTAGTGTCTGTCCATAAAGTCCGATAGCTGCATTGCTGCAAAAATCTTAATTCCTCGAATACATTAGTATACTGCGTCTTAAGATTTTTGCGCGCTTTGCTCTCGAACTTTATGATCCAGCCACTTCTACTTTATTGACACAGTTTAGTCGTTCATTTATTAAAATCTGACACCACAAAAGTAGGCAGAATGAAACTTCTGGTATGTAACAAATATCACACTCCATACAACTTACTCATTGCCAATGAAATCAAGGGCTGTATTTAGGTAGTTGTTCAGCGGTACCAGCTGAATAAAGTGTTCGGAGATATTGTCAGCAAAGTTCTCTGTGAGCAACTCTTTTGAATCGAGGTTACGCGACAGTAAAATATGTTTGTATTTCAACAGCTCAACGAATGGTCCTGTATCGGGAAAACCTTTCGGACCCCTTTTCAGCTTGTCCTTTTCATACATCGAATAGCCCAGCTTCTCTTTTTCAGCGATGATCGAGCTGATCTCTGCCGGTCGGAACATGATCTCCTGCCTGATCGCCTCGAGCGCCTCTTTCGGCGGACTCCACACACCTGCCGCGAGGAAAGGATCGTCGTTGCTCACGTGAATATAGTATCCTCCCCGGCTGCTTTTTCTACCACCCTGTGCCATAAATGCACCGAAATGGGTTTTGTACGGGGTCTTGTCATTCGAAAACCTTACATCCCTATATATCCTGAACGCCGACTCCCCGGCGGTGAGTCCCAGCAGCGAAGGATCGTGTGGCTGTAGCCGGTCGATGATCGCCTGCACCTCATGGAGAAACAGGTTATGGGCCTCCTTGTATCTGTCCTTGTTGGCATGGTACCACTCCCTGTTGTTGTTCTGCTGCAGATCACTTAGAAAATCGAGAATGAATTTTATTTTGCTCATGCAATGGGGTTTAAGTAGCAGATAATAAATCAGTTATATTTTTTCTTACAAGCTTTTTGTCATTTTTTGCACTTCAAAGCATACATTTTTTACTATTTTTCCACCCTGAAACTGTTTGGGAACCTAAAACAGCCCTCCGGGTTTAAAGATTTTATGTAAGTTTAACAGCTGCAACCAAAAATAGTTCTTTTATGCAAAAGGTGAATAATTTTCTGCTGACGATCAACGATTATCTGGGCGGACACTGGTGGTTTGTATACCTGCTTCTGCTTACCGGGGTTTTCTTCACGATCTACCTCGGATTTCCCCAGATACGCTATTTCGGTCATG
>CAYSMO010000052.1:0-12322 GCA_964432125.1 uncultured Bacteroidaceae bacterium | reverse complement strand
GTGTAGAGCACTTTTGCACCGAAGTGCGACAGCTCCATCGCCTCCTCATAGCTGAGACAGCTGATCGGATGCGCCTTTTTCACGATTCTCGGATCGGCCGTCATGAAGCCGTCCACATCGGTCCAGATCTCCAGCGCAGAGGCTTTCATTGCAGCAGCAATAATCGCTGCCGTATAATCCGATCCGCCCCTTCCGAGCGTGGTGGTCCGCCCTTTTTCGTCCGAAGCAATAAATCCGGGAATGACGGCAACGGAGATGAGATTCTCCAGGCTTTTCCTGATCTTCTCTTCAGTTACCTGAAAATCGACCGTGGCATTCAAAAACTGGCTGTTGGTGCGGATCATCTTTCGTGAATCAATATATACCGCGTTGTTAATGAGCCTGCTGATGATCATTGCCGATAGCCGCTCCCCAAAGCTAAGGAGAAAATCCATGGTCTTGTCACTCAGATCCTCCAGCAGGTAGACGCCGTGCAGTATATCCTGGAATGTGTTGAGCATCGCGTCTGCCTCTTTCAGCGTATGCTCACGGTTCTGCTCATCATCCAGCAGTGCGTTGATCGCATCAAAATGTCTAGTGCTGATTTCAAACAGTTCGTCCTTGTAGGAGGGATCATGTTCCATCGCCTTGCGGGATGTTAATATGATCTTATCGGTGACACCACCAAATGCTGAAACAACAACCGCGCAGGGTTCCGTCTGCGATTCCACAATCTTTTTCACCACCCTGATGGTTTCAGGTGATCCGACAGATGTTCCACCGAACTTCAATACTTTCATCTATATTAATTCTTTATTTATGTTCTTCAATAATGAGGAGTTCACGTAAATCATTTATTCTGTTATACCCCTTCTGTTGTAACCGTGCGATCCGTCTTTTTGATCAGCCCCTGCAGCACATTTCCCGGCCCTACCTCAGTGAACCGTTCTGCTCCGTCGGCGATCATCCGTTGAATGGTCTGTGTCCACCGCACCGGTGATACAAGTTGCAGTACCAAATTTTTCCTTATCTCATCGGGATCCGACGATGGAGAGGCATTTACGTTTTGGTATACCGGGCAAACCGGCTTACTGAATGTAGTGGCCTCGATCGCCTGCCTGAGCTCCTCCTTGGCAGGCTCCATGAGCGGCGAGTGAAAGGCACCGCCTACGGGGAGCTTGATGGCCCGTTTGGCGCCCCGCTCCGTTAGTTCTGCCACAGCCTTGTCGATACCGGCACCGGAGCCCGAAATAACGATCTGTCCGGGCGAATTGTAATTGGCCGGCACCACCACATCATCAATGCCACCGCAAACCTCTTCAACGATGTTGTGTTCCAAACCGAGAATCGCCGCCATGGTCGACGGTTCCGCCTCGCATGCCTTCTGCATGGCCATGGCCCTTTTAAATACCAGCTGAAGGCCGTCTTCAAAGGTAAGGGTGCCGTTGGCTGCCAGTGCGGAAAATTCCCCGAGGGAATGACCGGCCACCATGTCGGGACTGAATGGTTCAATGGTTGAAGCAAGGATCACCGAATGGAGGTAGATGGCAGGCTGCGTTACGCGCGTCTGCCTGAGCTCCTCATCCGTTCCTCCGAACATGATATCTGTGATGCGGAATCCAAGTATCTCATTGGCTTTTTCGAACATCTCCTTTGCGTTGGGGACCGAGTCGTAAAGATCTTTGCCCATTCCTGAAAATTGTGCGCCCTGACCGGGGAATACATATGCGTGCATAATCTATTTGTTTTAAAAGATCCACAAAAATAAGCACTATTATACATATAACTCACCTTTTGCTTAAATTTTGAAAGAAATAAGCCCTGTAATTCTTTCAGATTTCTGCGAGACAGCTCTGATAATCTGTCAGGACGAGTAGTCCCGAAGTCAGGTTAATAGGCCAGAAAATATAAAAGCTGACAGATGAACCCCTCATCATTGGGAATAGATATTTGGCTTCGCCGAGCTAAAGGTTTAGCGGTGCAAAAGCACCCGCCTGACGGCAAGCAGGAAAGGTCATGAACCGAAATCGCTTTGCGATGAGCTCGGTGAAACCAATAAATTGTTCGGCAGTGCACTGTTCGCCGGTGAGCGTAACTCTAATCAATGGAGTTCCTTGCCGATCAGGTGTATGAATTCTTCACGGGTATTCAGATTATTAAGGAACTCGCCGGTGAAGGCAGAGGTGGTTGTAACAGAATTTTGCTTCTGTACTCCCCGCATAACCATACATAGGTGCTGCGCCTCAATTACTACTGCAACGCCTAAGGGTTGAAGGGTGTCCTGGATGCAGTCCCTGATCTGGACGGTGAGTCGCTCCTGTACCTGCAGGCGCCGGGCAAAAGCATCTGCTACCCTGGCAATTTTACTGAGGCCGGTGATGTATCCATTGGGGATGTAGGCAATGTGTGCTTTCCCAATGAAAGGCAGCATGTGGTGCTCGCACATGGAGAAGAGCTCGATGTCCTTGACGATCACCATCTGTTGGTATTTTTCTGTGAATTTGGCCGATTCGAGAATCTTTGCCGGATCGGTGCCATTTCCATGCGTCAGGTACTGCATCGCCTTGGCCACCCGTTCAGGGGTCTTTTCTAAACCCTCCCTTTCGGTATTCTCACCGATCAGCTTCAGTATCTCCGTATAGTGCTCCTGGAGTTTTTGGGTTATATTCCTGTCATATTCATCGATCCGGTTATATCCTTCCAATGAATTTTCACCTGTGCCGTTATTTATGATTTTCACTATTCCTGTTTTTTATTCACCATAATATTCAACCGAGTTGTTTTCTGTCTCCTGCAGCTTCACACAGTGCAGTGTTACACCTAGCTTTTTAATCTCCTCCTCCAGCTCCTTCCAGATTGCCACTGCCAGCTTTTCGGTAGAGGCGATGCTGCCTGACATGAAACTGACCTCTGTATTTATGTTTTTATGGTCGAGTTTGTCGATTACCTTTTCACGGATGACCGTGCTGATCACCTTCAGATCGGCCACGTACCCGCTCTCCTTTCCGATCTCCCCCTTTACCGTTACCCATAATTCGTAATTGTGACCGTGCCAGTTGGGATTGGCGCATGGACCATACAGCGCCAGGTTTTCACTGTCTGAAAGCCCGGGCTGAAAAAGCCGGTGTGCTGCACTGAACCGTTCTCTTCTTGTCAGATAGATCATAATTCATTAACCATTATATTCTCACTGTTGTTCAAAAGTACTAAATAATCCCCAACCGGATCGCCTAACCTGAATCATTCATAAATTTTGACAAAAATATTGTAATATATGGAAATGAGAATAATCCAGGCTAAATCAACTATCTTTGGAAAAAGTAAAAGCGTATGATTGTTGTTACCGGGGCAGCCGGATTTATCGGAGGGAACATCATTGCTGGGCTGAACAGCAGGAATTACAGTGATATTGTCCTTGTGGATGATTTTAGCAATGTAGCTAAAGAGAGAAATTATCATTCTACTACCTATACCGCAATGGTTCAGCGGGATACTTTTTTTCAATGGCTGGAGGAGAACCATCGGCAAGTGCAGTGTGTGATTCATGTAGGTGCGAGGACCGACACCTCAGAGTTTAACTGGGATGTTTTCCTGGCGCTGAACCTCGACTATTCAAAACAGGTATGGAATCTCTGTGTTGAATATGGTTTGCCGCTGATCTATGCCAGCAGCGCAGCGACCTATGGACTCGGTGAGCGAGGTTATGACGATGCCCATGAGGTTGCTCCCCTGTTGAAGCCCCTTAATCCATATGGACGTTCCAAGAATGAGTTTGATAAGTGGGTTTTGCAACAGCTCAGGACCCCCTTCTTTTGGGCCGGATTGCGGTTTTTTAATGTGTACGGACCCGGGGAGTACCACAAGGGAAGGATGGCATCGGTGGTGTACCATGCCTATCACCAGATCCGCGAAACAGGTAAGATGCAGTTGTTCCGTTCGCACCATCCCGGGATTGCTGATGGGGAGCAGGCGAGGGATTTTATCTACGTGAAGGATGTTGTGGATGTGATCATCTATCTGATGGAGCAGCGACCGTTTTCGGGAATATTCAATTTGGGAACCGGAAGGGCCTCGACCTTCCTGGAGCTGGTGCATCATACATTCGCTGCGATGGAGGTCGACCCGGTGATTGAATTTATTGATACACCCGAGGATATCCGTGATAAATACCAGTATTTTACCGAGGCGAAAATGGATAAATTGCGGAATGCGGGGTATGATGCTGCGTTTACATCGCTCGGGGAAGGTATTCAGGATTATGTAAGAAATCATCTACAGACATTTCGCCCGTAGCCGGGCTATACATGTCGCTCCTACGGAGCTAATTCTGCTTCGTTGTGACATTTCGTTCTACAGACATTCCGCTCCTACGGAGCTTTTTTAGCTCCGTAGGAGTGACATGTCTGTAGAACGTGCAGCCTACATGGAACCCAAGCTCCTTTAGGAGCGACATGTCCAGCTCGGCCAGGAGCGAAATGTCTGTAGCGGAATGTCTGCAAATCCGATCAACATTTATTTCACTTTTAGGTTTTTCCAAACATTTTTATTAACATTGGTATAGAATTACTAACCCTAACTATCAATTATGGAAAAAGTATCGCTCTATGTCAAGAAGATCCTGGCCCTGTTCCTGGTCTTCGGGATGTTTTGGCGCGTAGCCATCACCCCTTTTGTTACCACAGAATTTGAATATATTTTACTCACCGCATCGGCCTTCCTGCTTTTCGCTTTTCTCGATTTCAGGATCACCGGGGAGAAGCCAAGGTTTCTTTTCGGACTTAACCAATCGGACGCATTCCTGAATAAAAAGGGTGGCTTCTGGAACCTGTTTAAATGGATCGTTAACCTGTTCGGACTGGCATACGACCTGGTGGTGTGGTCGTTATGGGGGGTATATCTGCTTTTTATTCTGTTTGCAGAATTACTTCTGTTGGTTAAGACCATCCTTTTCTGGATCATTCACGCGGTAATCTGGTTCATCAGGCAGCTCTTTCCGCCCGTTATTTTTCTATTTAAAATGATCATTCATTACCTGGTGTACTGGGTCTGGTGGATCTACCAGGTTACCTTCCGGAATATGAAGGTGAGCGTGAACAAGAATTTCTATGCCATTGCATTATGGGGAACCATACCCGCCATGTTCATCGTCTTCCTTTTCTATGCCATTGGTCAGCTCGTTGCCATTCCCCAACTGGTTGTCGTCAGCTCCGTATTTGCAATCATCCCACTGGTATGGTCCTACGGGGAGATATCCGCCCTGCGCTTTGAGCAGAGGGAGAAGGATGATTACTCTGCCGTCAGGGTTGGTTTTCGCAATGGCTTCGATGCTGTACGGTCCGTACTGTTCTACCTGGTGATTATACTAATTATCATTGTAGCGGAGATCGTTCTTAACCTTCTGGGTTGGATCCCCAACCTATCCATGAGTCTGCTGGGCATCACGCTGAACATCAATATGGCCCTCTCGCTTCTGCTGGTCTTTCTTACTGTAATCATCTTTTTTGCCGCATCCATCCTTCCCACACACATCTTATACAGACCGGAGCATGACAATGACCTGAATAGCAGTCTCGGGTTCCTTCAGGTGATCGGTAGAAAATTTCCACGCTACTTATTTGCCCCCATCCCTTCAGCGCTGTTTGGTTCTATACTGATGGCTATTCCATTTGCGGTGGTGCTGCTTGCATATAATATTACCGAGGTGACGAAAGATGGTGTGCTGGATGTCCGCATAGAGCAACTTTCTGAAAAGTCGGGAACCATGGAGTCCCTGGATGCTTACCGGACCGATGTGAAGATCAAAAGGCTGGAGAAATACAAGGCGGTTCCCGTGTTGGCACCGGAATGGTTTAAAGAGCTGCGCAGCAAGTCGAAACTGCGGTCGCTGGAGAACGAACTGGCCAATGCCGGCGATCAGCTCGATATGAGAAGGGCAAATTTTGAGAAAGAGATGGCATCTATTAATGCTGAGATTGAGCGGGTGAAGGCAGAAGGCAACGGTGGTGAAGGGGCCAACGGGATTGCCATGCTCTCTGAGGAGCGACTCGATGTTGAGGAGGCGTTTCTGAGTTGGGAGGCACATCAGAAGCAGTGTATTGCTGCGCTGAATGTCGACCTGAAGGAGATGAAGCGTGTCCGGCTGCAGCTACCGGTTCTCTATCTGTTTGTCGGGATTTTCTTTGCCTTGTTCGGCGGACTGGTGGTTGCGGTGTATGTGGCTTATATGGGGAATGTCTGGTTTGAGATGTACAATTTCAGGGAGGATGACAAACCGACTTACTGGACCCGGACCATCAGGGAGATTGGTGAGAAGGATGCCAATCAGCCGCTGCTGGGATTTACCTTTTTGGCGATTATCGGAGTGGTGGTGTTGATTACTACATTAACGTTGCTTTAGGGGATTTGTCCGGGCAGCAGAGTGTTTACTCAGGCAGTTGATTTCTTTTTAGTCTCTATCCGGCGGTGGAATGGATCACCTGGTGACCTACCAGCCGGTCGTAACGTGCACCCTGGGGCCTGTGGTAAAAGAGAATCAGGTATTCGTTTTTGGTCTGGTAATGGCTGCCTTCGATCTCCGAAATATCAAATTCTGCCTGGTCAGCCGGCAGGTAGATATACCGGTAATTGTGTACCCCTTGTTTTAACAGCAGTGATCCCCGGTAGGCTTGCGTATCGTGGTCATATTCCATTTTATTCATTTCCGTGAATTGCCAGTTGGTGCATTCACCCGCAATGAAAACATTCCCATCTTTCATAGGAAAATGCATCTGCAGGGTAAAATGGACATACACATAATCAGCTTCCAGCGCCGGGTCATTTATGCTTGCTGCCTCAATGAAGGATCTGCCGTTGAGATCATCGCGGTCGAAATAGAGATGGGCAGGATTGGGTTTGTCGGGTTTGAGGTGGAAATGAAAATGTTCGAGGTAGCCGATCTCCTGTATGTGGTACCCCCTTACCTGGGTGTTCCTGGTGCTGAACATCCGGAACTCATTTCCTGCTGCGAAAATATTCTCATTCTGGTAATCATATACCAGCTCACCAGGGTTGACAAAGAGGGGTTGTAGCCCGGTTATTCCATAATCCCATATTCCGTTCTGGTAGATCGACAGGAAGGTTTCCCGGTAAGGATCATCAATCCTGTATCCGGGATGTTCTATGGTTACATCAACCTCGTGGCTGTTGTCCCTGTATGCTGAAAGCACAGGTCGGCCAGCTTTGGCGCGGATATTGACTGCCGCTTCGGAGACCATGAATTTGCGGGTAAATACCAACTCATCATACCTGTAGACAGCAAGGATGAAATTCCCCGATGCAGTGAGACTGATGTCATCGTTGGGTAGCTTTAGCCTGTAGTGATTGTAACTGAAGTAGGTGTTGAATGAGGCTTCGGTATCCCTGATATAGTTGTTAAAAAAACCCTCCATGTACTCCTGTTCCGACAATTCAGACCTTCGCCAATCGGCATCACAATGGTATATGTGATAGTTGAAATCATTCAGTGATGCTGACAACTCATCAAACTCCAGGATAAGCGGAACTCCGTCGTTCATGACCATGATCGGGTAACTGTTGATCCAACCTTCGCGGTACAATTGTATGGTTTTGATCTGTTCATCGCGTACCATCTCCCGGGCAATGCCCTGGTTGTTAAAAACGCCATCACTTGCATTGAGACCGTTCGTTATGAACAAAATGAGAAGGTACAGAGGAACTGATTGAGAGGTTCGCATGGATTTAAATTAAATAGGAGTGTATAACTGTTTATCTTCGCTGAGTTCGCAAGCCCTGTCTTTCTCAAGCATAATAAAAAATTACGGGTTCTAATCTGATAACGATATCTGCCGCAATGTTTGTGCCACAATGTTAAAAAACATATTGAAACTTTCTCTTTTATACGTCGATTTTTACGAACAAATCAATTAATGTAAATGTTTTAATGTATCTGTTTGTTGATTCACAAAAAAGGCTAATTTTGTCTTTTAATTATTCATTACACTAGAATTCACTGAAATAATGTCTGAAGCTATCAAGATACGAAAAGGCCTTGATATCAGGTTAAAGGGAAGTGCCGACAAGATATTTATGAAGGCCCCAAGGTCGAAAATGTACGCGGTAAAACCTGTCGATTTTCACGGCCTCACCCCTAAGATACTCAAAAAACCATGTGAAGAGGTAAAGGTCGGGACCACCATTTTCCATGACAAGCATCGTCCGGAGATTAAGTACAGTTCACCGGTCAGTGGTATCGTGCAAAAGATTGTCCGGGGAGAGCGTCGCAGAATCATTGAGGTGCTTATTGAGGATGACGGGAAGGATTCGGCAGAGGTTTTCAGGCAGGGAGATCCCGCGTCCATGTCACGAGAGCAGGTTGTTGAGAACCTGGTGGAGAGCGGACTGTGGCCGGTTATTCAGCAGCGTCCCTATGGCATCGTCGCTTCACCTTCCGATGTTCCCAGGGATATTTTTATCTCTGGTTTTGATACCGCACCGCTGGCACCCGATTATGATTTTATCATGAAAGACAGTGAGAAGGAGTTTCAGACCGGAATCAATGCATTGGTGAAGTTGACAGATGGAAAGGTACATCTTGGTCTGGATGCCGAATATCCGGCGGCGAAGGCCTACATGGAAGCAAAAAACGTCATTCGCCACTATTTTAAAGGGCCACACCCTGCTGGCAATGTAGGAATACAAATTCATAAGATCGCTCCTATCAATAAAGGGGAGAAGGTATGGACCGTCAGGCCGCAGGATGTTGTGTCAATTGGACGGCTCTTTCAGACAGGGAAATACGATCCGAATATGGTTGTTGCATTGTGCGGTTCGGAGGTGATTAAGCCCGTTTATTATAAAATCATCCGTGGTGCAGAGGTCTCAACAATCATTCATGAGAATCTGAGGCAGGACAATGTGCGCATAATCAGTGGCAATGTGCTTACCGGAAAAAAGATCTCTCCCGAGGGTTTTATCGGCTTCAGTGATGCACAAGTAACGGTGATACCTGAGGGGGATTATTATGAGATGTTTGGGTGGATCACTCCCGGATTTAAAAAATTCTCTGTATCCAGAAGCTTCTTCTCCTGGCTGACTCCAAACAGGGAGTTTGCCCTTGACACCAATATGCACGGGGGAGAGCGTGCCTTTGTGATGACCGGTGAGTATGAGAAGGTATTGCCGATGGATATCTATCCCGTAGCACTTATCAAATCGATCATTGTTGAAGATATTGATAAGATGGAGCAACTTGGAATTTACGAGGTGTTGGAAGAGGATCTCGCTCTGTGTGAATTTGTCTGTACCTCCAAAACACCTGTTCAGTCTATTCTGAGAAGCGGATTGCGAAAGCTAAGAAAGGAATTTGAATAATCAGAGCTACACATATGGTAGTCAGCTTCCTGAGGTTGAAGCAAAAAATTAAGCCAGTTTTATTATAAATAGATAACCCAGATATATACGAATAGATGAATGCTTTACGACGATATATCGATAAGATCAAACCAAATGTCGAGAAAGGGGGAAAGTTTCATTTTCTGAAATCCACTTTAGAGGGGTTTGAGACTTTCCTTTTTGTTCCGAATACAGTAACAACAACCGGAGCCCATATCAGGGATGCTTTTGACATGAAGCGTGGTATGATCATGGTTGTAATCGCAATGATCCCGGCGCTTCTTTTCGGTATGTGGAACACGGGATATCAGCACTTTCTTGCTGCCGGTGTGGAGACCGGCCTATGGGAGAATTTCTGGTTCGGTTTCCTGCGTGTATTTCCGATCATTGTGGTCTCCTATGTTACCGGACTTGGAATAGAATTTGTTTTCGCCCAGATTCGCGATCATGAGATAAGCGAGGGATTTTTGGTTTCCGGGATGTTGATACCTCTCGTGATGCCGGTGGATGTGCCACTCTGGATGGTGGCCGTCGCAACTGCTTTCGCGGTGATCATTGGTAAGGAGGTATTTGGTGGTTCAGGGATGAACATCCTGAACCCCGCTCTCACTGCCAGGGCATTCCTTTTCTTTGCATATCCAACCAAGATGTCGGGCGACCGGATTTGGATTGCAGGGTTGGACAGAGGGATGGAGACGGTCGACGGTTTTTCCGGGGCCACAGCACTTGGTCAGGCAGCACAGGGAAATAGTGTGCTGGTAAACGGTTTGGGAGAACCTTTTACAGCCTGGGATAAATTCCTTGGAACCATCCCTGGATCGATTGGAGAGACCTCTACACTGGCTATTCTTCTTGGCGCCTTGTTTCTCATTTATGTCGGGGTTGGTAGTTGGAAGATTATCTTTTCAGTCTTTGCCGGAGGTGCTGTTATGGGTTTGATTTTTAATGCCTTTGGAGGAAATGCTTTGATGGAGATTCCTTTTTGGGAGCATCTGATTTTAGGTGGATTTGCATTTGGGGCGGTATTTATGGCCACAGATCCTGTTTCGGCAACACAAACCGAGCGAGGGAAATGGATTTATGGCTTTCTGATCGGGGTGCTGGCGATATTGATACGTGTGCTTAATCCGGCGTATCCGGAGGGAGTGATGCTTGCCATTCTGTTGATGAATGTCTTCGCCCCCCTCATTGACCATTATGTGTTGGAGGCCAATATTCGACGAAGAATGAAACGTGCAAAAGTTCAGGCTTAACAGAAAAGGTGAGGCAGTTGTGATAACATTAGTGACTTGCAGCACCGAAAAAGTTAATTGAATATTATGATGGATGTCAGATAAAATTAAACGTATGAAAACTTTCAGTAATACATACATTTTCATTTTCTCGCTGATCATGGTTGTCGCTGTGGCCATGCTGCTCTCTTTTGTTGCCATGCAGCTGAAGCCAAAGCAGCAGTTCAATCAGGAAATTGAAAGAAAAAGTGATATTTTACGTTCCGTAGGAGAGGCTGAGGAGTCAGGAGATGTTAAAGATTATAATGCCTATATTGAACAGGAATTTGAAAAATATATCAAAGATTCTTATGTGGTTAATTATGAAGGCGAGGAACAGGATGTGGATGCCTTTGAAGTTCTGCTAAACCTGAAAGAGCAGGCCGACAAAGCGCCTACAGAGCGGCTCTATCCGGTTTTCTTGTACACATCTGGTAGTGGTGATGAGCGATTTATAGTTCCCGTTAGAGGTAAAGGGTTGTGGGGCCCCATTTGGGGGTATGTTGCCTTTAAACCAGATATGAATACAATTTCCGGCGCTATATACGACCATGCAAAAGAGACACCCGGACTGGGGGCAGAAATTAATACCGATTGGTTCGAAAGTAAATTCGAAGGAAAAAGAATTTTTAATGAGCAGGGAGAATTTGTTAGTGTAACAGTTGACAAAGGGATTGATGTGGCAACGAATCCGCATGGGGTGGATGCCATCTCCGGGGGTACCATTACTTCGGTCGGACTAAGCGAGATGCTTGAGGATTTTTTCGGAGGATATGAGCGTCACTTCCGGGAAAAAGGAACAGTTAAATAGAATTAATATATTTTGTAAGAGCTTAGCATGACAGAGTAATTGGATTTTTGGCTTTGCCGAGCTTACAAGTTCGGTTCTTGCAAGCACTCAATAGAAATAAGAGAAACAGTAGCTATGACAGAAAAGGAACCATTGCTTTCAACGAAGAATTTGAAACTGATCAGGGAACCGCTCGGAAAGAGTAACCCGATCACGGTGCAGGTATTGGGAATATGTTCTGCACTTGCCATCACGGTGCAGCTCAAGCCGGCGATCGTTATGACGCTCTCGGTTATTGCGGTGATGACCGTCTCCAATGTGGTGATATCATTGTTGCGAAAGATGATCCCACCGAGGATCAGGATTATTGTCCAGCTGGTGGTGATCGCCACCATGGTAATCCTCGTGGATGAGGTGTTGCGGGCATTTGCCTATGATGTGAGTAAACAGCTTTCAGTGTTTGTAGGACTTATTATTACCAACTGCATTATCATGGGGCGACTGGAGGCTTTTGCCATGGCAAACAAGCCCTGGCCCGCGTTTCTCGATGGATTGGGGAATGCGTTTGGATACGGGCTGATCCTGATCATCGTTGCTTTTTTCCGTGAACTTTTGGGATCAGGAACACTCATGGGATACCAGGTGGTACCCGAAGCTTTTTATGAGTTCGGTTATGCGAACAATGGACTGATGGTGCTGCCACCCATGGCATTGATCGTTGTTGGTGTGATTATCTGGGTACAGCGTTCAAAAAACAGTGATTTGGTCGAACAGAACTAATTGAATGACGTATGGAAAATCTAGTTAACATATTTGTCAAATCGATCTTTATTGATAACATGATCTTTGCCTATTTCCTGGGCATGTGTTCCTACCTGGCTGTTTCGAAGAC
>CAYSMO010000051.1:0-12945 GCA_964432125.1 uncultured Bacteroidaceae bacterium | reverse complement strand
GAGGAGCTGCCCCCCTACCAGGGAGGTGGCGATATGGTCGACTGCGTAACCATGGAAAAGACCACTTACAACGAACTGCCTTATAAATTTGAGGCCGGAACAATGCATTATACCGGTGCGATCGGACTGGGAAAGGCGCTCGAATATGTTACCGCTGTTGGTATAGACAACATTGTCGAATATGAAATTGCCCTGCTGGAGTATACCCTTAAGAAGCTCGAAGAGATTGAGGGATTGCGCACCTACGGAAATGCAGCACAAAAGATCAATGTCTTCTCCTTCCTGCTTGAGGGCGTTCACCCGTATGATGCCGGCATGATACTCGACAAACTGGGTATCGCCGTTCGCACCGGTACCCATTGCACCCAGCCCGTAATGGACCACTTCAATATAAGTGGCACGATCCGCGCATCTATGGTTCTTTACAACACCTTTGAAGAGGTAGATATGCTGGTACACGGTCTTAAGCGCGTCAAAAAAATGTTCTCAAAATAACAGTAAAAGAAAACAATATGGCACTCAACAAGATCCAGGACGAAATCATCGAAGAATTTTCAATCTTCAGCGACTGGCTGGATAAATACGATTACCTGATTGAGCTGGGCAATGACCTGCCCGATATTGATCCGGCATACAAGACCGAAGAGTACCTCATTAGTGGTTGTCAGTCAAAAGTATGGCTGAACGCAGATTTCAAGGATGGGAAGATATGGTACCAGGCCGACAGTGATGCAATTATCGTAAAAGGAATTGTGGCCCTGCTGGTAAAGGTGCTGAATGGTCAGCCCCCCAAAGAGATCATCGACAATGACCTGTACTTTATCGATGAGATCGGATTAAAACAAAACCTCTCCCCTACGCGTTCCAATGGTCTGGTGGCGATGGTGAAGAAAATGAAGCTGTACGCAATCGCTTACCAGGCAAAGGCAGAGAAGGATGCAACATAAAACTAATGAGCCATGAGTGAAGAAAAGAATTATACAGAAATAGAGGCGAATATTGTTAAGGCACTTAAAAATGTGTACGACCCGGAAATACCGGTGAATGTGTACGACCTGGGACTCATCTACGAGATCGATGTGAAATCGGAAAAAGAGGTGAAGATCACCATGACACTCACCGCACCCAACTGTCCGATGGCCGATATCCTCCTCAACGATGTGGAGGCCTATGTGAAGGATGTGAAGGGGATTGAGGAGGTAAACATCATTCTCACCTTCGATCCGCCGTGGGACAAAGATATGCTCAGCGAGGAGGCCCGGCTGGAACTGGGGATGATGTAGAGATCCCCTATGGAAAATGAACTCAAATCACTAGCCATTAAAAACGAGGCACTGCGCCTCGGGTTCTCTGCCTGTGGGTTTTCGAAAGCTGAATTCCTGCCGCAGGATGCCGACCGGCTGAGAAAATGGATCGACAATGACTATCATGGTTCAATGCAGTACATGGAGAACCACTTCGAGAAGCGGACCGATCCTACTAAGCTGGTCGATGGTGCAAAGTCGGTAATCTCATTACTGATGAATTATAATACCGATAAACAGCAGGAGGATCCGGAGGCACCGGTAATCTCCAAATATGCCTACGGCACCGATTACCATTTTGTGATGAAGGACAAAATGAAATCGCTGCACCGGTTCATCCAGGAAAATTTCGGTCCGGCTGAAGGCAGGATGTTTGTCGACTCGGCACCTGTGCTCGACAGGACCTGGGCGGTAAGGGCCGGACTGGGCTGGATCGGGAAACACTCCAACCTGATCAACCGCGACCTGGGCTCGTTTGTCTTCATTGGCGAACTTATCCTCAACCTGGAGTTGGAATATAACCAAATCCCCGAAAGTGATTTTTGCGGAGCATGCAATATTTGCATCGATGCCTGTCCAACCGATGCCATCCTCCCAGGCCGCACCATCGATTCCAACCGCTGCATCTCCTACCTCACCATCGAGAACAGGGAGCAGATCCCTGAAAAATTCCTCGGAAAATTCGAAAACCGCGCCTTCGGCTGTGATATTTGTCAGGATGTATGCCCCTGGAACCGCAAAGCCCAACCTCACCAGGTCGAAGAATTCCGTCCAAAACCCCGGCTGCTGGAGATGAAAAAAACAGACTGGCAGCAGCTGGAGAAAACCGATTTTAACAAGCTATTCAAAAGCTCTGCTTTAAAACGAGCCGGGTATAAGGGGCTACAAAGAAACATTGAATTCTTAAACTGAATTATTCATCACCGTAACCGCAATACTCCGCTGCTCCCGTGGTCCGTCAAACTCGCACAAAAATATATTCTGCCACGTCGAGAGCCCCATCTTTCCGTCTATAATGGGGATGGTCTCCTGCGGACCGACAATCCCTGCTTTCAGATGGGAATCGCCGTTGCCGTCCTGCCGGTCATGCTCCCAAACACCACTCGGAATAAGTTTTCTCAACAGGGAAATCACATCTCTCTGCACCGAATCATCCCAGTTCTCCTGGATCATAATTCCGGCCGTGGCCCCTTGCACATATACATTCACCAAACCGGACTGTACACCGGATTCCGACACGATCTCTTCCACCTGCCGGGTAATATCGTAGAGGCCTTCGTGGGCTGGAGTGGGTATTTGAATGAATTTTTGCATGGTATATATATTATTTTGTCTTTAACCCGTTGAAATTCTATTCCCAATAATGAGAAACACTTATCTGCTGATCCCAAATTCTTTGGCTACGCTATCCAAAGACCTGTCCCTTGTCCAAATGTCGACATGATGAATTAAAGCAGATGCAAGAAGATGCACATCAATAAAACCCAATCCCTTTCCATAAAGTTTACTTCCTTCAAGCAAAGTGAATACTTCCTCATCCAGCACTGGATCAATTTTCGGAAGTGCTCCGAGAAGAGATAGTACCTCTTTTCGATTGGATATGTTTCCGCAGGACAATTCACTCAGGACATAAGGATGGAGACAAACCTGACCCGAAAGAAGTAATTCCTTCAGATCCTCATCCCCAGAATGAAGGTGATCAATCCAGACAGAAGTATCCACTAAAATCATTCCGTGATTGATTTTCTCCTGGGAATACTATTCAGTTTCTTCTCGCTGCCACCCAAGGCTGCAAGCCGTTTTGCACTCTCCTGGGCGATCAAAGCTTCCAAACCCCGTCTAACCAGAGCTGTTTTCTCTGAGATACCTGTGAGCCTGGATGCTTTTCCAAGGATGTGATCATCTATGTTCAGCGTTGTTTTCATAACAATATGCCCTTTCCCCAATGATATGGGCTTTATCTCCGCAATATATACAAAATATATGTATCTGTCAATATGTTTTAGCCATATATACCAGAAAGTCACATAAAAGTTAATCACGACAATATTTTCTGTGCTCTCCTGCATTGTTGCAGGTCAGCCCCCCATAATAAGCGGAGCATCTCACAGGTAAATGCAGGGCAAGTTATGCTCTCAGAATTTATTTTATTACCTTAGTGTTCAATATCCCAAATATAGATTTTTTAGGGAACTGACCAAAAACTACTAAATGACACGATACAAGCACTCCTGGTATACTACCGCTGACAAGAAAAAACTTTACTTACAAGAATGGATTCCTGAGAAAGAACCCACCGCCCTTATCCTCTACGTCCACGGCCTGGGTAGTCACGGAGGAAGGCTCGATCACTGGGCCGAAAGGTTTGTTAACCAGGGGGTTGCTTTTTTTGCCTATGACCAGCGGGGACATGGCAAATCGGATGGAAAAAGGGGTCACCCAACCCATATCAAATACCTTATTCAGGATGTAAAAGTGATGGTGGCTCAACTCAGGGAGACATACCCCGACAAACCGGTTATACTCTATGGTCATAGCATGGGTAGCGCTATCGCCATCAACTATGTCATCAGCACCACCTTTACCGTCGATGCCCTCATCGTTACCTCCCCCTGGCTTAAACTGGTCAAGCCACCCTCAAAAAGCCTGGTAAAACTGATCAAACCCCTGCTCAGGATCGCTCCGGGCATCTCCCTTCCCAACGGACTCGATCCCAAAGATATTTCACGCGATGAGCAGGAGGTGCAGAAATATGCAGAAGATCCGTTGGTGCACAACAAGATATCGATCGGACTGTTCAAGTCAGCCTACGACGCCGGTTACAATGCCCTGCGAAACGTCTATAAGATCAATTGCCCTTTTCTGATCATGCATGGAACGGGCGATAAGATCACCTCGGCAAAGGCCAGTGAAGAATATGTGATGAATACAAGCGACCGTACACGACTAAAACTCTGGGAAGGGGCCTATCATGAGTTGCACCACGAACCGATCAGGGAAGAGGTATTCGAATATATCGCCGACTGGCTGAAGGAGCAGAAATTCATGTAACCCCTTTGCTTCCGATGAAACAGCCATACCATCTAATAAACATGTAATGCCATAACCATGATTTATATTAATTTCACTCTAAAGAAACCTCTCTTTTGAGCGTATATATTTGAACGGCGTAAAGACAATAAAATCCATGAAATTCAGAACCGAGATCGATATAAAAAAGGCACCACACCCACTGGGGTATGAGAAACCGGTCGTCATGCTGGGCTCCTGCTTTACAGACAATACAGGCAGCTATTTAAAAAAATACCTTTTCCCTGTATCTGTCAACCCTTTCGGCGTGATCTACAACCCAATGAGCATATCCAACAGCATCGGCGCACTCATCGGGAAGGAGGTGTACAGGGAAGAAGAGCTTAGGTTCCACGACGGATTATGGTTCTCGTTCGACCACTACACAAAATTCTCTGACCCCGACAAAAAAAGAGCAACCGAAAAGATCAACAAGGCGTTCCTACATGCAAAGCAGCTGTTCAGTCAGGCGGGTCACCTGATCCTCACATTTGGCTCGGCATTCATTTATGAACTTAAGGAAACAGGGGAAATCGTGAATAACTGTCACAAGCTGCCGGCATCACAATTCACCCGCAGGCTGTTAACGGTGGGGGAGATCGTTCAGCATTACCAGGCACTGGTGGACCGCATTACTTCACTTAACCCGGAGATAAAGATTATCCTCACCGTGAGCCCGGTCCGCCATATCATGGACGGGCTCACCGATAACCAACGGAGCAAGGCAACACTGCTGCTTTCAGCCGGCGAACTGGAAAAGCTGTATCCCGACATCTGCTATTATTACCCCTCTTACGAAATCATGATGGACGATTTGCGCGATTACCGCTTCTACAATGCCGATCTGCTCCACCCCAATGAGCAGGCCATTGAATACATCTGGAACCATTTCCTTGAAAACTGCATCAGAGAAGATGCGGTAAAAATCATTCAACGGCTGGATCCACTGCTGAAGGCCCTTCATCACCGTCCGCTGCACACCCAGACCGAACAGTACAAAAAATTCCGGGAACAGGTGGCGGAGAAAACCAGGAAACTAAAAAAAGAATTTCCGTTTCTTGAATGGTCTGAAATTGACAAATTTTCAACTTATTAGTGTTTTTAAAGTATTTTTGTTTAATCTTTTTTTTATTTTAGTCAACGTTTTGTTGAACAAAAAATCCTTGCCGATGTTATTGGAGAAAAATAGATTGATCACATAAAGTATATACACCCATGTCGCTCAAAAAAATCTCAATCCTGCTGATATTTGGTCTGCTCGTCAATATCGCCTACGGCCAGAATGGTATTATCGAGGGTCGTGTTTACAATGCCAAGAACAACGAACCGGTAGAGTTCGCATCCATAGCCATATTCGGAACCAGCATCGGGTCGATCAGTGACCTTGATGGAAATTTTCTGTTTACGGGACTGGAGCCTGGATTTGTTGAGTTGCGGGTTTCGTCCATTGGATTCGAAAACTATGTGTCAGAAGCGATCCAGGTAACCAATTCGGGAAAGGTATTTATCGAGATACCCCTCGAAGAGGCGAACTATGAGATTGATGAAATTGTGGTGAGGGCATCGCCTTTTCGTCGCGATAAAGACAGTCCGGTATCGCTTCAACGAATAAACATTGAAGAGATTGAAAAGGCTCCCGGGGGCAACAGGGATATTTCCAAAGTGATCCAGTCATACCCCGGGGTGGCATCAACACCGGCGCAGCGGAACGATGTGATCGTGCGGGGCGGCGGACCCAGCGAAAACTCCTTTTACCTCGACGGCATTGAAATACCGAACATCAACCATTTTGCCACACAAGGCGCTTCAGGCGGTCCCGTGGGAATTATCAATGCCGACTTCCTCCGCGAGGTGAACCTCTATTCTGGAGCCTTTCCGGCCAACCGAAGTGATGCGCTCAGCTCGGTAATCGAGCTATACCAGGTGGATGGCAACAAGGAGAAAACCAAATTCAAGGGTGCCATCGGAGCTTCAGATTTGGCGCTGACAGCCGACGGGCCGATTGGGAAGAACACCACCTACCTGGTTTCGGTCAGGCGCTCCTACCTGCAATTTCTGTTTAGCCTGCTTGAGCTGCCGTTCCTCCCGAAATACAACGATTACCAGCTTAAGGTGAAAACGAAGCTCAACGATAAGAATGAGATCTCCCTTGTCAGCATTGGGTCCTACGACATCAACTCACTGAACCTGGCAGCCAACGAAACCAATCAGCAGAAATACATCCTCGGGAACCTGCCCGAGAATGACCAGTGGAGCTATGCCATCGGATTGGTCTATAAGCATTACCGGGAAAAGGGATTTGATACATTTGTGGCCAGTAGAAATTACCTGGATAACAAGGCCAGGAAGTATGCAGGAAACGATGAGGATTCGGTGATGCTGCTCGACTATGCCTCGGATGAGATTGAAAACAAATTCAGATATGAGAATACGACCCGGTTCGACAACGGGTTAAAGATTAATGCCGGAGTTAATTATGAATATGCTAAATCCTTTACAGATAATTTCAACCTTACTTACATCAATGGGGATACTGTGCGGTTTAAATACAATTCTGACATATTTTTACATAAATGGGGCGGATTTGCCCAGGCAAACAAGGAGATGCTTAAAAACAGGCTGGTACTATCCCTCGGTGTGCGGATGGATGCAAACAACTACAATGACAACATGAGCAACCTGCTGAATCAGTTCTCTCCCAGGTTATCAGCAAGTTATATGCTCAACACCGGACTCTACCTGAACTTCAACACCGGCAGGTACTATCAGCTGCCCGCTTACACTACGCTGGCCTATACCGATGAAAATGGTATAATGGTGAATAAGGAAAATGACCTTACCTATATACAGTCAGACCATTTTGTAGGGGGGATTGAATACCTGCCCGACGATAAATCAAAATTCAGCATAGAGGGATTTTACAAGTTGTACAACAACTACCCCTTTTCACTCACGGATTCCATTTCGCTGGCCAGCAAGGGTGCAGATTTCGGTCTGTACGGTGCCGAGCCGGTAACATCAACAGCCGAAGGAAGATCCTATGGCGCGGAGGTGCTTTACAGAAACAAGGACCTCTATAAATTTAACCTGATCCTCTCCTATACATTGGTAAGAAGTGAAACAAAACCTTTGAAAGCGGCATTGGTAGACAGGGATTGGATCCCTACCGCCTGGGACAACCGTCACCTGTTGAACCTGACCGGATTCAGGAAGTTTAACAAGAACTGGCAGGTTGGCTTTAAGTGGCGTTTCGTGGGAGGAGTACCTTATACACCGATCGATGTCAAAGCAAGTTCAAATGTATTCAACTGGGACATTACCGGGCGTGAAATCCTGGATCTGACAAATTACAACGACCTGCGGTTTGAACCATTCCATCAGCTCGATGTGCGGGTAGATAAAGAGTGGTTTCTTGATAATTTCACCCTTAATCTGTATCTTGACATTCAAAACCTGTACAATTACAAGACGGCAGGGACAGAGTTTCTTGTGCAGCAGTTTGAGAACGGACAACCGGTGATTGAGAATCCCGAAGCACCTATGGATCAGCAACGCTATGAATTGGAGCCGGAAAAAACCGAGGTGGGTACCCTCTTGCCTTCAGTAGGTATTATTATAAAATTCTAGATATAAAGTGTCCGGTTACAGAAAGAAAACCAAGTTATTTTAAGTCTTTGATAAGGACCGTAGCGAAGCGGAGCCCGGTTCTTGCAGAAACTAGTTAGAGAGAAAAACAGCAGATAAAAACAGGTGCAAATAAAATAGTAATAAGCTTTCAAATAAATATTTACATATATGAACTCCTCATCATTGAATATCGATTTATCAGCGGTGCAAAGACAAAAGGACATGAGCCGATCATATCTAATCATCCCGGTAGTACTATTGTTTCTTGCCTTTTCCTGTAAGAGCGCAAAGGTTCCTGAATCAGAGGTTCCGGAAACCATATCATCAAATACCGCAGGGAGCGGTCAGCAACTACAAGTGGAATTTATCCGCGGGGAGGCCCATAACCATCCCCTGATGGCCATCTGGGTTGAGAGCGAAAGCGGAAAATTCATTCAGACGCTGTTTGTTGCCGAATCGCTGGGAAAAGGTATTTTCCAGCATGGAGACGCCACCTCCGGAAAGTGGCTCCCTGCTGCTATCCGGCGTCCGGCTGCCCTGCCGGTATGGTCGCACAGTCGGGGAGTAAAGGAACCTGACGGACTCTTCGTGCCATCCCCCGAGAATGCGGTTGCGGATGCATATACCGGCGCCACGCCACAAGTCTCTTTTGTGCTGAACACCCGGCTCGATAAACCTGGTCCTGATCGGTTTCTGGTATATTTTGAGGTGAACCAGACGTGGGACTGGAACGAATACTGGACCAACAACAAGTTTCCCGATGATGAGTACTACAAAACCTCTTGTCAGCCATCACTCATATACATGGCTCTCGTAGATCTGAATGATGAGAAGCAGGAATACCCCATGGAGCTCATTGGTCGTGGTCACCATTCCGGAAAAGATGGCAAGATTTACACAGATCTGGAGACAATGACCACGGCACTGAATATTACCCGGGGCATTAAAGTTCGGGAGATAAATTAAAAAAATATGATTAAGACCGTCGATCTGGTAAAGGTTTTCAGCACAGATGAAGTGGAAACCACGGCGCTGAACAAAGTAAACATTGAGGTGGTGGATGGTGAATTTGTTGCCATCATGGGTCCTTCCGGTTGCGGGAAGTCGACACTACTGAACATACTCGGACTACTGGATAGTCCGACGTCAGGATCGTATCTGTTTGGTGACAGGGAAGTGGCCGGACTGAAAGAGAAGCAAAGGACCAACCTGCGGAAGGGGACGATTGGGTTTGTCTTCCAGAGCTTCAACCTGATTGAGGAGCTCACTGTATTTGAAAACATCGAACTGCCCCTGCTCTACCTGAAGATGTCTGGCTCCGAAAGAAAGAAGAAGGTGAGCGCAGTGATGGAGCGGATGAAGATCTCGCACAGGAAAAATCACTTTCCACAGCAGCTGTCGGGCGGACAGCAGCAGCGGGTTGCCATTGCCAGGGCAGTGGTAACCAACCCTAAGCTGATCCTCGCCGATGAGCCAACTGGAAATCTTGACTCGGCCAACAGCGATGAAGTAATGACCCTGCTCACGGAACTCAATGAAGACGGCACAACCATCATCATGGTGACCCACTCTCCCAGTGATGCGGAAAGAACCCACCGGATCATACAACTCTTCGACGGACATATCGTCACCGAAAATATCCAGAAAAAAATATAATTGTTGCTGAAAAAATTGAATCAGTAACAGTATACTTGAAAATAAAGATGTATTTCAAAGTATATTCTACTTTTTTTACATCATACCCCCCCCCTATTTAAACCCCCTTCCATATTTATATCAAATATAAATTACAGCTTTATACCCCCTATTTTAGTGGGCATACAAATTTTTTAGTTGTTTTTTTTCTCTTTTACCCCTATGTTTGGACCGGGAAACATACTAACAACCTATTTAACCCAACAAATGATCTCTTATCATTGATGAACGATATCTATAGTATTATATCAATTATTTAAATTAAGAATTTATCCTATGAACCCCTCATCATTGGGAAAAGATTTTTCAGCGGAGCAAAGACAGAAGGACATGTATAAAAGCTCCGGTAGCGAACTGTTCGATGATGAGGGCTCGCCGAGCACCGTTGAAAATTTTATATTTTGCGAGGCAACAAGTTCCCTGTAGTTAAAACAATAGTTATATTATTTTATATCAACAAGTTAAATTAAGAATTTATACCTATGAAATCTTTCACACGAAAAGTCATTTTCACTCTTGTTATCCTGTTAACCGTTTATACGGTGATAGATGCATCGGATGGCAACGGTATTGACAGTGGAGCCACTGCATGGATGCTGACCTCCACCGCGCTTGTTTTGTTAATGATTCCTGGTTTGGCCATGTTCTATGGCGGACTGGTACGTTCAAAAAATGTTCTGGGCACGATTATGCATAGTTTTGCAGCCATGGGCGTGATGAGTGTCTTGTGGGTGGTTGTTAGCTACAGCATGTGCTTTGGTCCGAATGTACTGGGGGGATGGATTGGCTGGAATCCTGATTATGTCATGTTAAAGGGAATTGACGAATCGATCCTGGATGCCGGGGTTCCGGAGTATGTCTTTTCCATGTTTCAGGGAAAGTTTGCAATCATTACCCCTGCCCTGATTGCCGGGGCATTTGCTGAGAGGGTATCTTTCAAGGCATACATTGCCTTCATTGCACTCTGGGGATTATTTGTCTACAACCCGCTGTGCCATTGGGTATGGGCCGAAGATGGATTTCTTTTCAATATGGGAGCCAATGGCGCGATTGATTTTGCAGGTGGCACGGTAGTGCACATTTCAGCGGGTGTCAGCGGACTCGTTGCTGCCATATATATGGGAGCCAGACGCGGTTTTCCATACCAGGCGGTACGTCCGAATAACCTGGTGATCACCATGCTTGGAGCGGGGCTGCTCTGGGTGGGATGGTTTGGATTCAACGCCGGCAGCAGTGTATCGTCGGGACTTTCAACAGCACAAGCGCTAACAGCCACGCAGGCAGCTGCGGCTTCAGGAGCACTGGTCTGGATGATCATTGAAGGGATACACCGTGGGAAAGCCACAGCACTTGGATTTGCTTCCGGGATTCTGGCCGGACTGGTGGCTATTACGCCAGCTGCAGGTGTAGTGCAGCCTGGTGGCGCATTGGCCCTTGGTGCGATCTCTGCGATTATATGCTATTTTGCCATCCTGATGAAAAACAAGTTGGGATATGACGACAGCCTGGATGCATTTGGATTGCATGGTGTCGGAGGTATTGTCGGAGCACTGGCCCTTACCTTTTTCATTCGCCCGGCATGGATGGCTGAAGCGGCTGAAGCGGCAGGTGGCAGCTGGACCCTCTGGCAGCAGTTTGGCGTTCAGTCGGCTGCCGTCGGAATTGCGATCGCCTATGCAGGGGTACTCACACTGGTTCTGATCTTTATTGTGGATAAGATCTTCGGTATACGTTCCACCGACAAAGAGGAGATGGCAGGACTTGACCGCTCCTACCATGGTGAACGCGGATATGGATTGATAAATCCGAACTAAATGGCAACCATGGTGGGTTCATTCTCTGCACAACCCGCCCTTAGTGCCGATAAAAGTTGTATTTAAAATATATGCAAAAACCAAAAAAAATTTACACGTGAAACTTATCATAGCAATCATCCGTGAATCCCAGCTCGATGAAGTGCGCGAAGCGCTTATCGCAGCAGAAATATCAAGAATAACAGTTTCGAAAGTCTCAGGGCATGGACAGCAACAGCAGGAGGAGTATTATCGCGGACAAAAGATTATACCTAATCTCATCCCCAAGATAAAAATCGAAATTGCAGTGAATGATGAATTTGTGGATACAACGGTTAATACCATTATCAAGGCAGCCAAAACGAACAATGGCGAGCAGGGGGAGATCGGAGATGGAAAGCTTTTTATTCTCCCGCTGGAGGAGTGTATCCGCATCAGAACAGGCGAAAAAGGGGGATCGGCTATATAAAACAAAAATTGATATCTTTATGCGTAACATTTGCGCAATAAGGTACTATGAACAATAAGCCCGTTTCCTATTCTTTTGATTTTGAAGAGCTGAACATTTCGGCAGAGATTCTTCCTCCCCTTATGGGTTATGACGATCCTGAAATGATCCCCGAACCAGTAATGGAATCGGTTACCGAATTGATGAAGCAGGGGCCTGAAATCTGCAATATCCGCGGTGGATATGTACTGGTCGATGAGATTACAATTGACCGGCAAAGCAAGACAGTCGCAAGCCATGGTCACCTTTTTGAGACCAGGCAGATCGTAACCCGTCAGCTAAAAAACTCTGAACACTTCGCCTGGTTTGTCTGCACCGCCGGCGAAGAAATATCACGCTATACCCGTCAGCTTATGGATGAAGGCGATCTGATCAAGGGATACGTTGCAGATGTACTGGCCAATGTAGTGGTTGAAGCAGCGATGGACAGGATACAGTCAAGACTGGAAGCTGAGATGGCAAAAATCGGTTTAAAGATCACCAACCGCTACAGTCCCGGTTATTGTAACTGGGACATCGCAGAACAGAAGAAGCTCTTTACAGTTTTTCCTGAAAACTATCTTGATATCGCCTTGTCTGAATCCTGCCTGATGATCCCGGTAAAATCAGTTTCCGGTATTATTGGCATTGGCAAAGAGGTGAAATTTAACAATTACACCTGCCAATTATGCAGCGACAAGGCTTGCCTCTACCGGAACAAAGGTGTAGCCTCATAATAGAGCCCTGCATCCGGACCAAGGGGCAATCCAATCCAGACCCAAAGTACAAGTAGTAGCGTCCAGACGATAAAAAAGGCGATGGAGTAGGGCAGCATGGTGGCTATCACCGTTCCAATCCCTGCCTTGCTATCGTATTTTTGAACAAACGCGATGATCAGTGCAAAGAAACTCATCATGGGTGAGATAACATTCGTAACACTGTCGCCAATCCGGAATACCACCTGGGCCAG
>CAYSMO010000050.1:0-13139 GCA_964432125.1 uncultured Bacteroidaceae bacterium | reverse complement strand
GATCGATGATAATCAACAAGGCACCGCAGTAATTGATTTTGAAACAGATGTACAGGATTTGGGAACCATTCGTGACGGAGAGCAGGTTGCCGCGTGGTTTACATATACGAATAAGGGTCATGCCCCCCTCATTATACAGGATATCAAAGCGGGTTGTGGTTGTACGGTACCCCAATGGAATGAACAGCCACTTGGAGCAGGAGAGTCCGAAACGATCAGGATTATTTTTAATTCAGCAGGAAAGAAAGGCACACAAAATATTAGGATATCGGTGTTTTCCAATGCCGGTAATCCCAGGGAGGATATTTTTTTAAAAGCAAAAGTGATCAATATTAATTAATCGAAAAACAGGTATTATGAATCTACTATTTGTATTATTACAAGCGGCCGCAGAAGGCCCGAAATCACCAGGAATGCAATCCCTTATCTTTCTGGTGCTGATCATTGTGGTTTTTTACTTCTTTATGATCAGGCCCCAGGTGAAGAAGCAAAAGGAGATGACCAATTACAGGAGTTCCCTTAAAAAAGGGGATAAAGTTCTGACAAGCGGTGGGATCTACGGAAAGATTAACGATGTAAAGGAGACCACAGTGATCCTTGAGATTGCGGAAAATACAATTGTAAAGGTTGACAAGAGTGCAATTGTAAAGGACGCATCCGATACGGATGTAACTGCGAAAAAATAGGAAGAACGACCAAATAGAGAAGAAGTTCAGCCCTTATTCCACAGGCTGAACTTTCTTTTTTTGTATTTTTGCCTTCAGATGGCTATAGACGATCCAGGAAAAAAGCCCAGGCTTTCCGAGTTTACAAAAGAGAAGCAGCTGGAATGGAAAAGGAAAATACTTGTATTCTCCTTCTTCCTGGCTATTTCTATAATAATCTGGCTATTGAACGCCCTGAATAAGGAATATACTACAGTGCTCAAATATCCTATTGCATATAGCAGGTTTCCTTCGGAAAAAGTACTCGTTAGTGATGTGCCCGATCATCTTGGTTTGAAGGTAACTGCGTATGGGTATCCTTTGCTGAGTTACAAGTTTTCAAAACGCCCCATTCCTTTAAACTTTCCGGTATCAGAATTCGCGATGAATCGCATGCCGGGTGACACAACGAAGTTTTATATTTTAACACGGTATGCCAGGGAAAGATTGGAAAGGCAGCTATCCAGTGAGTTGCAGCTTCAGGAGATCTCACCCGATACATTGATGTTCCAGTTTGCCAATGAGGTAAGCAGGTGGGTTCCCATTGAACCCAACCTGAATTTTGAGATTGAAAAGGGCTTCACTTTTATCGATGATGTTGAAATAAGTCCTGAATCTATTATGGTAACGGGGCCTGATATCTATTTGGATACGCTGTATGCTCTCAGTACGGAGAAACGATCTTTAGGGAAGCTGGATAAAAATTTCAGTGGAACACTGAAGATTGCCAGCTATCCCAAGCTAAATCATCAGCAAACTGCGGTGAACTGCGCGATCAGCATAGAGAAGTTGACAGAAGTGCAGGTGAGGGTGCCGGTGCAGGTAGCCGGATTGCCTGATTCACTGAGAATGCAGGTATTTCCCCAACGGGTAACAGTTACCGGGATGATCGGACTTAGTAAATATGAACGGATTGTGCCTGAGGCATTCAGGCTGGAGGTTAGCTATGATGATGTTCTCCAAAACAGAGCCAGGCTTGAAGTTCAGATGAAGATAAAGCCTGAAGAACTGACATCCATCGATATTTATCCGAAGTCGGTTGAGTATCTCTTATCTGTGAAATAATGTTGAAAGTTGGATTGACAGGAGGTATTGGCAGTGGAAAAACCACCATATGCAATGTTTTCAGGGAACTGGGGGTGTCTGTCTATGATGCTGACAGTGAGGCAAGGCGATTGATGGAGTCAGATGCGGGAATCATTAATCTGATTACAGGTCTGCTGGGACCAGATGCTTATGAGAAGGGAAGGCTCAACAGGGGGTTTGTTGGTGAGGTTGTTTTTTCCGACAAGGAAAAGCTTGGGGCATTGAATGCAATTGTGCATCCTGCAGTGCGACTGGATTTTGATAAGTGGGCACTGGGTAAATCCAGTGAACCTTATGTAATCAAGGAGGCTGCGATATTGTTTGAGTCAGGAGGAGCTTCCGGGATGGATTATACAGTTTTCGTAAAGGCCGATATAAATACCAGGATAAACAGGGTGGTTGACCGGGATCAAATCTCTGCAGACCAGGTTCAGGCCCGGATTGATAGTCAGATGGATGACAAAAAAAAGGAGGAATTATCCGATTTTATAATAAATAATGAGATCAATAGCATGATTCTTCCACAAATTGTAGATTTGCATAATAAATTTATAAAACTTAATCATTAATAGATGGCAAAATTCGGTAAATGGGTTGGACTTGGGCTCGGCTGGGCCGTAGGTGGTCCGATTGGTGGGATCCTCGGACTTGCGCTTGGATCTATGTTCGACGGGTCAACAATCACCACAGATTCCAAGGGCAGAATACTTCAATCTACTACGCGTCGGGGAGATTATGCAGCTTCCCTGCTGGTATTGGTGGCAGCTGTAATGAAGGCAGACGGACGAGTAATGAAAAGTGAGTTGGATTATGTAAAAAATTATTTTTTAAAAAGGTTCGGTAATGAGACAGCACAGGAAGCAATTGTGATGTTACGCGATATCCTCAAACAGGAGATCCCTGTCAGAGAGGTCACTGCTCAACTCGTTCAGCGTCTTGACTATTCATACCGGTTGGAGATGATCCACTTCCTTTTTGGAATAGCAGCAGCCGATTCCGGCCTGAGCGATGCTGAAAAGAGGATGATCAGGCAGATTGCCGGGTTTATGAATATTACCTCCTCCGACTTGGACAGCATACAGGCGATGTTTATCAGTGCTTCCGATGCAGCCTATAAAATCCTGGAAATTGATGCCAATGTGTCCGACGAAGAGTTGAAAAAGGCCTATAGGCGAATGGCGATGAAATACCATCCTGATAAAGTTGCGCACCTGGGTGAGGATTTCAAAGCTGTGGCACAGGAAAAATTCAGAAAGGTAAAAGATGCATACGACAGCATCAAGAAAGAGCGTGGGATAAAATAAATATTTTAAAATCGTATGATATATTTGTAGAATGAAGACAATACAAGTTAAAGACCTGATGTCAATTTCAGGAAAAGGTGGATTGTTCAGATTCCTTGCACAGGCCAGAAACGGTGTTGTGGTTGAAACTCTGACTGACAAGAAGCGTTCAGTTGTGCCTCCTACAGCCAGGGTTAGTGCGTTGGATGATATATCAATTTTCGGGGCAGATGAAGATGTTCCTCTTGCCGATGTACTCATGAAGATTCATGAGAAGGAGGATGGAGGAGCGTCAATCGATCCTAAATCAGGGAATGAATCACTTAAGGCATATTTTACAGAGGTGCTTCCTGAATATGATGCTGAAAAGGTATATGTGTCGGATATAAAGAAAGTTATTTCATGGTATAACATCCTTCATGAACTTGGTCTGCTTGAGGTGGTTGATAAGGAGGAGAAGGCTGAAGAAGTTCAGGAACAGGAAGAGAGCGAGGTCGGCTCCAGGGAGGCGGATATAACGAAGAGCGATAGCGGTGATCCCAGGGAGGCGGCTGTAGAGAAGAGTGATAGCGGCGAGCCCAAGGAGGAAGAGACAGGGAAGAAAGACAAAGACAAGCCTAAAGAGGAGAAGTGAGGAATACTATTAACGATCGATTTTCTTCGCCTCCACCCATAAATGTTCCATCTCTTCCAGTGATAAATCTTTGATTGAGCGTCCATTGGATCTGGCATGTTCCTCGATATAACTGAACCTGCTCATAAATTTCTTATTGGTACGTTCCAGGGCTGTTTCCGGTTCAATACCAAATAGCCTGGCTGCATTGACCACTGAGAAGAGCAGGTCGCCAAATTCATCTTCGGTTTTGCTTTGGTCACCGGCTTCTATCTCCCTGCGGACTTCAGTAATTTCCTCATCTACCTTTTTCCACACATCATCGGGATTGGCCCAGTCGAACCCAACAGCCCTAACCTTATCCTGTATTCGGTGGGATTTTATCAGGGCGGGCAGGGAGGAAGGAACACCACTCAACACCCTTTTCGTACCATTGTTTTCTTTCATTTTCAACTCTTCCCAGTTGTTGATCACTTCACGGCTTCCTGCGACCTTCCGTTCGCCAAAAACATGAGGGTGTCTGAAAACAAGCTTTTTATTTACCGTGTCGATCACATCTGTAATGTCAAAAGCACCCTCTTCATCTCCGATCTTTGCATAGAAAACGATATGCAGGAGCAGGTCGCCCAGCTCAGTGCGGATCTCATCCATATCCTTTTCAATAATAGCATCGGCCAATTCATAGGTCTCTTCGATGGTCAGGTTTCTTAGTGAGTCCATTGTCTGCTCTCGATCCCAGGGACATTTCTCACGGAGTTCATCCATAATATCAAGTATCCTCCCGAATGCTGCCATTTTCTCTTTCCTGCTACTCATGTATTTTCTTGTTTGAATTCTACCCTAACGGTTGAATCTGTGTTTACATTCAATAAATCCTTTGCTGACCCGTTCCGAATGGCCACTTCAAGTAAACTGATAGAATTGAAAAGGGCAAGCAGATCTCCAGCGGTGGTTTCCGAGTAAAATCTATTTAAACGATTGATCCTATAGTGTTTACTCTGTACATAAATCGTGAACTCTCTCTCCCTGCCAATCCGGTCGAACAGTTCCCGAGAGATGTTTGTAACAGCATTGCCGAAGGAATCGATATATATAACAGCGCCTGTGATGGTGTTGTTTTCCAATGTAGCCCTGAGAGGAATCTGTTTTCTGAAATCTTCTGTTTTTTCTCCCAGTGCACTTAACGGATCACCATTGATGATCCTGCATGCTGCCTTACTGAAGTAGTGGAAGGCGGGGAAGCTTTTTGGCTCATCATTTTCGGTGGGGGTAAGTCTTACAATTTCAAAACTTTCTGTATTTCCAAGCAAACCAACAATTCCATTATCAGCAGTAAGAAAGTAGTGATCGTTTATTTTTGCCGCAAGCATATGTCCCTGGGGATCGCTCTCTGAGCCTACAGCAATAATGTGGACCGAACCAACAGGAAAGTGATGATAGCTGTTCCTGACTACAAATGCGGCTTCAGCAATACCAAATGTTCTTATCTGGTTGGTGATTGTAACGATTCTGGCATCTTCGCAGGAGGCCAGGATGGATCCCGTGATGGCTCCAGTGTAAAAGTCGTCCTTTTTCCAATCCGAGGTCAGCGTAACTAAATGCATGTGAATAGTAGAAGGATTTTCTATTGGAATGTTAAAAAAAACAGCTTATTTTGTCATAGTCAAAAGTAGTGATTATAAATCAATTTATGGCGCAAAAGCTGATCTATTTAGAAGGGATTGATCCCATCGATTTTTTTGGTGTCAACAATGTGCGCTTCAATAAATTAAAGGCTTTTTTCCACGATCTCAGCATATTATCAAGGGGAAATGAGCTGAAGGTTGAAGGGGATTTAAGGCGAATTGAACAGCTGGAAGAGAAAGTTGAATTGCTTGTCAGATTCATTCATAAATTCAACCGCCTTACCATGGACGATTTCGATGAGATTCTGGAAGGTGATGCGAAGTACAAGATTTCAGCACCCGGACCAAAAGAGGAGGTACTGTTGCATGGTGAAAAGTCCAGACCTATCAGGGCGTTAACCATTCATCAGAAAGAGTTGGTGGATCAATCAGAAAAAAACGACCTGATCCTTGCTGTTGGTCCCGCGGGAACAGGAAAGACCTATACAGCCATAGCGCTAGCCGTGCGTGCATTGAAGAACAGGGAGGTGCAAAGGATTGTGCTTACAAGGCCAGCAGTGGAAGCAGGAGAGAAACTGGGGTACCTGCCAGGCGATTTTGCACAGAAGCTGGACCCCTATCTGCAACCCTTGTTTGATGCCCTGCGTGACATGATTCCTGCCAAAAAGCTGATGCAACTGATGGAGGATCATGTTATTCAAATTGCACCACTGGCCTACATGAGGGGAAGGACCCTGGATAAGGCATTTGTGATACTTGACGAGGCACAAAACACAACCTCGAGTCAGTTTAAGATGTTTCTTACCCGCATGGGACCCCAGGCGAAATTTATCGTAACAGGAGATATCACGCAGGTGGATCTGCCAGGAAAAATGACCTCTGGCCTTGTCGAGGGCATGAAGATTCTGAAGAATATAAAAGGGATCAGTCAGGTAGTTTTTGATGAGAGAGACATTATCAGACACCGGTTGGTAAAGGATATTGTGAAAGCATATGACAAGTAGGGATGAGCCCACTGTATTCGTCTCAACGAAAACCAGTGAAAATTTTTTATTATGCGAGGCAACAACCGAAACGAAGCGGAACTCACGAGGCGGAGGAAGGAGGACGAATAACTTCCCTGTTGCATGAACAATATTTATATTGTTTTATATTAAGTAATTAAATATTATACCTATGGAAGCACTAAAAAGAACAGATTTTAATTTTTCAGGACAGAAAGATGTCTATCATGGAAAAGTACGTGACGTAGACAATATCGATGATGAGGTCCTGGTGATGGTTGTCACTGACCGTATATCGGCATTTGATGTGGTGCTCCCCAAAGGAATTCCCTACAAAGGACAGGTGCTTAACCAGATCGCAACCAGGTTCCTGGATGCAACTGCCGACCTGGTTCCGAACTGGAAGACCGGCGCTCCGGATCCCAATGTTACAGTAGGGCATTATGCAGAACCCTTTAAGGTTGAAATGGTGATACGTGGCTATCTGACAGGGCATGCCTGGCGGGAATACCGCGATGGAAAGAGGACGATATGCGGGGTTGTAATGCCTGACGGTATGAAAGAGCATGATAGATTTCCTGAACCCCTTCTTACTCCGACAACCAAAGCTGATGAGGGCCATGACGAGGATATCTCAAGGGAAGAGATCATCAATCAGGGACTCGTTTCTGAAGAGGATTACCTGATGCTCGAAGATTATACCAGAAAATTATTCAAGCGTGGTACAGAGATGGCTGCGGATATGGGGCTGATCCTGGTTGACACGAAATATGAATTCGGTAAAAAGGATGGCAGGATTATATTGATTGATGAAATTCATACGCCCGATTCGTCCCGGTATTTTTATGCTGAGGGGTATGAGGAGCGGCAGAAAAAAGGTGAGCAACAAAAGCAGCTTTCCAAGGAATTTGTCCGCCAGTGGCTCATCGCCAATGGTTTTCAGGGAAAGGATGGTCAGCAAATGCCGGATATGCCGGATGAATTCGTTAGCGAGGTATCGGAACGTTATATTGAGCTTTTTGAAAGCATTACCGGAGAAGAATTTGTCAAATCAGATCTCTCTGATATCCAGGAGCGCATCGAAAAAAATGTAGTAAAATTTCTTAACCAATAATCCAGGGGAGTTTTCTTCGTTATTCATATGATGAAATCCTGTAAAAAACAGTTTGCCGCTCTTGTGATGGTCCTTATCTGCATGAATGCATTTTTGCCTGCACAGGATCCTGTGAAGGTGACACGCTCAGATAATAAGGTAATTCTGGAAGGCAAGGTTTATTATGTACATGTTGTTAAGGTGGGGCAGACCCTCTATTCAATTGCAAAAGCCTATAATGTATCGGAAAAAGAGATATTGATCGAGAATCCCGGGGCAATAGCCACAGAATTGTCCATCGGACAGGTATTGAAAATACCTTCGGATCCGGCATCGGCATTCGCTATCGATACAGGAACGGTGCCAGATCAACCAAGGAGTCATATCCTGAAGCCAGGAGAGACATTATACTCGCTTTCGAGAAGATATGACTGTACGGTTGAGGAGCTCCTTGAATTGAATCCGGGGATTGATATTAATGATATCCCGGTCGGCCAGAAGATTCTGCTGCCATTGGATGAATCAAACCGCAATGTACTCTCCTTTGATGAAGAGGGATTTCTCTTTCATAAAGTAAAGAGGGGAGAAACACTCTACTCCATTGCAAGATATTATGAAGTGAGTCCAAGGGAGATCAGATCAGTTAATAGGGAACTGGGGTGGGGCGGACCAAAGATCGGTGATATATTGCGGATACCACAACCAAGTACAACAAGTGCTGAGATTTTCAGTCCGGAGATAGTCCCTGTCGACTCAGTTTCAGATATAAAGGATACGGTTATCATCGAAGAATCATATACTTATGATGAACTGAAAGAGGAGGAGTATTTCCCGGAAAGGATGTTCAGGGTCGCCTATCTTATACCGTTCGATTATCATAAGAAGGAGCCCCTGGACTCACTTCTTAAAGATGTACGTTCTCCTCTTCGCAGAGAGCGGATCAGGGAAGACTACCGGATTGCGAGTGAGACCCCCCAATCAGTTAATTTTTTGGAATTCCTGGAAGGCAGCCTGATGGCAATAGATATGCTGACAAAAGAAGGCTTTAAGGTGGATATCAAGGTGTATGATACGAAAAAAAGCATGGCAAGAACCAGGGAGATACTGGAAGACCCAGCGTTTTCAGAATTCGACTTGATTATTGGTCCCTTTTTTAATTATAATCTTGAACTGGTTACCGAATTTTCGATAATAAACAGGATCCCTATGGTGACCCCATTCTATTCCAATGAAAAGATGGCAATGGATAATCCCTATTTATTTCAGCCAACCCCTTCCTATAAAGCGGAGTATAGAAATAACGCTGCTTATATCGGCAGATTATATAACAACAACCTGATTTTGGTTCATCAGGGAGATTCAGCCAGGATGGAGCAAATATCCTTTTATAAGGAGGCCCTGTTTGATGAAATTGAAAAATATTCCGCGGTTGAAACCGTGTTGTTTAAAGAGGTGGTTATTAATGGTGGCAATACCGAAGGATTGATTCATTCACTCAATCCCGACATTCCCAACCTGATCATCCTCCCTTCCGTTGACGAGGCATTTGCGAGCATGGTATCCAGCAGGCTTTTTTATGAGCTAAAGAATTATGAGATTGAGGTATTTGGATCATCATACTGGTCCGGTTTCAAAAACATTGAACTATCCTATATACATGCATTAAATCTTACAATTTCCCAAACACACTGGGAAGATTATCATGACCCGGTCTTTCTGGATTTTCTCAAAAATTTCAGGAAAAACTATATTAGGGAGCCGGAGAACTATACCCGGCCAGGTTACAATTATGGAGAAACCGGATTTAATCTGAGTATGTTTTTTCTTTCAGCATTACACCAGCATGGTAAGCGCTTTATATTTCACCTGGACGAACATCATGATGATTCAATGGTGTATGGTTATGATTTTAAAAGGGTATCCCCTACAGGAGGATACGAAAACAGGGCACTGAATTATTACTACTTTAACAAAGATTTCGATGTGGAAAAGATACAGTTACCTGAGAGACCCCCTCTGCACCATTATCTGCAGCCGGCAGGTGATGATCCGATCTATTTTTGGAGGTCTGATCCTGATCCCGATAGTACTGATCATACAAATATTTTTATTCCTGAATAGGTTCAACAAACCTGCGATTTACTTGTTGATGTTTTAATGATAAGAAAGGAGCGAATTAATGATTTCACGCCCAGGCGGAAAAGCGAAGGGGATGTGATTTATTGGATGAGCCGGGAGCAGCGAATCAATGATAATCCCGGATTGTTGCTCGCACGTCATCTTGCTGCTAAAATGGATTGTGGTCTTTCTGTGGTTTTTACACTGGCAGACAGTTTCCAGGGAGCTACGTTGCGTCATTATGATTTTATGCTGAGAGGAATGCAAGAGGTGGCAGCAGGATTGCAAAAACTGAATATTCCATTTTTCATCCTGCAGGGAGACCCTCCTGAAAAACTGTTGGAATTTGCCAAAGTCAATAAAACGGGGACCGTTGTTGTGGACTTTGACCCTCTGAAGATCAAAAGAGAGTGGTATTCAGAGGCGATCCGCAAATTGCCAAGTAAGTTTATTGAGGTTGATGGTCACAATATCGTGCCTGCAAGGTTTGTTAGTGATAAATGCGAATTTGCTGCCTATACCCTTCGGCCAAAAATAAACCGGTTATTGGGTGATTTTCTCGAAGAGTTCCCGAAACAGGAACCGATGCCTGCAGGATCACATACCCCCATACCATCAAAAAAACCCGTTGATTTATTGAATTCGATCAGTATCGACCGCCAGGTGGCACCGGTCGACTGGATTCTTCCAGGAGAAAAGGAGGCCATTAAAACATTGGATGCCTTTATAGCAGAGCGACTCCCCGAATATGAAGAACATAGAAACGATCCGAACAGGGAGATGGTATCAGATCTTTCACCCTTTCTGCATTTCGGTCAGATATCCTCCCAACGTATTGCATCAGAGGTATTGAAGAGACATGGCAGAGATAAAAACAGCGAGGCATTCCTTGAGGAGCTGATTGTAAGAAAAGAGCTATCCGATAATTTTTGTCACTATAATCCCGATTATGACAAGGTGAATGGTTTTCACGACTGGGCAAAAAAAACGCATAAGGAGCATGCAGGCGATGAGCGTGAATACAATTACACTACCGCTGAGTTTGAGCAGGGAAGAACCCATGATCCTCTGTGGAACGCAGCCCAGATGGAGATGGTTAAAAGGGGCAAGATGCATGGTTATATGCGGATGTATTGGGCAAAAAAGATACTGGAGTGGACCGCGAGTTCAGCGGAAGCCATGGAGACAGCGATCTATCTGAACGACAGGTATGAACTGGACGGGCGCGATCCGAACGGTTATACTGGCATCGCCTGGTCGATCGGTGGTGTGCATGACCGTGCATGGACGGAGCGACCGGTATTCGGGAAGATCAGGTATATGAATTATAATGGTTGCAAACGCAAGTTTGATGTTAATGCCTACATCAGTTCTATTAAGAAGCTATGACTTTTAAGAATGTCGGACAGGTCATAACTATTGGCGTTTTAGGTGAACATATAAATCGAGCACCTGCGCCATTGTTACCGTCCGTAGATCATATTAATGTTTAAAATATACTAAAGATGAAAAACGCTGTTTATCTTCCTTTTCTACTTTTTCTATTCATGTTTTCGTGTGAACGCCCGGTGGACACGTATGATAACTATGTGGTATTTGTATCACTGGATGGCACCCGCTGGGATTACCCTGAGCTTTATGACACACCGGTCCTTGATGCTATGGCCCGTGATGGGGTTAAGGCAGAATGGGTTAGGTCCTCCTTCCCAACCAAAACCTTTCCCAACCACTACTCCCTTGCAACAGGGCTGTATCCCAATAATCATGGACTGGTGAACAACTCCTTTTTTGATCATGAGATGGGATTATTATACAGTATGGGGAACAGGGAGATGGTTGAGCATCCCGGTTTCTATGGTGGAGAGCCCATCTGGAACACAGCTGAAAAACAGGATATGATCAGTGCCTCATTTTTCTGGGTGGGGTCAGAAGCACCTGTACAGGGTATCCACCCTACCTACTGGAAAAAATACGATGGCAGTATTCCTTTTGAGGCCCGCGTAGATACAGTGATTCATTGGTTGAAGCTGCCCATTGAGAAACGTCCCAGGCTGGTTATGCTGTACTTCGATCAGCCTGATGGGATAGCACACACGTACGGACCAGTACATGAGGAGACAGGAAAGGTAATGACGGAGATGGATGGGATTGTGGGCAATCTGCAAAAGAGGATCAGTGAATTGCCGTATGGAGACAGGGTCAACCTGATCGTTGCTTCCGATCATGGAATGGGAGCAATCTCACCTGAAAGGTATGTCAATATCAATGAGCATATTGAGGAGGAGTGGGTTACAGCGTTGATTGGCGGAAATCCGGTTTATCTCATGGATGCTGAAGAGGGGTTTGAAGATTCAGTGGTTCACCGACTTAGTCGCGTTACAGGTATAACGGCCTGGCGGAAGGAGGATGTTCCGGCGCATCTCAACTACGGTACCCACCCGCGAATCCCCGATATTGTAATTGTAGCCGACAGCAGTTGGTCGATCGGTCACACATCCGATCCTTCCGGTTACAGCGGTGGTGCACACGGTTACGATAACAGCAACAGCGATATGCATCATATTTTCTATGCTGTGGGACCCGACTTTAAAAAAGGAACCTTGCATCCATCCTTTGAAAATATTGATATCTATCCGCTTATTGCCCATATCCTCGGACTCGAACCGGCGGAGACGGACGGCAACCTGGAAGATGTTGCAGGAATGCTTCGGTAAAATCTTTTGCGAGGTGCGAATGCTATTTTACCAGGCGGATTATCTCTCCCACGCCGATCGGAAGATTAAAGCCGTACCAGATAAACAGCAGGATTGTCCATAGCACAAATAAAATGGTAGCATAAGGTACCAGTAGTGACAGAATGGTTCCGATTTTCAGCCGTTTATCGTACTGGTGGATCCATCCAATCAGCAGCGGAAAATAGACATACAGTGGAGAAATACTGTTGGTAATGGAGTCACCGATGCGGTACATCAGCTGCGTGAATCCCGGACTGTATCCCAGTTCTGCAAGCATGGGGATAAAAATTGGGGCAAAGATGGCCCATTTTGCTGATCCGCTGCCAAGAAATATGTTCAGGAAGGCAATGAGCAGAATAAAGAGGATGAACAGCATCGGCCCGGTAAGCCCCGTTGCCTGTAAAAATTCTGCACCGTTAATGGCCAGGATAGAATCCAGGTGCGACCAGCTGAAGAGGTTGATAAACTGTGCAACCACCAGCATCAGTACAATATACCCGGCCAGTCCCCTCATGCCATGTTCCATATGTTTCAGGACATCATCCTTGTTTTTGATGGTCCCGACTGCTCGTCCGTAGAAATACCCAGGGATTGCAAACATCAGGAACAGGATAGGAACCAGTCCGCGCAAGAAAGGAGATGGGACGATCGACCCGGTATCGGGATCGCGCAGCGGACCATTGCCAGGGACCACGAGGGCCGCGATAAGAATAGCGTAAATGAGAAAGGATATCCCGGCATGTTTCAATCCTTTTTTCTCCTCTGGAGAGAGCTCTTTTTTCCCTTCAGCAATTTCAGCTACCTTGTTCATCCCTTCAAACTGGGCACATCGGGGAATGGTAAATCGTCTTACGATAAAAGCCCCACCAAAACCGACC
>CAYSMO010000049.1:0-13455 GCA_964432125.1 uncultured Bacteroidaceae bacterium | reverse complement strand
TACACCATGGCTGACGATAAAAGTTTTCCAACTGATGGAAAGAACATTGAGTTTTATGATTCCAAGATGAGGCTCGTTACCAAACGTGAAGAGGTGGAGGGTAAAAAGTGGAACCCTATGCATGGTTTTCTTCAGGACTCTTTCGATTATACATCGGCACTCGTTAGCACCGGGAATAGTTTTCGCCAGAAATTTGGCATATTCAAAGCGAAGATAAAATTGTCTTCTACCGATCTTACCCAGACTTTCTGGATGGTGTCCGACAGCATGCTCCCCCATATTGATGTTGTGAAGTATGAGAAAGGCAAACTATTTGCAAATTACTTTTGGGGATCGGGAAAAGATGCCGCTCCTTCCAGATCCATTTCTACAACCAGGGGATCAAAGTTTGTGAATGAATTCTATATTTTCACTCTGGAATGGAGTCCGGGCAAACTTGTATGGAAAATCAACGAAAAAGTATTCAAAACCCAGACATCTGATGTTCCGCAGGACGAAATGTATATGGTATTCAGTGCGGGATTGAAAGAGTGGGCATCCGATCATGGACTTCCAGCAGCGATGGAAATAGATTGGGTCAGGGTCTATAAGCTGAAAGAACAGAACTAAAAGAAACTAAATCCCGTAAGGACGGTCAGGCTACAGGATGGTAGAATGCTCAGAAGCTCCAGAAAATTGGAATCACAAGCATGCTTACAATGAAGGCGAGAATATTCATTGGCAGGCCAATTTTCCAGTAGTCTCCGAATTTATAATTCCCTATGCTCTGCACAATCAGGTTGGTCTGGTATCCGATGGGTGTAGAAAAACTGCATGAGGCTGCTATGGCTATCGCGACAAAGAAGGGCTTGGGATCCACCCCCAGTTGGGTAGCGGCCGATAAGGCAATAGGGAAACTAAGCGCAGCTGCTGCGTTGTTGGTGATGATCTCGGTAAAAATATTGGTGATGATAAAAATGGCAGCCAAAACACCTATCGGACCCATATTTTTCGAGAAATTGATAACAGAATGAGCAACGATATCTGCCACTCCTGAATTCTGAAGTGCACGGCTGATCCCGAATGCACTTGCTACGGTAATCAGCACATCCCAGTTGATCGGTTTAGTGTATTTCTTGGCTGGAAAAATCTTCATGGAGGCCATCAGAACCATGGCAACCGCTGCAAAAAAGAACATGTCAAGTTCTACATTCCAGTCAGCCCCCCGACTGTCAAGAAATTCTTTTATCTGACCTCCAAGTGTGGCTCCAATGACCATCATTAATGTTATCGCAACAGCCAGCCACCGTTTCCAACGGTCTTTGGAGCTATCCATGTCACCGACCTCAGATGCCATATAAAAAACCCTCGATTCCCCCCAGTATTTGGTAAAGTCGTCGGTCGTAAGCAACATTAAATTATCGCCCGTTTTGAGTTCCAGGTTTTGCATGTTGGTGGTAATGCGTTCCCCATTCCGGTGGATGGCCATGACCACAGCGTTGTAATGGCCCCTGAAATCGAATTCTTCTATGGTTTTCTGAATTCCAGGAAAACGGGGAGCAACGACCACCTCTACCAGCTTCAGATTTTGGTTCAGAAAAGCCGAATCAGTTGCATCCAGACACTTCAATGCGATTCCGCTTTGTTGCGTTAAAAATCCAATATCTTCTGATTTGCCGGCCAGGATCAATTCATCAGCATCCAGAATTTCGAATGGAGTGTTTGATATTCTGATGTGTTTCCCTTCCCGAATCACCGTTTTAACGACAAATTCAGATAAACCAGGCAGCCGTCGCTTTTCAATCTCTTTTCCAATCAGCGAGCTTCCTTCCGGTAGAATGACATCAAAGTAATACTCCCTGATATCGTTCGGGAAGCTATGCCTGGGGATTACCTCTCCGGGAAGCAGCCTGTTGGAAAAGACGTTCAGGTATATAAAACCAAAAAAAGCAATAAAAAGGCCTACTTTTGCAAGCTCGAAAAAACCAAATCCATCCAATCCGCGATCGAGCATCATACCATGAACCACCAGGTTTGTTGATGTGCCTATCAGGGTACATGTGCCGCCGAAGATGGTAGCATAGGAGAGGGGGATCAGAAATTTCTGACTGGGGAGGCTCATCTTTTCAGCCCATTTTTTTATCATGGGGGCAAAGATGATCACCATTGGGGTATTGTTCAGGAAAGCGGATACACCGGCGATTGGAAGGGTAAGGCGCAGAATTAACCGTGGAATGGGAGCCCTTTTTTTTGGCAGCAATACAGCAGCAAGTTTGGTGAGGGCTCCGGTTTGCTTAAATCCCTCACTTACCAGGAAGAGGATCCCTACAGTAATCATTCCCTTGTTTGAAAAGCCGGAAAGTGCTTCATCTGATGAGATAATATTGGTAACCATGAAGATTACCACTGCTGTGAAAAGAACCAGCCCCGGTCGCATAACCTCCTTCAAAAGGGCTATGATCATAAGGATCACAACGACAAGAGCAATATATGCGGATAGGGTCATCTGTGCCTGTTAAAACAACGCCCAATTTAGCTGCCATTATGCGGAAAAGCAAATTATTTCGTTAATTATGGTCATTTTCTCCAAGTGTGAGTAGCTGCCTCTCATCGAAGAAGTCGTTTTTTAATGATAATAGGGTTGTTCATGGAACAGGATGTCCTGAAAATGTTGAGTAAAAATGTCCTGTGAATTTCTCTGCATAATAAGAATTTACTAACTTGAACAAATTTCATAATTACCTGACCCGTAATACCAACAAGATGACAAAGATTTTTTTTACAACAATCCTTTTGTTTGTGATGATTTTTCCAGGAACAATTGCACAGGAACAGACCGAGATTGATGATAATACGAGGGCCACCCTGATCCTCGATATTGCAAAATATGTGGAGTATGATGAAGATTTCGACGAACTGAATAATTTTACCATCACAGTGCTTGATGTTGATGACAACTTCTACTGGCCATTGGAGCGAATGTCTGTGGAGCGACAGTTCATTCAGGGAAAACCGATACTGGTCAACCTGGTACCCAGACCCAGCATGCTGAAAGAGGCACAGGTGATCTATCTGAACAGCAAAAATGGCTACAAGATTAAGGAGGTTCTCAAGCAGATTGAAGGATGGAACACGTTGCTGATAACAGAAGGGTATCCGTTCAGGGAGTCGATGATCAACTTTCTTGTAGTTGATGGTAAGCCGAGATTCGAGGCAAATGAGGAGATGATGACCGAACATGGATTAAAGGTAGATGAGCTGTTTCTTGCACATGCCATTAAGACCCGCGAAGATTGGGAACAACTGTATGATGTAACTGATGAGGAGCTGCAGGAGGAGAAGGAGGTCACCAGACAGCAAAGGATCCTTATTGCAGAACAGGATTCAATGATCCAGGCCCAAATCGCACGTTTGAAAGCGCTCGGCGAGGAGATACTGAAAAAGGAAAAGGAGCTCGAAGAGAAGATCAGGAATTTGCTCAATAAAGACAGGGAGCTGACAGAGAAGAACCGGGCCATCGAAAGACAGGAAAAGGAGATCAGCCTTCAGAAAAAGATGATTGCCGAGCAGGAGCGAGCGGTGAGCGAACAGCAGGCGGTGCTTGAAGAGCAAAAAGAGGAGATCGGACAGCGCGAGACATTGATTGCTGAACGCGATATCCAGATCAGGGCCAACGAAGAGAAGATCTCCATCCAATTGGAGGCGATCCAGAAGCAGAAGCTGGTGATCATGGCAGCCATCGTTGCTCTTTTACTTATGTTTGGACTGGCATATTTTATTTTTGTCAATTATAAAAACAAAAAGAGAGCGAATGAATTGCTGGAGGAGAAAAACAGGAAGATCACGGCCCAGCGTGACCAGATCGCCTACCAGAAAAAGCACATTACCGATAGCATCCATTATGCGCAGAAGATTCAGCGCGCCATCCTTCCCTCAATGGAATTGTTTACCGATGAGATTGATCATTTTGTATTGTATAAACCGCGCGATATTGTCAGCGGCGATTTTTACTGGGTCGACAAGGTGGATAACAAACAGGTTATCATAGCAGCCGACTGCACCGGCCACGGTGTGCCCGGGGCTTTTATGAGCATGCTGGGGGTGAGCCTGCTGAATGAGATCGTTAGAAACCGCAATATCGTGGAGCCGGATAAGATATTGAACACGTTGCGATCCATGATTATTGAATCTCTCGGACAGGGACAGACAGGTACTCTGGTCAAGGATGGAATGGATATGACGGTGAAGGTTATTGATTTTGATAATGACAAACTCTATTTTGCCGGAGCCAATAATCCACTGTATCATATTCGGAATGGGGAGCTGACCCAATATAAACCGGATAAAATGCCGGTCGCGATTCATGAGGTGATGGAGGATTTTAACTTTGTCTCCATTGACCTTCAAAAGGGAGATACTTTTTACACCTTCTCAGACGGTTTCGTGGATCAGTTTGGAGGACCGAAACAGAAAAAATTCCTGTCAAAAAATTTCCGGAACCTGTTGCTTGAAATACAAAACCTTGACATGATAGACCAGGGGAAAAAGCTGGATGAAGTATTTGAAGCTTACAGGGCAGATGTCGAACAGGTAGACGATGTGGTGGTAATTGGGGTAAAGTATTAATAACAGCAAGTTGGAAAAATAAATAGGCTGTCCGGAATTCTATACCAGACGGCTATTTATTATGTCTGGACAGAACTGCTTAGTAGCATTCCCAATAACTAGTTACGCCTCCAATGGATGTGGTTGATGAATTCAGTTTATCCTGGTATGAATCACCACAATACAACAGCGGAGTTCCCTCCTCACCATCAGTTACAAGTACACATGTTCCGCAATCTTCCAGAAATTCACAAGCCGGGAGGGTAAAGGCTGCAAGGACAATCAAGCCGACACATGAACGTAGTATTCGCTTTTTCATAGCTGTATAATTAAATTGTTGTTTCCTGTTACCAATACGTTAAATCCTCTTGAATGGTTGCAAGGCACCCACAAATTACTTAATTTTTTCCCAAACATCAAGGTTTTATTTATGAACATGACTCATATTGGAAAAATTTTTTCAATAAAGATGGAAAAACAATATAAACTTGCTATTTGTTGTGCTTTTAATGGCTGTATTAATTGTTACCTTTATGACAGTCTTTTTTTGTTTTGCATGAAGGTTTTTTTTATGAGAATTAGTAAAGAAGATATATTTATGCTCTGAGTTTCTATTGATTCCTAATCACAGGCTAGCATAAGATGAAGAAGATCATCAGAAATACATTTAAATGGTTGCTCAGGATTATTGCCGGGCTTGTTGCACTGGTGGTTCTGTTTTTATTATTATTTTATCTCTTTAGGGGCAGGATAACCGATAAAACCCTGGAATATGTGAATTCCGCACAACCCGGCAAACTGTCTATCGAAAAACTGAATCTTCATCCATTCATGAATTTTCCTGATGTCTCCTTGCGGTTAGGGGGGGTGCAGTATACCACCGGATCAACAGACACATGCAGGACTGATACCCTTCCGGTGATTAGTATGAATAATATCTATGCTTCCTTAAATATTGTAAAACTAATCAGGGGAGAATATAAGATTTCCAAAGTACGATTGGATGGAGGAACCATTAATTATATCATTGAATCGGATTCAGTTTCAAACATGGAAAAGGCACTGGGGATCCGGTTTGAAAGCGATACCGAGACAGATACTCTTGAGACAGACAGTTTATTCATGGCTTTTGACCTGGAAAGTCTGACCATCCGTGATCTGAAGCTGAATTTTTATGATATTCCGCAGAAGTCAGATGTTTCAATAAAAATACATGGATTGGAAGCAGGATTTTCATATCACCCTGATGAGATTACAGCTTCTGTGATGACACACACGGAGATTAGCAGGGTGATATTTGATAATATTGTTTTGGATAAAAAGCGAGAATTTTCATTCAGTAGCTCTCTGATATTTGACCAGGCAAGACAGAAACTACTGTTGGACAATAGTATGCTTGATATGCACCATGCCCTCTTCGGAGTTGGGGGCACTATCGATTTCAATGAACAATCGATAGACATGCAGTTTTCTGCCAGAAATTCTGGAATAGAATTACTGAATTTTATCTTAAACGGAGTACTCAATTTAGATGCTATCGAACAGATTGGAGAAGGTCATATTCAACTCAGCGGAAATGTTTTAGGTTCATTTGCTGATAGTATACCTGAAATAACTGTGAACTTTAGCGCAGCTGATATGGGATTTAGGGTACATGCCATCAACCAGTCTGTCACGGATATTGGGTTTGAGGGCATCGCCACAAGCGGTCGCTTACCTGATTTTTCAGAGGCTGAAATTAACATCAATGGTTTTCATGTCTCTTTTCCACAGGGTGATTTGGACGCAAAAGTTGTGATGAAAAACCTGGTTGCCCCGGAAATAGATGTTGAATTGAATGGTGAGACAAACCTCCAGATTATTGAGGAGATCATAGACAATAAATCGGTACAGAAAATGAGTGGTAACCTCGGCATTTCCGGAAAAATAAACGGAAAAGTTGATATGGATGCAGGCACTTTTATGGAACATACCGGTGCGTTGGAACTCAGTATGAATGATGTCGGATTCTCTCTTGACGATAACAGGGTTGAAAAAATGAACGGATTGATGTATTTGGAGGAGAATCGGTTTGGATTTCGGGAGATGGGTCTCAGGATCGACAACAATGAAATTCGCATGGAGGGCTGGGTTGACAATCTTTTGCCCTATTTCATGGGATATAAAGGAGCTATTAATGCTATGCTGCATGCTAATGCCGACGAGCTTTATCTTGATAAATATCTGGGAGATACATTATTTACCGAACCGTTACGAGAGATGGCTTTCAGTCTTGAATTACAATCAACAGGGAGCGAGATTAATTCCGCGATAAAAGAAAAGAGCATCCCAAAGGTTGACCTGGAAATTCGGGACTTGCAATTTGGCTTGCCCGGATATGGTGATATATCGGATGTTAATCTTGCCCTTCTGCTTGACAAGGATAGAATTGTACTTTCTGAAATGGCTGGAATCATTGGAGAGAGTGATTTTGCTTTGCAGGGTACGATTGATAATTTTCCTGCTTATTTAGCAAAAGACAGTTCGGCCCATATATCAGTAAAGTTTGATATAGGATCCGATAAATTGCGGATGAGAGACCTGTTTACAATCAGAGATCAATTTAAGATTTTACCTTCCACTTTTGCCGGGGAAGAGATTCAACAACTAAAATGTAAAGGAAAGGTTCAGACAACCGTATATGATATATTAAATGAGAGCACGATACCAAATGTTTCGTTCGGTCTTGAAGAGCTGAAATGGGATCTGAAACATTATCCTCATTCTTTCCGGGATTTTGAAATGGAACTTTTCTATCAGGATAGTTTACTGGTTATTAACCGATTCGATGGGACCGTGGGAGAAAGCAATATTAAGATAGCCGCTTCAGTTGCCCATCTGCTCGATACTGCCGGGACAATCAAAGGGAACCTGGAGGTTCAATCGGATTTGCTTGATGTAGATGCGCTGATAAACTATGCCTTGCTTGAGAAAATTCCTGCGGATACGGTTTTACCAGAACCAGAAGATGCAGTGAAACAGCCTTCTGAAGGATTGGCAGGCTTTGACTTTCCTGATTTAGAGGTGAAACTGGATCTGAAGGAGGTGAGGTATGCTGGCAATACCTTGCGTTCAATCAATGGTCAGATAGATTTGAAACCCTATAAGATCATATATTTTAATGAGTTTGCCATTCAGGCAGAAACCGGGGGAAGCATGCTTCTTAATGGACAGTTCAATGTATCCAACCCCGACCTGTATACGCTGAGTGCAAAAATTGATATTGATACCGTGAATGTCAGTGACTTCAACCTGCAATTTGCCATGGAAGACTCGACCTACTCACTAGAGGACAATTTTAATGGTCTTTTGAGTACGGATGGTATTGCCGAACTATTTATCAATCCTGATTTTTCAATTGACCTGGATCAGTCTACAGCCATGTTTAATGTGTTACTTACCGATGGCAGGGTAAGAAACTTTGCACCACTGCAGGAGATCGCCAAATATACTGGAAACAAGGACCTGGATAATGTGAAATTTGGAGAGTTAAGAAATGGAAGGAGCTTTTCTCTGGTGGGTGGCGTTGTGCAGATACCACTTATGAGTATTTCGTCGACGCTGGGTCTGATCCTCATTGAAGGAGAGCAGGGACTGGGAGGTGATTTTCTTTACCTGGTCCGGGTTCCGACAAAACTGATTCGGGGAACAGCCCGGAATATCCTCTCTGGTCAGCAAAATAAAGACCCTGACGAAGAGGAGGAGATCCAACGAATGGAAGCACAGAAATTCGCCAGGATTACCGTGTATAGCAATGGGGAAGAGGTCGAGGTTAAAATGGGCGACAAAAGGGACCAGTTCAGATAGACATCTGTTATAGATCTGTTATAGATCCGGCATAGACCTGCCAATGTTCTGGCATAGATATGACATAGTCCCGGAATATACTCCTAACAGTCCCCGGATTGGCGCCGATCAAATATTTTCCCTGCTTTTCTTTGAATTCTCCTATCATTTCCCCAACATTGTAGTTTGTCTTTATCTGATTGCAAGATTTCAATGAAAAGATTTTTTTTTGCCCTTGGTTATATTCCTCACCGTTTATGGGGAAACATACTCATCCCTCAATTGCTGGAAAAGAATGAGGAGTCATTGTACTATGTAACTGGTGAAATATTACTGAAAAATGAAGATTCATTGTCATATCAGCGGTTATCGCCCATGCAGAAAGAGGTAGTTTCCATTATCCATGAATATAACGACAGAAAATTACATCGCCTCTTTTCAAAAAAAAGCACCGTAAAGGAGTTTCAGGACACCATCGATGCAGAAACAATCAAAAACCACATCAGACCCTACATAGAGAAGCGACTGTTTGCAGTATTTCAAATCGCAGCTGAGAATAATCTTAAGGTATTTATAAAAGACAAGTCGTGTCAAAATATTTTCAATGACGATTTTTTAACACTCCACAAAAGGGCCGCGAGACCGTTTTTCCAATTTCAAAGAGCAGAGGAAAATACATTATACAAACTAACCATCCTGCGTGGTGATGAGCAGGTGGAGCTGATACACGACCGTGCCGAGGTGATAAGCAACAGACCTGCGTCCATTCTCCTGGGAAAAGACATCTACTTTATTGAAAATCTTGATGCTAAAAAACTGACTCCCTTTTTTTCCAAGCCTCATATTCTTGTTCAAAAAACCCAGGAGGATAAATACTATAAATCATTTATCGCCTCCATTTTAAAAGAGTACGATACCGTCGAAACAACTGGCTTTGAAGTCAACGAGATCGTGCCAGAAAAAACAGCTACCATTACACTTGAATTTGGGCTGAACCAGGAACCTGTCTGGCTTGTATCGTTGAATTATAATAAATACAGGATATATCCCAATTCGACTCAACGGAGGTTTGTTAATTTCCTTAGCCGGGATAACCAGTTTTCATTTACCAGGTTTAGCAGGGATGCTGACTGGGAAGAGCAGCTGGAAGTGGCCCTGGAGGAGGTTGGACTAAAAAGCAGGGACCACAATGTGTACACCTTAAGTAAATGGTTAAGTGATAATTCACAAAATAAAATATTAGAGTCAGTTAAATTCACAAATGATCATTACGAATATCTAATTGAAAATGGATTTAAGGTTCAACAAAAGCTTGATCGGGATTATTACCTGCGTTCGATGGAACTCGTGCTTGAGTCGAAAGAGCGGGAGGATTGGTTCGATCTTTTGATCGTTGTAAAATTCGGGGAGTATTCCATTCCATTTGTCCGGCTTAAAAACCATATTTTAAAAAATGAACGTCTCTTTGAACTGCCCGATGGCACAGTAGCGGTCATACCTGAAGAGTGGTTTGCAAGGTACAGGCCTGTCTTTGAGTTTGGAAAGATCGATAACGAAAAACTGCAGATCCACAAGCAGCATTTCTCACAGGTGGATGCAGCACTAAGAAAGAAACATGCTGCGACAATAGAACACCTGGAGAAACTGAACAGGATGGACGACCTGCCGGAGGTGAGCCTGCCACGTGGACTGAAGGCGGATCTGCGTTCATACCAGGCTGATGGTTTTGCCTGGTTATGGCTGTTACAGGAGAATGGATTTGGAGGATGTCTGGCCGATGATATGGGTTTGGGGAAGACCCTTCAGGCCATAGCAATATTACTGCTAAATAAGGAGAAACGGGTGGCAACAACCAATGTGGACACACCCGACCGCGGACAGCTTTCACTTTTTCAGGAAACAAATGAGGAGGCACACGCATCCCTGGTAGTTGTTCCGGCCTCACTGATTCAAAACTGGGTCAATGAGATCGAGCGTTTCGCCCCATCATTAAAAGTAATGACCCATACCGGTATCAGTCGTGCCAGAAACACATCAGGATTTTCATATACTGATGTGGTTGTATCCAGTTATCATACCGTCCGACAAGACATTGAATTTCTGAGGGAATATCCATTTCACTACATTATTCTGGATGAAAGCCAGACAATAAAGAATCCCCATTCCAAGCTGTACCGTGCAATGACTGAGCTTCAGGGAAGTCATAAGATGGTGGTGACCGGAACCCCGATTGAAAATTCACTCACTGACCTCTGGTCACAGATTAACTTTGTGAATGAGGGACTGTTGGGCAGCCTTAATTTTTTCAAGAAGCAATTTGTAAAGACCATTGAGAAAAAGAAAAACAAGGAGCAGGAGCAGCGTTTGAAAGAGCTCATTAACCCCTTTATTCTTCGCAGAACCAAGGAGGAGGTAGCCAAGGAATTGCCTCCCCTGCATGAGCAGTACAGGTTCTGTAACATGACCGACGAACAGAAGCGGATGTATGAAGAGGAGAAGTCGACCATTCGCAACAGTCTGCTCGAGAACCTGGAGGAGATTGGAATGGAGAAGTCGGCCATCATGGTGCTCAAGGGACTTACCAGGTTGAGGCAGATTTCCAATCATCCACTGATGGTTGAGGAGGATTATGAATATGGCTCCGGCAAGTATGACGAGGTCTTCAGAAACATTGAGAGTGTTATCATGGAGGGACATAAGGTGCTTGTGTTTTCTTCATTTGTAAAGCACCTCAACCTGTATGCGGATCAGCTCGACAAGCTTGGATGGAAGTATGCCCGGCTTACCGGTTCCACAGTAAAACGGCAGGACGAGGTGGATAAATTCCAGAGCGATCCCGAATGCAGAATCTTTCTGATCTCAATGAAAGCCGGGGGGGTGGGTTTAAATCTGACAGCAGCCGATTATGTCTTTATGCTCGATCCCTGGTGGAACCCTGCAGTAGAAATGCAGGCTTTGAACAGGGCACACCGGATCGGACAGGATAAGAATGTATTTGTCTACCGCTTTATCTCAAACCATACCGTTGAAGAGAAGATGCTTCGACTTCAAAAGCGGAAATCGGACCTGGCCAATACCTTTGTCACTTCCAACAATCCGCTCAGAGACATGCGTAAAGAGGAGATCATGGACCTTTTCAGTTAAGTGTTTACTCCATTAACCGAAATAATCGATTAAATATGTGCGTTGCGGCACCATTAGAAACTACCTGAATGAATCCACTTTTCTGTAAGCTTCAATAACCGCTTTCTCACCTTCAGCCCCACTCATGGAGTTGCCGTGTTCCATACCTACAATACCCGTGAATCCTTTATCATAGATATGCTTGAATACATTGAGATAGTTGATCTCTCCTGTAGTAGGCTCCTTCCGTCCGGGATTGTCACCACACTGAAAATAGGCGATCTCCTCCCATGCCAGGTCGATATTGGGAATCAGGTTGCCTTCATGAATCTGCTGGTGGTAGATATCATATAGAATTTTACATGCCGGACTGTTTACTGACCTGCAGATCTGGTAAGCTTGTGCGGCCTTATTCAGAAAAAGACCCGGATGGTTTCTGAAATTCAATGGCTCAAGAACCATGGTGAGGTTATGCGGCTCCAGTATCTCTGAGGCCCGTCGCAATGTTTCAATTACATTGGACGTCTGGTAGCCCATATCCTGTCGCGGATCGATATGCCCGGGCACAACCGTCATCCATTTCGCATTGACCCGCTTTGCCACCTCAACCGACTCCCTGATCTCGGTCAGAAATTCCTCACGCTGTTCTTCATCTCCGCCAGCCAGTCCGGGTTTGTTCCAGTAGATCGTATGTGCTACAAAGACACCCATTTCCAGTTTCAGGTTGGCCATTTTAGAAGCAATCTTCTCCTGCAGTGCAACCTCTTTGTTTTTCATTCCGTTATCCTCCAGTGCAGTAAAACCTTCATCGGCAATAAACTGAAGCTGATCGAGTGGATCATCCCCCGCCAGGTGTTTGAACGTGCCGAAGTGCGGCGCATATTTCAGGTTAAAGGGCTCTCCCTTTTTTGTAAATTTGTTAGCTGAACGTTTATCAGCTCCCAACAGGGGTGCCACGGTAGTCGCTGCTGCTGCAGTAGCTGTGCCCCGGATAAAATCACGTCTTTTCATGGTTTTGATGAATTTTTCGGTTAAGGTTATAAAGCTAAGAAAAAAAATTTGATGAGAAACAACTCTTCTTGTGGGTAGTGGCATAGTTGAATACAGTTGATGAGAAGGGATTTATCAGAAATTATTGTTATTTGATATGGTTTTGGTAAGGATCCGGAAACAATCAGGTAAAGAGGGAATTCGTAACTTTGCTCCATGGATACAAAACTGCTGAAAGAGATAAAGATTCAGACCTCCCGCTCCTCCGGTCCGGGCGGTCAGCACGTTAACAAAACCGAATCGAAGGTAGAGTTGTACTGGAACCTGGAAGAGAGTCGGCTATTCACATCCGAGCAAAAAACCCGTTTGCGGAAACGATTAAAACCCCGGCTCACGGCGGAAGGAGTTTTGATCATGACCTCCCAGGCTACACCGTCGCAGATCAGGAACCGGGAGATCGTCACACAGCGGTTCCTGGACCTGGTTGAAAAGATGCTGGAGCCTCCGAAAAGGAGAATTGCCACAAAACCTTCCCGGGGTGCCGTTGAAAAGCGGCTCAAACAGAAGAAGGCCATTGGCGAAAAGAAGAGAAGACGGGGAGGCTCCGGATTGGATCCTGAATGACTTTTTCATCGTGGCAGGGTGTTAATTTTCTTATAAGTTTAAACTGAAGATAGAGGCATTATTCATTACTGTTTTTCGCAAACCTATATTGCTCAATTTTTGTGCCCCGCAATTTCCCGCTTCCAGGAACTTGTCTGCAATTCATTTTTCCTCTATATTTGCATCCCGATTTGGTGGAGGTTGAGCAGAGAGTTGTTGCACCGGGAACGCGAACCTTAGCCCTCTGCCGATGAGACGGCTCCATAGTTCAAGGGATAGAATAGCGGTTTCCTAAACCGTAGATACAGGTTCGAGTCCTGTTGGAGCTAC
>CAYSMO010000048.1:0-13518 GCA_964432125.1 uncultured Bacteroidaceae bacterium | reverse complement strand
AGAGAGGCTGACTCTTTTTTTGTTTGTTTCAATAATCGGTTTGCCCGGATCAACAAAGGCCTGAATCGCAGGATCCGTCGGATTCTCTTTAAACAGTACCCGTATTGGTTTGTTTAATACCCTTTTCGATGGTTTTCCACAGAATTTTTCTGCAGCCCTGTTATAGATCAGGACAAATCCCTGGTTGTTCACCCCAATGGCTGGCAGAGGCTGGTTTTCGAGAATATTTGCATATAAGGATGTTTCTCTTTGAAGGGATTTTTTTTCGTCTAGCCAGGCCTGCTCCATCGCATCGATCTGCTTTCGCAGGTCCAGGCTTTTGAGTCTGGACTGCTCCTCATTCTCTTTCAGCTTTTCATTCTGTGTCCGCATAAAATACTCCAGCTCCTTCTCTTTTGTGATCTCAAAAGCTAAAAAGAGTATCTTATCCACCTCTCCATAGATGTCTGTAAGCGAAGTAAAGGTTGTTCTGTACCATACCTCCTCTTCGAATTTTCCGATCATTCTTAACTGCCCCCGGTAAGCTGTCCCGGCGACAACCTGTTCCCATATCTCGTTGAAGCGCTCCTGGTCAGAATGAGCGATAAAATCGAAAATATTTTTGTTTTCAAATTCATTGGATGGATATTTCAGGGTTGATTCAAAGAGGTCATTGTACACCAGCAACCGTCCGTCCGGACTGAATTCAGCTTTTGGACTCAACTTGTTGATGGCGTTTATCTCCCCTTCAAGTCGCAGGCTCTCTCTCTTCTGACCGGTTGCATCCAGGGCAAGGAAGAGAACCTTTCCGATCGAGTTGTCTTCATTTCTAACACAGGTGTAGGTCGCCATGATCCAGAGATCCTGACCCATTTTCGTGACATGCCGCATATACCCCTCAAAGTGTGCTCCGCCCCCCGCCAACCGTTTCCATATGTCATCGAACCAGGCATTGTCCTCCTCATGTATAAAGCGGGTTAGATGCATGCCCTCAACCTCCCGGTTCCCGGAATATCCCAGTTTTTTCAGAAAGCGTGTATTTGCGTAGAGCAATTTACCATCGATACTGTATTCTGCCCTGATCAGGGTGTGGTTGACCGTATTGGTAAAGCTGACAAATTCTTCAGATTGGCGAGCCGCTTCTGCCTGGGTCTCCTTTAGTTCATTGATGTTTAGTAATACTTTTTCCTCCTGGCGGGTCAGCTGTGCCGCCTGCTCCTGGGTCTCTTTCAGCAGTTGTTCCGTTCTTTGGTTGCTATACAATATGTTCAGCGTGGTTGCCGTATTCTCTGCAACACGCTCGACCAGTTGAATATGATGGTCTTCAAACGCTTTGAAAGAGGCCAGTTCGAATATGCCGAACACTTCATTGTTCAATACCAGGGGAACGATGAGCAGGTGGCGGGGGTTCGCTCTTCCAAGACCTGATGTAATTGACAGGTAACCATCGGGTATCTTGTTCGTATAGTAACTTTTCTTCTCCATAGCGACAGCACCAATCAGCCCCTCTCCCCAGTTGATGGTCCGGTCGGGATATTTGTTCCTGTCGTATGCATGACAGGCGATCATCTCCAACGTTCGTTCTCCCTTTTGCTCTGTGATCACAAAGAAGCCGCCCTGGTTTATATCGAGGTATCTGACGAGATTTGAAATGACGGCATATCCAAGTTGCTTGCGATCTGATGAATAGGTTCGCAGTATATCTCCGAATTCTGCCAAACCATGGGAGGACCAGTTACGCTGTTTATCCGCCTCCCTGGTTTTCAGTTCTGTTTCTCTGTTCTCTTTCAATCGGGACTGCAGTGAAACCAGGTTATGTATAAGTTCCTGATCGATGGCGTCGTCGGTCATAGATGCATTCAAATTGCCCCTGGTAAGATTCTGAATGGCCGAATTCATAAAATCATTGGCGGCTGATTCCCTTTTACTTCTTTCATCAATTACTTGAATGAAAGTGTTGTACTTATTTGACAACAGGGTTCCGATTAAAATTCCTGCAAATGGAAGCGCATCCGCAATAAAGAGCAGTGGAATGTCATTGTGGAACAAAGCCAACAGATCAAAAGTAAACTTCTTCTCTGTTGCTGCGAATAAAAGGAGGTAGACAAGCAATGTGACCAACAGTCCGGAAACGAACCCGGCCACTGTGTAAATGGCTGAAATGTTTTTATGACTGGTATTGCTCATTCTGGTTTCTAATCATCTAAAATTAATCATTTTTCAAATGGATTCAACCCAAATAGCAAAATTCACGTCATTTACCTTATCAGGTATTTGTATATCCCCATTAGCCTGAATTATTCATAAATTTTTTCAAAAATATTGTAATGTGCTAAATCATAGAAATTAGTAATTTTTATGTAAAATAGTTTTTTTACCAAAATGCATGAATAATCCAGGTTAGAATAATTGTTGAAGCCATTTGTTGAAAAAAGGCTGATACCGGAAGTTTTCGACGCATATAAATTGGTTATTTTGGCCTAAAAGTAAAACCATGGATCCAATACGCATATTAGTGGCAGACGACATAGCAACAAATCGATTGCTATTGTCTGAACTTATACGTTCCACAGGAAATGAAGCTGTTATGGTTGATAATGGGCAGGAGGCCATTGAAGCATTGAAGCAGCAGGAGTTTCATTTGGTCTTCATGGATATTGAAATGCCTGTCATGAACGGTATTGAAACGACAAACTACATAAGGAATGAGATGGATTATCCCCTGAATGCCATTCCCATTATTGCGCTTACGGCACACAATCCGGTCAATTTCTTTGAAGATTATACAGATGTCGGTTTTGACGAGTTGATTACCAAGCCCTATTCAGTCGCGAAGATCAGGGAGAAGATTCGTGATTTACTTCCTGGCATGTAAATAATTGATGGTCCATGTAATTACTCCCCGGTGTCTAAAATTATTGCTGATTATTATTGAGTGATCATTTTAGGAAATAGAAATCCATCGTTGTTATAATTATTTCCGGCGTGGGAATAAGAATCGATTAATAAAGAGTGATCATTTTAAGAGTGGGGACCCAAAAGTTGCTGTAAAATTTATTAACAAACTAAACGAGCATCGATATTAAGTTATAAGCTAATTATACAACCTGATAAATTATAAATATAATAAGCTATAAAGTACAATATATGTTAATTAAAATATAAATGATTAATATGTTTAAATAAAATTATTAATGTATGATATGAGCAATATTATGCATTAATATATAAAATAGATAAATAACGTTAAAAATATAAGTATAAAAATAAAAAACAATAAATATTATATATAGATTTTAATATGTATAAATATTATATATAAATTAAATTAGTTATATTATTTAAATACTCCTTGTCTGTCTCATCAAACTGGTCAGCCAAAGCTGAATCGACATCCATAACAGCACGAACGTTCCCCATTTTATCCTTTACAGGAAGTGTTATTTCGGACTTCGACCTGGAGTCGCATGCAATATGGCCGGGAAATTGCGTTACATCAGGTACAATTACCGCTGCATCCCTTGCTATTGCTGACCAGCAGACACCTTTTCCCTTTTCAAGCTCCTGGCATGCTACAGGTCCCTGGTAGGGTCCAACGATCAGTCGGCCATTTTCATACAGGTAGAAGCCGGTCCAGAAAAAATACTCCATCTTATGGTGTAGCACTGCAGCGATCGTTGCCATCCGCGAGAGGGGAGTCCCCGGCTTATCGCATAGCTCTTCCATTTGTTTCTGAATACGCTGGTACCTACCTTCTTTTTTTGATTTGTCCATCATACAATATCTTTTAGGCTCAACTATACCTGAAACTACTATTCAAAATATGAAGTTGTTCTTTTGGAAAAATATAGCAGCAAAGGTATAAACAAAATGTGATTCCTTATGGGGCATTTATGTGATGGAGAATCTAAAATATGTATTATCCATTTACTAAAAAAGTAACGGGGATATCAATAAACTGACATCCCCGTTATTCAGAAATTAACTGAACTATCTCAATTATTTCACAGCAAGATTATCAAGAATCTTCAACTTCTCCTCCAGAAGTATAATCTTCTCTTCGAGTTCAGCGTATTTTTCATTCTCAGCTTTTAACTGTTCAATTTCTTCCTGTTGCTCCTTGAATGCCTGCACCAGAACAGCTGTTATTTTCGCATAGTCCACACTCTTGTATCCATCTTCATCCGTTGCAACAAGTTCAGGGAGGATTGCTTCCACCTCCTGGGCAATAAATCCGATCTGCCTGTTGTTATCAAATCCTTTGTGCTGAAACTCTTCGGTTTTCCAGTTAAAAAATACCCCGTTCAGTTGTTCCACGAGTTGATGGGCATTATTAATCGGCTCAATTTTCTCTTTGTATCTCGCATCAGAACTTAGCAGGACGCCATTAGCGTAAACGTTACCGCTGGCATAAATGTTGCCGTCGAAAGTGGCATTACTTGTAACCCATAGATAATCGTTTATTGTAAACGCATACATTTTTGAAGAACTTTTCGTTAATCCCTGATATACATAGTAGTTAGGTGTAATGTCTGTACCCGGATTGTCTATTATTCGAAAATTTCCATTTGCAACCTGTAAACCACCGTGTATATCAACATCCGCATTAAACCGAAGGTCCTTCGTAGAAAAATCACCATAAATCAGCGCATTATTCAGATTATCGCTACCGGTATAACCGGTCTGAATGATCAACTTATTATCACTATCCTCATCGTAACCCGCATATTTACCAATAAATACGCCTCCGGAGCTAGCTGATGTACGTCCAGCTCCGTGTCCAATCCAGATATTATCTTCAGCATCCGGAGCACAGTAATTTCCTGCATCCAATCCCATAAAAATATTTCTGGATCCAGTTTTTAGCTCTCCGCCTGCATTCAATCCAAATAACAGATTTGACTGTCCACTGAACTCGTCTCCGAGTTCACCTTCAAGATTATACCCAGCACCTTCGCCGATTATTATATTGTACCTGTTATCCCTGATCTTATAACCTGCCTGATAGCCAATCAAAACATTTTTATACCCTTTGAGGATACTTCGCCCGGCCTGATATCCCATAATCGTATTATAGGCTCCATCATAATTACTTGTTCCTCCTGTCAGGTCATTCCCTGCTTCAAAACCAATAATTGTATTATAATCTCCATGTTGGTTGGAAGATCCAGCATTTTGTCCGATAAACACATTGGCAATACCATCAATATTTGATTGTCCTGCAGCATTTCCAATAAATACATTGTTCGCCCCTCCTTCATTACTGTTCCCAGCCAGGTTACCAAGAAAAACATTGCTGCTACCCGAGCTGTTATTGAAACCTGTCCGTGTTCCTAAAAAGACATTATTACTTCCTGTAATACCATTTGAACTTCCATATCCGGCCTGGTAACCCATACTAAGGTTGTTTCGACCGGAAGTATTATTGTATCCAGCCTGGTAACCAAAAAATGTGTTATAAAAAGAGGTGTTGTTGTATCCCGACTGGTAACCGACAAATGAATTATAGTAACCACCAATACTGTGATAGCCTGCCTGATTTCCAATATAAACGTTTCCATATCCGCCTTCTGTATTGTAGCCGCTATAGTTACCTATAAATGTATTTTCTTTGGCACCTATGTTTGAATAGCCGGAAAACCGTCCGATGAAAATATTCTCGCTCCCGGTGGTATTACTGATACCTGCCTGGTATCCTATAAATGAATTGTAGAGTCCACGGGTCAGACTCGCTCCGGCATCCTGACCGATCAGGTAGTTTTCGGGAGTGAGTGACATGAGCTGACTGACTTCTGATTTGGTGCCTGAACTGTACCCGCCAACAGCGAATCCGCCTTTTATCCCTTTTTCCTGGTTGGTTGTATCAAAGAGAATGCTGGTCTCCTTTCTACTCACTTCAAGAAAATTAAAAGATGTTCCTTTTATAGTATTATATCCACCGACGGCAAAGCCTCCCTTTATGCCTTTGGTTGTGGGGTCATCGGGGACGTAAATTCTGACACTGTCGGGTGTGATCCTTAAGAATTCCTGCGTCACTCCCTTTTTCGAGCTACTGTATCCTCCAACAGCGAATCCCCCTTTAACACCTTTCTTGTCCTCATCGACGTACACCATTACACCATCATTGAACACTGCAAACACCGGATTTCCGGCATCGTTTCTCACCTCAAAAAGCGGGGTTTCTGTCTGGTCGTTTTTGGTTAATATTTCGACTGGTCGTCCTGTAGTAATCTGGTCACCGTCAATTCCCCATCCGCTGACACTCGCGATTCTGCTATCAATATTGATGGCCGTATTGCCCGGATCCTGCGAAAGCCTGATTACTCCATTTACAAATGCAAGATCCTGTATCTCATTGGTCGGGTCATTATCAGCATCATCCACCAGCGATACCAGATCTACATTATTTCCCCCTGCAATAGCAAGGGTCGCACCTGTTAGCGACAGGGTCTGGTCGTCTGTAGCCGGGTCTCCCTGATCACCTTTGGGACCCTGCGGACCTTCCGGACCTTCCGGGGCATTGAATTCAATCCAGTAATCTAAGTCCAAATATGGATGTACATTGGAAAGGTAATCAACAGAACTCTCCAGAATAAACATAGAGTTAACATCCGGACTCAATATAGATCTGTCAAATACATAATCACCCGGACTATACGTTGATCCTGTAATCCAATATCCTCTATTCGTAAGGCCGGTGCCTGCATCTCCCTTAGGCCCTTGGGGACCTGCCGGTCCTGGTACACCAGGGTCTCCCTTATCACCTTTAGATCCGTCAGGACCAATCTCGCCTTTTGGTCCTTGTGGTCCCGGAGATCCTTGCAATCCTGTATCTCCTGTATCTCCTTTTTGTCCTTCAGGACCGGTCTCACCCTGAGGTCCTTCAGGTCCCTGTGGTCCAATCGGCCCCTGAGACCCCTGAGCACCATCATCTCCTTTCTCTCCCTTTTGTCCGGCTGGACCCTCAAGTCCCTGTTCTCCAGGAATCCCTTGAGGTCCTTGCGGTCCTGTTTCCCCTTGAGGTCCTGCCGGACCTTCTGGACCAACTGTTCCGCCGGCTGCATAAAGTGCGAAGGGTACCGATAGCAGTTCATTGGTTCCCAGAGATACGAATCCGCTCCCAGCATCAATCTCTATTCCCATTTCAAAGATTCCATTGCTCCAGTCAATCCCGGAAAATGTACCGGCACTGCCCGAGCCGTTGAGCGCATCGGGATCTCCCACCTGCAAAGAAAATTGTCCGTGCGTATTCGTTACTACGGAATGTTCCTCCTGCCACACTGCCTGTTCGTCCTGAAAAATAATTAATCTAACAGTAATGGGTTGTTCAGCAAGCACATTACCAGAGGAGCTACGGGCAACAGCCTGGTAGTTAAATTTTTTGGGAGCCTGCGCGAAGACTCCTGCTGCAAAGAATGCAAGCGATAAAAGAATGATTGCTTTTTTCATCGGATTTGTATTAGTAATACTTCTGAAGTTGATTTACAACAAATATATCTCATTTTTCTCATATAGTTAGCGACCATATCTATGACACAAATTGTATACGATTGATTGCATAACAAGTTGTGTAAAATGGATGAATGAGATTGAATTGTAGGTAAATAGACGAAAATAATCCGCTAATCTTCAGCGCAATATTAAATACATGTGTTCGCGCCTAAATATCGGTAACCAGGAATGAATTAAAATTGGAAGCAGGATGTATATAAAACAGCATATACTCTATGCATCTATTCGACCAGCCTTTTCAGCTTGTCAACCTCGCTTTGCAGCTGCTCAATTTGTAGTTGCTGTTCCTTAATGGCTTCGATTAATACAGCAGATAATTTATCATAGGAGACCCCTTTATGACCCTCATGATTCTCTGTAACAACCTGAGGCAGTATAGCTTCTACCTCCTGTGCTATCATTCCGATCTGTTCTTTGCCATTATCAGGCATATCCTCCGTCTCTTTCCATCTGTAGGTGACGCCCCGCAAAGATGTTACCATTCCCAAGGCATTCTGAATGGTATTGATATCTCTTTTTAGTGACAAATCCGATGCACTTACAAATCCGTTTGTGTAGGCATACGCACCCTTGTAAACCAGCATAGAGTAAACTGTACTTGTGCCCCCGTCGACTACCAACCCGTAGAAGTTATTGGGGTTACGGTTTATGCCGATGGTTGCATTGAATCGAAGCGCAGAGGTTGAAAAATCACCACTGATGAGTGGGGTAGAGGTGGATGTATTCGCGATATAAAGCTTATTGCTTCCGGTTTCATTGTAACCGGCCCTATTCCCTATAAAAACATTGCCTGATCCTGTACTGTTGTTCCGTCCCGCCTGGTATCCGATAGCTACATTACTGGTTGCTGTTGTGGTCTGCCGTCCGGCCTCATATCCCAGGTAAGCATTGTCACTCCCCGTAGTGGTGCTTCCGCCACTTAATCGTCCAACGAAAACATTGTTGTAATTCAATTCGCCATAAACGCCCCAACCAGCACCGGATCCTACAAGCACGTTGTTGTCTCCCTGAGCACTGTATCCTGCACCATAACCTATATATGTATTGTCATTTCCATCAGCGCCTCTGCCTGCAATATGTCCGTAAAATGAATTCCGGTTGCCCGTTTCTGTAAAATATCCACTCTCTCCGCCAACAAAAGTGTTATCTTCTCCGGTTGATTGTGTACCTGCCCTGAAGCCAATCGCAGTTAAATAATTGGACGATTCGTTGGAATATCCGGCCTGGTATCCGATCACTATACTTGCGCCTCCATCAACATTGCTGAACCCCGCCTGGTGTCCGATAAATACATTGTAGGTTCCGTCCCATATGGCTCCGGCCCCCAGGTTATTATACCCCGCCTGGTAACCCACCATTACATTGCTAAAACCTTTGTCAGTAGCATTCCCAGCGCCTTCTCCTATCAGTACATTTCTGTATCCAGTTGTATTTGAAGCCCCTGCATCTGTACCTAAGAATACATTGTTATATCCGCTTATGTTATTGGTCCCCGAACTATTTCCTAAAAACACATTGTTGCTTCCGGATACATTTGCTTTCCCTGAATTATCACCAATCATCACGTTGTTACTACCGGAGGCATTTGGACCGGAATACCCGGCATTGTAACCAATATAGGTATTGTATTCACCGGTTCTGTTATTGAACCCTGACTGATAACCTATAAATGTATTGTACGAAGGATCGCCCGTTACCCCATTTCCTGAATTAAATCCACTTTGATATCCGAAATAGATGTTATAACTCCCATCGGCACTATGGTAGCCACCTGCATTTCCAAGAAATATATTATTTGCCCCCGAAGTATTGTTATACCCTGCACTCAAACCAAGGAAGATATTCCTTCCTCCGCTTGTGGTGTTATAACCGGAAGTAGAGCCTAAAAAGATATTTTCATTCCCGGTAGCTCCTTCACTGACACCATATCCTGCGCGCCATCCCAGTGCCAGGTTATTCTTTCCTGTCGTATTGTTGTATCCTGCCCGATATCCGATGAAAGTGTTATAAAAAGAGACATTATTAAACCCTGCCTGGTATCCAAGAAATGAGTTGTGATATCCAGTAGTACTTTCATAACCCGCTTCATTTCCAATATAGACATTGCCATATCCGCTGGTTGTATTGTACCCGCTCGAGTTACCGATAAATGTATTCTCAATGGCATTAATATTCGAGTAACCGGAATACCGGCCGATAAAAATATTTTCGCTTCCTGTGGTATTACTAATCCCAGACTGGTAACCTATAAATGAATTGTAGAGTCCGCGAGTCAGACTCGCTCCGGCATCCTGACCGATCAGGTAGTTTTCGGGGGTGAGTGACATCAGCTGACTAATCTCTGATTTGGCAGCCGAACTGTATCCGCCTACAGCAAAACCACCTTTTACGCCTTTTTCCTGGCTTGTTGTATCAAAGAGTATGCTGGTCTCCTTGCTGCTTACTTCCAGAAAGTTGAATGTCGGTCCTTTTCTGGCCGTATTGTACCCCCCGACTGCAAATCCGCCTTTTACCCCTTTTGATTCCGAATCGTCGGGTACGTAGATCCTTACGCTGTCGGGCGTAATCCTTAAAAACTCTTGTGTCACCCCTTTCGAAGCAGAATTATATCCTCCCACTGCAAATCCACCTTTCACTCCTTTTTTATCCTCATCAACATACACCATCACACCGTCGTTAAAAACGGCAAATACCGGATTTCCGGCATCGTTTCTTACCTCAAAAAGCGGGGTTTCTGTCTGATCGTTTTTTGTCAGGATTTCAATCGGACGTGTCGCAACGATGTTGTCACCATCAACTTCCCAGCCACTGAGACTTGTGATCCTGTTGTCGAGAGGAATGGCAGTATTGTCCGGATCCTGAGAAAGCCTGATAACTCCATCAACGTATGTCAGACTCTGTATCTCATCGGTCGGATCACTGTTGGTGGCATGCAATGCAAATGGCACCGACAGCAGTTCATTGGTTCCCAGGTCTGAGAAGCCCTCACCAGCATCAATTTCTACTTTCATTTCATACTCACCTGTACCCCAGTCAATATCACTAAATGAACCCGCACTTCCTAAGCCGCTTAGAGCTTCCTGACCTCCAACCTGGAGCGCAAAATACCCCAGTGTGTTTGTCTCCACAGCATGTTCCTCCTGCCAAACAAGCATACTGTTTTGTATAATGCCAATCCTGACGGTCAGCGACTGTTCAGCAAGCACACTACCTGAGGCATTCCTGGCTACTGCCTGATAATTAAATTTCTTTGGCTGGGCTTGTAAACCACACACCAGCAACATCAAAACTACAAGAAGTATATTTCTTTTCATCTTTTATATTTATTTGTTTTCTTAACTTTAACGCCTGTTATCTATATAAGGTTATCAATTTGACCTGTGCGTTTGATGAGTGTTATATTTATTTTGACCAAATAAATATAACGTTAATTGCATGGCGATTCCCTGGATGACTGTTTTTAGCATTTTTTTAACAAATCTCTTAGCAAATGAGAAAAATAACATTACTTCTATTTGTCTTTTGTATACTTAGTATATCCCTGTTTTCGCAAAAGCCCGACTGGGAAGGGGGGTACCCCGAAGGTTGCACCTCTGTTACCGCCGGCAAACTGTCTACAGCAGACGGCTCAGTGATCACCTCCCACACCGACGACAGCCATCGCACCCGCTCCTGGATGGATATCCAGCCCGCGGCAGAGCATTCCCGAAGGGAGGCTGTGACCATGTACAAAAGGGTGCCGGACGACTCCCAAAAAATGCCCACCTACAAACACATTCCCATCGGAGAGATTCCCCAGGTAAAGAATACTTACCAATACCTGAATACCGCCTATCCGTCTCTCAACGAGAAACAGCTTGCTATCGGCGAGTCAACCTTCGGAGGCAGGGATGAGCTGCAATCAGATGCCGGACTGATCGATTGTCAGCGCCTATGCAAACTCATGCTTGAACGCACCGCAACCGCCAGGGAAGCGATCACCCTGGCTGGTGATCTGCTGGAACAATATGGATGGAACGATGCGGGGGAGTGTCTGACCATTGCCGATAAAAAGGAGGTGTGGCACCTGGAGATTGTCGGTCCGGGAAAAGACAAAGTTGGAGCCGTATGGGTGGCACAGCGTGTTCCCGATGAACATATCAGCGTGAACGCAAATGCCTCTACGATCAAGGAAATTAGCCTGGATGATCCCGATCATTTCATGGCAAGTAAAAATATCTATGATGTAGCGCGGGAGCACGGCTGGTGGACGGAAGGGGAGACCTTCAGGTTTTGTTATGTCTACGCTCCTGAGAGCAGGACGTCGATAGCTGCCCGCCGCAGGGAGTGGCGGGTGTTTGACCTGGCTGCTCCTTCATTGGGCCTCGATCCATATGCAGAAAACTTCCCATTCTCGGTGAAGCCCGATAAGAAATTGACACTGGCCGACCTGGTAACGATCTTTTCGGACTATTATGAGGGAACCCCGTTCGATATGACAAAAGACCTCCTGGTGCCGGACGACAGCGGCAAGATGGTGATCTCTCCGCTGGCCAATCCGCATATGCCCTACGATATGAACACGATGCTGCGAATCAACGGCGGCTGGGGCTGGCGGGGTGAACGCACCATCGCCCGTTGGTATACCATGTATGCGACCATTATCCAGTGCCGTGACTGGTTGCCCGATGAAATTGGAGGGGTGGCGTGGCTCGCGCAGGACAATGTAGCTACATCGATCTATATACCAATCTACGGCTCGGTGTCTGATCTGCCCGAATCTTACAAAACCCCGGGCAGACCCAACGGGTACACCATGGAATCGGCGTGGTGGGCCTTCAACAGGTTGGGAACGCTCACGGCACAGCGGTGGGGTGACATGCGATACGATGTCAGGGCAGTTTGGGATGAGTGGCAGGAGGAGCTCTTTCTGGAACAGGCGATCTTTGAGCAAGAGGCATTAAATATGTATGAGGCGAATAAACATGAAGAGCTGAACAAATACCTAACAGATTATACCAATCTCTGGGGAACCAGGGTAGTTGACAAGGCTTGGGAGCTGGGCGATGAACTATGGACCAAATACGACGAGCTCTTTTAAAAAATGGAGTTGAAGTTTGATATGATAAAGTCAAGTAAAACTGTTGAAGACTCTATCATAGTGCAGTATGCTCCATTTACCAATGAACCAGTTTTTTAAAATTAGACCATACAATGACTACAGAGATAAAAAGAGGTTTTGCAAGCGATAACAACGCAGGGGTGCATCCGGCAATCCTGAAGGCAATGGAACGAGTGAACAGCGGTCATGAGACCGCCTACGGTGATGACCGCTACACCGTTGAAGTAACTGAGAAGATGAAAAAGATCTTCGGTCAGGAGAGCGAGATATTCTTCGTATTTATCGGTACGGCGGCCAATGTCCTTGGGCTCTCATCCATCACCCAGTCATACAACGCGATCATCACTACCGATACGGCCCATATTCATGTGGATGAGTGCGGTGCACCGGAAAAATTTACCGGGTGCAAGATGCTGACGGTGCCAACACCTGATGGTAAGCTAACTATCGAACTTATCAGTCAACATATGCATGGTTTCGGGTTTGAACACCATGCCCAGCCCAAGGTGATCTCCATTACACAGTCGACCGAGCTCGGTACCCTCTATACCATTGACGAGATTACCAGGATCGCCGATTATGCCCATGAGAACGGGCTGCTGCTACACATGGATGGAGCGCGGATCAGCAATGCAGCGGCTGCACTAGGTGACGGATTTTATGAGATGACCGGCGGGGCAGGGGTGGATGTGCTCTCCTTTGGCGGTACCAAGAACGGGATGATGTATGGTGAAGCGGTGATCTTCTTTCATAAAGGCATGTGTGAAGACTTTAAATACCGCCGCAAGCAGGGGATGCAGCTGGCTTCTAAAATGCGGTATATCGCTGCGCAGTTCGACGCCTTTCTGGTGGATGACCTTTGGAAGAAAAATGCCCTGCATGCTAACAAGATGGCACAGAAGCTATACGATGCTGTGAAGGATATT
>CAYSMO010000047.1:0-13903 GCA_964432125.1 uncultured Bacteroidaceae bacterium | reverse complement strand
AATCCGGATACCTTTATATGGGGACAGGATATTGCCAACAAGGATAAAGGCGGAATTTTCAATGTCACCAAAGGTATGCAGAAGGAGTTTGGCAAGGATCGTGTTTTCAATGCACCGATTGCTGAAGATTTTATTGTTGGTACAGCAAATGGCATGAGCCGATTCAATGACAAGATAAGGATTGTTGTGGAGGGTGCTGAATTTGCAGATTATTTCTGGCCGGCCATGGAACAGCTGGTCGATACATCACACGATTACTGGCGATCCAACGGACAATTCAGTCCGAACATCACCATCAGACTTGCTTCGGGAGGATATATCGGTGGCGGACTGTATCACAGTCAGAACATCGAAGGAACATTGACCACGCTTCCCGGAATCAGGGTTGTCTATCCCAGCTATGCCGATGATGCAGCGGGATTGCTGCGGACAAGTATGCGTTCGAAAGGGGTAACACTTTTCCTTGAACCTAAGGCACTCTATAACGCTCCGAAGGTGGCCACTCCGATACCTGACGATTTTGAGGTCCCGTTTGGGAAAGCAAGGATCAGAAGGGAAGGAGAAGATGTGACGATTGTCACCTATGGCAATACGACACCAATGTGCGTTGATATTGCAGAAAAGATGGCCGAAAAGGATGTTTCGGTAGAGGTGATTGATCTCCGGTCGCTGAGCCCACTCGATACGGATACCATTTTAGCGAGTGTAAAAAAGACTGGAAAAGTTCTTGTTGTTCACGAAGATAAAGTGTTCGGAGGATTTGGTGGTGAAGTGGCAGCGCAGATAACTGAAGCAGCGTTTGAATATCTTGACGGTCCGGTAATGCGGGTTGGATCAACCTTTACCCCGGTTGGCTTCAATCGTATCCTGGAAAAAGCGGTATTGCCCGATACGGACAGGATCCAAAACGCATTAGATCAACTTATTAAATATTAGTAAGTTGATTATCTTTCCTTGTGATTTTTTAAATGTATTTAATCTTAAAATAGAAGACCGTGAGAAAAACAGCACTGATCTACAGTTTCAATACCAAAAAATCGGAGAAAATAGCTAAAAAGATCAAAGATGAATTTAATGACGACGCAATTGAAGTAGTCAATGCGGAAGAAATCACTGAAGAAAAGTTCTCTTCCTACGATCAGATAATATTGGGCGTTTCCACCTGGTTTGATGGTGAACTCCCCAATTATTGGGATGAATTTGTTCCTGCTATTGAAGATTTGGACCTAAAAGGCAAGAAAGTAGCAATATTCGGATTGGGAGATCAAAAAGGCTATCCCGAGAATTTCCAGGACGGGATGGGACTGATGGCAGAGATCCTTGAGGATCGGGGGGCTGAAGTAGTTGGATTTACCAGCACAGAAGGATATACCTATGAGCGATCAAGGGCAGAGCGGGGTGATCAGTTCGTGGGACTGGCCATTGACCTGGAAAACCAGTCGGCCAAGACTGACCCAAGAATTGCTGATTGGGTGAAGGAGCTGAAAAAACAGCTCAAATAAGTATTTTATCCCGCCTGGCGGTCATTCTATCTAATGCGAATTACGGCGACTAAAATTCTATAAGCTAACTTATAATATTTTTACCAGGAGATAAAGCTCACAGGCTTTGCTTGCACCCGGCGAACCCAAAGCAACAAGCTCACTGCATGTCATGAAAATTTATGGAATACCGAGATAATGTACAATTATGTAATAACAACCCTCATGAACTTATAATTTGTTAAATTTTCAATGACATGTCTTTTACTGCCTGCCTGCAGGCAGGCAGGGGCCTTCCTGCCAACAGACAGAGGTAGGTGTTTTTATTCCGCTGAACCTTTAGCTCGGAAGCCAAATATCCATTCACAATGATTAAGAGTTCATATTCTCAAGTGAGAAGGCGCCTTGCAAATCCCCTCCGAACCAGTAGCTCCTTCATCTGTTGACGATTCACTGCAAATATATACTGATGTGATGCGGATTCCATCCATCCAGTCGATCCCAAACGAGTAATAAATGAAGTCAAAACAGCAAAAAATGATCTTTTTTTAAGGAAATTGTGTTTTAAAGCATAAATTTGCAGAATTGTGTAGGAAATTTTTTACAAAAATGAAATTATCATGAACAAGGAGAGGGTCTATATCTTTGATACTACGTTGCGGGACGGTGAACAGGTTCCCGGTTGTCAGCTGAATACCATCGAAAAAATTGAAGTTGCGAAAATGCTGGAGTCGCTAGGTGTTGATGTGATCGAGGCAGGATTCCCGATTTCAAGTCCGGGCGATTTTAACTCAGTAGTTGAGATATCAAAAGCAGTCACAGAACCGATTGTATGTGGGCTAACAAGGGCCGTGAAAAAGGATATTGAGGTTGCTGCCGATGCACTTAAATATGCCAAACGCCCCAGGATCCACACTGGTATTGGGACATCCTACTATCATATTCACCATAAACTCAATAGCACACCGGAAAAGATCATTCAACGGGGGATGGATGCAGTAAAATATGCCAGGACATTCGTTGAAGATGTTGAATTCTATGCTGAAGATGCAGGACGGACCGACAATAAATTTCTTGCCAAAGTTATAGAAAAGATGATCGAGGCAGGTGCCACAGTAATAAATATTCCTGATACAACGGGATATACCTTGCCGGAAGAGTATGGTAAAAAGATAAAATACCTGATGGATCATGTGCCCAACATCGATAAAGCGATTCTCTCTACCCACTGCCATAACGACCTGGGAATGGCAACAGCCAACACCATGTCCGGCGTTATAAACGGAGCACGCCAGGTAGAGGTTACTATCAACGGGATTGGAGAACGTGCCGGCAACACAAGCCTCGAAGAGGTTGTGATGATCATGAAGAGCCGCAAACACCTGAACCTCGAAACAAATATTAATCCAAAGAAAATATACAACGCGAGCAGGCTCGTTTCAACCTTGATGCGCATGCCCGTTCAACCTAACAAGGCGATCGTCGGAAGAAATGCTTTTGCTCACTCTTCAGGCATTCACCAGGACGGGGTACTGAAAAAAAGAGAGAATTATGAGATTATTAATCCAAAAACAGTCGGAATCAAGGAGTCCTCTTTTGTCCTGACCGCCCGCAGTGGAAGGGCCGCACTGAAACACCGGCTGAAACAATTGGGATTTACCTTTGATAAAGATGCACTTGATGCGATCTATGATAAATTTCTCGTTGTGGCTGATGCAAAAAAAGAGGTGGGGGATGATGACCTAAAGGCTCTGGTAGATGCCAGTTCGCGGGGGATTAAAAGAAATCTGCAGCTACACAGGCTGCAGGTGCTTTGTGGTAAAGGTTCAATTCCTGTGGCCACCGTTACCCTGGAGTGGGAGGGGGCATGCTATTCTGAGACTGCAGAGGGTAACGGACCTGTTGATGCTGCTTTCAGTGCTGTGAAAAAAATAATTAAAAACAAGGTCAGACTGGAAGAATTTCTCATTCAGGCCATTCACCGCGGCAGCAATGACCTTGGAAAGGTGCATGTGCAGGTCGAATCCAAAGGCCAGATATATTATGGATTTTCTGCATCGACAGATATTATCACAGCATCAGTTGAGGCCTTTATTGATGCCCTGAGTCAGACTGTCTCTTAAATTCTCTTTTTATTAACTTTTGCGAAACATTTTGTTTAAGTAATTGTTAGATCTTTGTAACAATAATATGACAAAATTTTCGCACTATATTTTTTTCATCTTTCTGTTAATTTTTCCTGAATTAACAGGACAAAATCGGGTAACATTAAGTGGGTACGTCCGCGATGCCCAGACAGGTGAAGAACTGATTGGCGCCACCATAGCCATCAAAGAAAAAGGATCAGGTACCATTACCAACCAATATGGTTTTTACTCACTCTCCCTACCCCCCGGATTTTATACGTTGGTATACTCGTATATAGGATATAATACTGTATCACAGCCCCTTAACTTCATCGAGGACACAGACTTAGACATCGAATTAAAGCCCTCTGCACAAGAACTTGAAGAGGTAACCGTCACGGCAGAGGCCTCGAACTCCAATGTTACCAACCTGGAAACAGGCGCAACAAAACTAAATATCAATACCATCCGAAAAATCCCCGCACTCATGGGCGAAGTAGATGTAATTAAGGCAATTCAATTGCTTCCCGGGGTACAGGTTGCCAGTGAGGGATCGTCCGGATTCAGCGTCAGAGGAGGTGGTACGGATCAAAACCTGATATTGCTCGATGAAGCTACCGTTTATAATGCCTCCCACCTCCTTGGTTTCTTCTCTGTGTTCAATAATGATGCAATTAAGGATGTGAAACTATATAAGGGTGATATTCCGGCCAGAGCCGGGGGAAGGCTTGCTTCACTGTTGGATGTTAGAATGAAGGACGGGAATAACAAAGCGCTTGCAGGTACCGGTGGAATTGGGAATATATCCAGTAGGCTCACCCTGGAGGGACCGCTTTTCTCAGGTAAAGGATCATTTCTCGTAGCAGGAAGAAGGACGTATGCTGATATTTTCCTTCCATTGGCAAAAGATACTGCAGTGAGGGACAATTCCCTCTATTTTTACGACCTGAATGGCAAGATTAATTATACACTGAATGAAAACAACCGGTTTTTTCTCTCCGCCTACAACGGGAAAGATGTTTTTGCAAATGACTTTGCAGGAATGAACTTCGGTAACAGCACTTTCTCTTTCAGGTGGAACCATCTGTTCTCTAAAAAGCTCTTTAGTAATTTCACCTTTGTACATTCCAGGTACCTCTATGATCTGGGTACTCCCGATGATGCAATTCCCCGTTTTACATGGTTTTCCCGGCTAACCGATTATGGACTGAAGGCTGATTTTATTTACTATCCATTGCCGGAACATACGTTTAGGTTTGGTGCTTCTTCGGTCCATCATGATATTTTACCGGGTCAGATTGTTACCCAGACAGGAGAGAATGAAAATGATACTACTACGTATGCATCTAATTTTGCGCTCGAAAGTGGCATATATGCATCAGGCGAGTCCCGATTCGGGAAGTCTCTTTCAGTAAGATATGGTCTTCGGTTGTCACAATTTAACAATATAGGTCCCGGAATCTCCTACAGTTATAATGAGAACTACCGGGTAATTGATTCAACTGACTATGAAAGTGGCGATTTTTTTAATACATACAGGGGACTGGAGCCCCGGTTGGCCATGAATTACACCTTTAATGAGCGGAATTCAGTCAAACTGAGCTACTCGAGAACCATGCAATACATGCAGCTGGCTTCAAACAGCAGTGCCGGTACTCCTCTTGATATTTGGTTTCCGGCTTCACCCAATATCAGGCCTCAGCTGTCTGACCAGGTCTCTGCCGGATTTTTTAGAAACTTCCTGGATAACAAGCTGGAATCATCATTGGAGTTCTATTACAAAAAGATGAACAGATCAATTGATTTTGCAGAACATGCACAACTGATTCTTAATAAATATCTGGAAGGAGAGATCAGGACAGGTTATGCTACCTCCTATGGTGCTGAGTTCTTTTTGAAATATGAGGACAAGAAATTTTCCGGATGGATCAGCTATACATACTCCAGAACCATGCGGTATTTCGAGGATGTAAATAATGGCGATCCATATCCTGCTCCCTATGATAAGCCACACGATCTGGCGCTTGTTGGTACCTACGACCTGTCGAATAGGATCTCTTTATCTGCCAATTGGATTTACTCCACAGGATTGCCCTTTACCCTTCCCACAGGTAGATACACAATTGACGGTAACATAATCCCCGTCTATACAGGTAGAAATCAATATAGACTGGATGATTATCACAGGCTGGATATAGCATTGACCATACAAGAAAAGGAGAGAAGCTGGAAACCCTGGAACGGCGAATGGAATTTTTCAGTATACAATGCCTATGCCCGTAAGAATCCATGGACATTGAACTTTGTCCAGGACAGTGAAGATCCGAATAAAACTTACGCTGAGATGACATATCTCTTTTCCATCATACCTTCTATCACCTATAATTTCAGGTTTTAATGATATACCACAAGAAAATATTGCTACTGCTTTTTGCGTTGCCTGTTTTTGTCGCATGCACAGAAATAATTGAAATTGAACTTGATTCCACCTATTCACGCCTGGTTGTTTTTGGAACAATCACCACTGATTCTATTCATCACCAGGTCACACTAACCTCCACTACAGATTACTTCTACAATGAGCCTTCCCCAGCAGTGGAGAATGCTTCCGTCTCTGTTGCGTTTGACGATACCCTTATTTTTCTTGAAGAATCATTCACCCAACCAGGCATATACCTTTTTCCCGATGCGTTTCGGGGTGTGCCCGGAACTACTTACTACCTGGAGATCCAGGATGTCGATATTGATCAGAATGGCGTTTCTGAATTGTATGATGCTGAGACAACCATGCCGAATATCGCTAAGGCCGATTCAATCCGTTTGCAGAAGTTTATCACTCCTTTCTTTTCCGGATACCAGATTGCCCTTTGGTCTCCCGAACCATCCGGACTCCATTACTACAATTACAAATTGATACGTAATGGCGTTCTGATCAACAGACGACTGTCTGATTATACGGTTCAGACAGATGAGTTTTTCAATAACAATTACATATCAGGAATCCCGGTTGGCTTTCTTAATGACGAAGATGAAAATGAGGTCATCAAATCCGGAGATACTGTAACACTGGAGATCAACAGTATTACCGAAGACTACTACACCTTCATTATTGATGCACAGAGCGAAATATTTGGAAATAACCCGCTCTTTAGTGGTCCTCCGGCAAATGTTCCTTCCCATATCAGCAACGGGGCTGTAGGTATTTTTACAGCGTATTCCATCGACATGGTTAGTAAAGTTGCATCTACTCCTGCCTTCTAAAAAGACAAATCCGGCTTGCCTTTCGATAAACCGACCAATGTACCGATTATCATCGTTATCAAGCGCCCGAACAAAAAAATCCTGCCTTACGCATAAGACAGGATTTCCCTATAAAAATGGTAGTTTTAGGGTTAGTATGTATCGTAAAAATCTTATTATTATGATACTAACGAAAGCAAATATAGTAAATGAATCTTAACATCAAAGCTTTTTTTTCTATTTGTTCTGATTTTTCATTAATTAAAGTTTCTCACCTGTTCTCAAATCACATGATTTCAACCAATTATAATATGTAACGGAGCTTCATCTTCCTGCACAGTTTGGATCTCCCCAGCTTATTTCGAATATCCCTGGTTACAGGGAGACTACCGGATGATGATCGACTCATAAACAAATAACTCGGAATCTTTCCAGCTGTCCCGCGACATACCAAGCTTGCTCTCTGCGCATATTTCCAAAAACTCAACAGGCGTCCAATTATTTTGAACAGCTACCTGGGGGAGCAGGGTGGCCCGCCTGATCCCATGAATCATGTATATTCCATGTATGCCAATAACAATATCATCTGGTCCTTCAATTCTTTTACGCGGTGAGAGAACCGATATCTCGATTTGCAACTGATTTATTTCTCGCGCCTTTACAGGCTTAAACCGATTGTCCTCCACTGCAGCCTGAACCGCCATTTGTTGAATATTTTTAAACAACGGCTCTTTTTCGGAAAAGGTTCCGATGCATCCGCGAAGATCACGATTTACGTATACAGACACAAATACGCCACAGGGTGACCTTAAAACAGGATCAATCTCAAACTTGTCAGGCAGCTTGTCTCTCTTACCGTTTGTGAGGTAATCCTGGATCGACCACTCAGCGATGCTCATCATCGTATGCTTCTGTTTCTCTGTAAACTCCATATCTCAGCTGTTTGTATGAAATAGAATGGAGATATAGTCAACCACATCCCTTGAAGGAGCAACTTCTCCCGAATGTCCTCTTGCCAGCAGGGTTGACCTGTAATTATTATCAACCCGCCTGGCATAAGCCATCAAGGTCATGATCGGACCATAACCACATACAGTTATGCTGTTTTTCTCAACAGTATGCTCAACAGCTTCTATGTCTCTATTTTTGATCTCCTTGAGGACAAGCTGATCTTGCGCACGTCCTTCCAGCGGTGTTAGAAAATGAGAAAAATCGCTTGATGCAATTACCACAGCATTCCTGCCAGTCAGCTCAACTGCATGATGAAGATCTGCTGCCAGTTTTGTTGCTGATGAACTCGTCTGCTCCTTCATACATACCGGTAGTATCTTAATCTGGTCCCGAAAATAATACTGAATAAAGGGAATGATCACCTCTGCTGAATGTTCATTTCTCTGTGCATCCGCGTCGCTCGGATAGGGGAGAACCTCCGCAAGCTCCATGTCAAGAGGTACCTTTCCCACCGGATTACTCCAGAAGTGATGCGGATCGAGTGCAATGCCAGGCCCACTTCCACTATGATTGGGATTGAGTATGATGAAGGTATCGGGCGTAATTCGATTCACGGAAAGGTATTTGAAAAACGGCAGGGTCTGATACCCACTATACATATGTCCCGCGTGGGGTAATATTGCACCAATAACACTACCTGAGATCTCATCCGGCGGCTTGTATTTTTCACGTTTCTCTATTTCTTCAAGCAACTGAAAGATTGCCTCGCCGCTATCGGGATAAAACCGTCCTGCATGAGCTGCTTTTCTGATCATTGTTCCCTGAATTTTCCATGAATAACTGTCCCGCATTTTTCGCAGGTATTGTTTTGCATTCCCGTAATGGTGGTAGTGTAATAGTTGCGTTGAATCAGCAGGTTGCCGCATGAAGGACACCATGTGTTTGAATCTATCTCCAGACCGGCATTCCCCAAATAGACATAGTCAAGCTTCTCTCGTGCCAACGCTTTTAAATCCAGCATGTTTTGAATGGCAGTAGGGGGGAGGTTCATTTTATGCCTTGGAAAATACCGGGAGAGATGCAAAATCTGCTCCCTGCCCAGATTTGTATGAATATACCCGATCATTCTTTTAAACTCTTCCGGATGATCATTGATTCCGGGGATAACCAGGAAGGTAATTTCAAGGTGCTTACCGCTCCGTTTAACCTGTTCCAACGTATTCAGTACCGGCTTTAATCCCGCACCGGTCATCTTTCTGTAAACACTTTCCTGAAAAAATTTGAGATCGACATTAAAACCGGAAATAAGGGGAATAAGTTCCTTTAACGGTTCCGGCATAATGTAGCCATTGGTTACCATTATACAATCAAGACCTTTTGTATTGAGCAGCTCAGCTACATCAACCATAAATTCATAATATACCGTGGGCTCATTATAGGTGAAGGCAACCAGCCCGGCCGGATCTTTTATGGCATTTTCTGCTATATCTTTTGCGGAATAAAGGGATAATTGATTTGCCGCAATACCGATACATTGTGAGATGTTTTCATTCTGACAGTTTTTGCAGTGCATGTTGCAGCCAACGGATCCGATTGAAAGAATTTTTTCGCCGGGAAAAAAATGGTAAAGTGGTTTTTTTTCAATCGGATCGGTTGCGATCGCTGACAGACGGCCATAATTCTCACTGAACAGTTTTCCATTGCGCACTACCCTCACTTTACATTGTCCTGATTTTCCTTCTGTTAACAGGCATTGGTGAGGACATAGATCGCATCTGATCTGATTATCCGGTAGTTCTACATAATAACCTGCTTGATGCATAATCCGAAAGTTACAAATTTTTAACGACCCGGACATAAACAATTGCAGATTCTATGTGTTAGACAAAAAATAACAAATTGATATGGACCGGAACGAAGTGGAGCTCATGATGCCTATGAAGGAGAACGAATAACTCACCTAAGGTCAGAACGATATTTATATTATTATATCTCATGTATTTACATAAAAAATTTATGCGAATGAAGCCTGTCAGGGTGTTTTTATTAGCTGCTTCGCTAGTTGCCGGAGCAAGTTTGTTGTTTGGAAATCACATAGAAATTGAAAAAGTTATGGAAAAAGATAAAACTGAAGTTGCAACACTGGCAGGAGGTTGTTTCTGGTGCACAGAGGCTATTTTTGACAGGGTAAAAGGGGTAGAGTCCGTTGTTTCCGGTTATTCAGGCGGACATGTCATCAATCCGGCCTACCGGGAGGTGACCAGCGGTAATACCGGTCATGCTGAAGCTATACAGATCACATTTAATCCTGCAATAATCTCATATACTGAGCTTTTGGAGGTATTCTTCAAGACCCATGATCCGACCACGTTAAATCGGCAGGGGGCCGATGTCGGAACGCAGTATCGTTCAGCCATATTTTACCATTCCGATGAACAGCGAAAAACTGCCGAAGAGATCATTGCCGCGCTGAACAGCGAAAACATCTGGAAGAATCCCATGGTAACAGAGGTGACTGAATTCAGTAATTTTTACCCGGCGGAAGACTACCACCAGGAGTACTATGACAATAATTCCAATCAGGGTTATTGCAGGATGGTAATTCAACCCAAATTAGACAAATTCGAAAAGGTTTTCAGGGATAAGTTAAAAAAATAATTGGCGGTAGTACCCACTTCAATAATCTACGACTCTATTGACGGGTATTTATAATTTCAGCAGTAACGCTATTCTCGAATTTTATGGACAGATTACTTAGCCTGATTTATTCATGCACTTTAGTAAATTTTGGCAAAAAACTTTTTTACAGAAATATTGCTATATTTCTATTATTCTGAAGTTTACAATATTTTTGCCAAAATTTATGAATAATCTTACTCAGTGAATAGTTGAAAGGGGTAACTATCTACCGCGTAGCCCGCAAAGATGCCAAATCCATTCTCGATGTTGCTATAGATTCGTACAGGCTCTGAAAATGGATCGTTCTTGGAATTCTGGTATTCTTCTACTGAACGTCTATACAAATATCCCGCTTTGTTCATGCTTAACAGCTCAATCACATACTCCTTATCAAGCGTTGCATCCCAATCCATGATGGTTATTTTCAACTGATAACTCTTCCCGTTAAAAAAATCATCCGTAAAAAGCAAACTGGAGTTGTATGAATCCTCATCTTCATCACCTGCAACCGGATCATTGGTTGTAAATGAGATATTTCTCTTCTCACGGAAAGTAACCGTCGAATCCTCATAATAGTAATATTCATTACCGTATGCATACAACGAAAGCTGGTAAAAGTTTTCCCTTGCTGCAGGATCATTAAAGGTAATATTAAATGTTCCTTCAACACTTCCATAGACAGGGGTATAGTATTCATCGTCAATAATGGTCTGATGGTGGCTATAGTAAAAAGATGAATCTATCAATGTAAACGAAACGTTGGAAATTGGCACAGGTTCTGGAGCAACATCCTCTGCATAAATAATACTGGAAAAGTTGGGGGTGGAAACTTCTATGGCGTAATTTTCTCCTACTTCCGGCAGATAGAGGTCAGAACGATACCATCCATCTGCACCCGGTCCACTAATGGTATCGATTAACTCACTGTTTTTATAAATATCTATGGAGGCATTGTTTACCTTCTGAAGATCTGCATTATCCAGGACCGAAAGGCTTTTGCTGACCTGTATCTCCCAAACGCTATCTGCAGAAAAAAAACTATTCACCACGAGCTTTGAAGGACGGAGAGGAAAATCATCGATCTTCTCTGTTGTTTCACAGGAGCTTACCAATAGCGTGGTTAAGAACAGTGCGCAGAATATATATGGTAATCGGTTCATCGTTTCTGGTTTAAAATTAAAACTTAAAGGTATAGGTTGCCGATGGTATAAAGGGAAAGAGGCTTACCCGGCGCAGTGCGCGGTTGCCCCTGGTGTCATACCCGATATAATAGTAAAAGGGATTCTTCCTGTTGTACGTATTGTATACGCCAAGTGTCCAGGCTGCTTCTCCCCACCTCTTAACTTTCTTCTTCTGAAAGCTAACATCCAACCGATGGTAGTCGGCTGCCCTGATCGAATTCCGGCTGTCTACATGTTCCAGCTCCCGACTAAATGGTTGCTGAAAACCACCACCAACAAAGTAATATGGACCGGACGAGCCGAACAATCCGTAATTATAATTAAAAGACGAATTTCCAAAGTACCTTTCGGTAGGCAACGTATGCGCTGTACCTGTTCCATAGATCCAACTGGCGGAGAAGTCCCAGCGATCATCCAATGGTACAGTTAAAACCACAGAAACATCATGTCGCCGGTCGTATTTATAAGGGAACACCTCTCCCATATTGAGTGCTTCAAACTGCCGTTCAGTCCAGGAAAGCGTATATCCGACCCAACCTGTTAATTCTCCAATCTTTTTTTCAAAGAACAGCTCCCCGCCGTATGACCATCCTTTGCCATGTTCCACTTTATCCTCCCACCCGGTATTTGAACCCATAAAGGAGGCACCGTCCTGGTACTCGATGAGATGGTCCATTTTTTTATAGTAACCTTCGATGGATAGTTGATACATCTCTCCGAAAGATTTTGATAAACCCAGGGCAAGTTGGTGGGACCGTTGTGGCAGGATTTTATCCGTCGCAGGTACCCATAAATCGGTAGGCAGACCAATGTTGTTGTTGGTCAGCAGATGAATATATTGCTGCATCATCGCATAGGATGACTTGAGCGACCATGTTTCATCAATCAGGTATCGGGCAGATAACCTGGGTTGCAATGAATGGTAATACTTTTGGTTTACCAGAAATCCCGAATAATGCAATCCGATATTTGCTTTTATCCGGTTCGATACCTTGAAATCGTCTTCTACATAGAGGGAAAATTCACTTGCATGAATAAAATCCTCTCCCAACGTAGTGTCAATATCGCCAACTTCATCATTTTTGATTTGGTAGACCGAAGCGCCTGGTTTAAATGTGTGGTAGATATAATTTGCTCCAAACCGCATATAATGGCCGGCAACAGGAAGATAATCAAAGTCAATTTTTCCTGCAAAGTCTTCAATTCCCGAGAGAAAATTGAGTGAATTGATCTCATTGGTAACCCCGTCAGCTGTTTCAACGATTGATTCAGCATAATTCTCCACTTCGTAGTTGTAGTTGCTGTATGTCAAAGAGGTGTTGCTGAAGAGTTTACTACTGTACTGGTGATTCCAGCGCAGTGCAGATGTAATATTTCCCCATCCGAGATTTGATTTTGCCTCGTTGGTATAGAGGTTCCCTGCATAGAGGTAGGTATAGGGTTTTTGGTTCTGGTAAAACCGATCGTCACCGGTATAAACACTGAGATAGAGGTGGTCTTTTTTTGAAATCTTATAATTGATCTTCGCATTCAGGTCATAGAAATAGTATCCCTGGGTTGTAAATTCATCACCACCAGCCATTTCCCTGATGATTGGCTGGGCAATTAGATCCAGGTACGTTCTGCGTGCTGATACGATAAAAGATGCCCGGTCCTTGACAATAGGACCTTCCAGGGTTAGTTTTGAAGCGATCAGTCCAACCGATCCACTGCCCTGAAATTCTTTCATATTTCCCTCTTTCAGGCTAATATCCAACACTGAAGAGGCGCGCCCCCCATAACGTCCAGGAAAACCGCCTTTGATAAGCTTAACGCTGTTTATTGCATCAGCATTAAAAACTGAGAAAAAGCCAAACAGGTGGGAAGCATTGTACACCGGTGTTCCATCGAGCAGGATGAGGTTCTGGTCAGGACCACCACCCCTGACATACAGACCGCTGGCTCCCTCTGTGCCCGACTGCACACCAGGTAATAATTGTATCGCTTTAATAACATCGACCTCCCCGAGGAGTGCCGGAACTTTCTTAATGCTCTCAACAGAAATATCGATGGTACTCATTATAGGTGAATTTCCCGCGTAGCGGTTTTAATTTTCAAATTTGCTCATTTTCAAATTTTCAAATTAACATAGATTCTTATTCGGAGTGTTTGAGTCAGTCAATTAACTATCTTTACAGCATAATCCATATATATGAGATTTGATGATTACAGGATCGCAGAGGGGATAAAGACCAGCATCGCTAAG
>CAYSMO010000046.1:9569-13938 GCA_964432125.1 uncultured Bacteroidaceae bacterium | reverse complement strand
AGGCATTTCGTGAAAAATACAGTGATCTGACTGTTTTACAGCTGGATGCACATGCTGATTTGAGAAGCAGTTATGATGGATCTCCCTACAACCATGCCTGTGCAGTACACTGGGCGAGTAAAAACGCCAACCTTGTGCAGGTTGGAATCAGGAGTATGGACAGTTGTGAAAAGGAGTTCATGAATTGGGAGAAATGTTTTTTGGCACAAGAGATGCAACAGAACAGCAGCTGGATGGATCGGTCGCTGGAATTGATGACAGATGATGTGTATCTTACTATAGACCTTGATGTTCTTGATCCGTCGATTATGCCTGCAACCGGGACACCCGAGCCGGGAGGGATGCAGTGGTATGAAACCATTACCTACCTCAGAAGGGTTTTTACAGAAAAGAAGGTCGTCGGATTTGATATTGTCGAGTATGCACCATTGCAGGATCTGAAGCCCCCCGGATTCCTGGTTGCAAAATTGTATTATAAATTATTGTCATATAAGTTTAGTTATGGAGCCTCTCATATTTGAGGATAGATTGGTTCGAGGCGCAAAAAAGACTGTTAACAGATATTTAATTAGCACCATTGAAAATATTTTTTCTGCGACGCAACCAGTCACTTGAAGTTAAAAATATAGTTATATTATTTTATATCAGGAAGTTAAATAAATAATTAATACAAATGAATCCCTCATCATTGAGGATAGATTATTCAGCGGTACAAAGACTGCAAACATGCATTATAAGATATACAAATGGAAAATAAAGGAGAGATCAGTCGTTTTATCGAGGAGCATTTCAAACATTTCAATGCCGCAGCGCTGGTAGATGCTGCCCGCGGCTATGAGGATCAGCTGAAAAAAGGCAATAAGATGATGGTGACCCTTGCCGGGGCGATGAGCACCGCGGAGCTGGGAAAATCATTCGCGGAGATGATCCGGCAGGACAAAGTGGATATCATCTCCTGCACAGGAGCCAACCTGGAGGAGGACCTGATGAACCTTGTGGCTCATTAACATTACAAGCGTGTTCCGGGTTACAGGGACCTCACTCCGGAACAGGAGTGGGAGTTGCTGGAGAAGGGGCTGAACAGGGTCACAGACACCTGCATTCCCGAGGAGGAAGCTTTCAGGAGACTGCAAAAACATATTTTTGAAATCTGGAAAGCGGCTGAGGCTGCCGGGGAGCGTTATTTGCCCCATGAGTATATGTATAGGCTTCTTTTGTCGGGAGTGCTTGAGCAGTATTATGAGATTGATCCGAAAGACAGCTGGATGCTTGCTGCGGCCGAGAAAAACCTTCCGATTGTGGTTCCCGGGTGGGAGGATTCAACCATGGGTAACATTTTCGCCTCTTACTGTATTAAGGGGGAATTGTCGCCACAAACAATGAAATCGGGCATTGAATACATGACCTGGCTGGCAGATTGGTATACCGCTAACACGAAGGAGAACGGTATTGGTTTCTTCCAGATTGGCGGGGGGATCGCGGGAGATTTCCCGATCTGCGTGGTGCCAATGTTGTACCAGGACCTGGAACGAACTGATACACCTTTCTGGAGTTACTTCTGTCAGATCTCCGACTCCACCACCAGTTATGGTTCCTATTCTGGTGCCGTTCCCAATGAGAAGATCACCTGGGGAAAGTTGGATATTGATACGCCGAAGTATATCATAGAGTCGGATGCTACTATTGTTGCACCACTCATCTTTGCCTGGCTTCTAGGAAAATAGCCAGGTTATAATTTCTGTTTATCAGAAAGGTTTTCGAGAGGTTTAACGACGATCTGACTTTCGCAGTGCGGGCAGATGTAGATCTCGCAGCCCACGCATCCGAAGCAGTTGCCGCATGATTTCATAATGAAGTCCGTTTCACTCTGTTTATCGCACGACTTGCATAATACAACCTTATTTCTCAACTGTATAGCCTTTGAAATGGCATCGTTTACTAACTAATAGTCTTTCAGGGTTTTGGTCCGGTATCCGCTCTCCCGGGTTTCGGCCTTCTTCATCCACTGTACCACAGTGGTTTCCAGGAACTCCTCCTTCTCGCGGTTCAGCTTCTCCATATCCAGTCCGATGAAGGCCTGAGCCTCTGCTTTGGTATCGATATCGGGGTAGGGAACCTCCTGGTTGTATCCAAGTCCTGCCAGCAGCCTGGCAAGACTAATTCTTGACTCCTGTGCTGCGGTGATACCGGATGCGATCACGCGGCTTGTCTCGACCGGTGAATGGAACGATCCCCCGTGACTGGCGGCAGTGTAATCCCAGCGCCATTGGGCATGCCTGATACCTGTAAGTATATCTTTCATCTGCTCTTCTGTAGCTCCCAGGTCCCAGGCTTTACCGGCTTCAACATGGGCCCTCACCAGGTGACGCTCCAGCTCGTCGCGGTTTTCGATGATTTGGTCCTGCCGGTGGTAGACATTGGCTATCAGTGTGGCTGTCTCCTCACGGTGACAGACCTGGCAGGAGCTGGCGACGTTGTTGAGCGGACTCTGGATATGGTGGTTGGTGAATTTGACTCCACCTTCACTCATATAGGGCATATGGCAGTCGGCACAGGAGACACCCCGTTCAGCGTGAATGCCGGTCATATAGGTTTCATAATCGGGATGCTGGGCCTTTAGCATGGGTGCTTTGCTGATCTGGTGGGTCCAGTCACTGAATCCCATATCATCGTAGTAGGATTCCATCGCTTCGGCAGAATAGCCGTTGTCCCACGGAAAGGTGAGGTATGGCGAGCCTTCGACAATATTGTTGTTGAAATAGTATTCGACGTGGCACTGGGCGCATACGAGGGAGCGCATCTCCTGGTGACTCACTTTATTGATATCCTTGCCCATCCTGTTGAATGCTTCGATAAGGGCCGGCCTGGAGACCCGCAGGTTCATTGTTTCAGCATCGTGACAATCGGCACAGCCGATCGGATTTACGATCTGGTGACCCCTTGTTTCCCATGCCCCTGCATAGAAGGCGGCTACACCTTTCTGAAAATCGCCATGCTCTTCAATCAGTTCGTTCATCACCCGTGGCACATCCGGACTCTTGCATGTCCAGCAGGTATTTGGCATCGGGCTCTCCCGTCCCTCGATCGGTGCACCGGTACGCAGGATATCGTGCATATCATCTATCGCATAATAGTGTCCGCGGCCTTGGTTGTACTCCTTTGAAAAGCCGTAGCCTGCCCATAGCACCACCATTCGGGGCGATACCTCCAACATATCGATCTTCCTGGCCCCGTTGTATTTGGAGAGGAAGGTGGTGTCGGCAGTCTGTAAGTATGACTGGTACTGACGGGGGAAATTTTGTCCCCAGACTGAATTACGTGGTTCGAACTGACCATGTTCCACCTGCGGGGTATAGGCAAACACTGCCTCGGCCCTGCGTTCAACAATAGATGAAGCGAAGAGACCGAGCAGGAAGACAACTGCAACGGTGAAAAGGAAGATCGCCCAACCGAGCCACGGCTTCTCCTGAATCTGAGTTTTAATAGATTTCATGGTTGTTTATTGTTAGATCGTTATTATTTGTCTGTCAGTATCTTAAGTGTTTTACGTTATTGAGTATTTCTATTGTGTGAGTTTTTTCATCCAGTCAGGCACCGGGCTTGGTGGCAGTGGCACCCTGGAATTGGGTGTACTTGAGAGGCTGTTCACACGGCCATGCGGCACCTCCCTGTGGCAATCCCAGCATAGCCTGTCCATACGCTGTTCATGAATGTGATCTGTCTTTCTGAGCAGCTTGTTGTCGGTGATCAGGGTGGAGTGGCACCTGATGCAGTTGTTTTGCACGGCATGTTTTCCCTCCTCCTTAATGAAGATCACCTGTGGCTCGGCCCTGAGGGTGAAGATTTTGGCATGCCTCATTCCGTCCTTCGCTTTGAAATAGTATGAGTTAAAGACATTGTTGTGTGGAACGTGGCAGTCGTTGCAATGGGTATGTTCCCTATGTGAGCTATGGGCCCAGGTGGCATACTGGGGAGTCATGATATGGCAGTTGGTGCAGGTTTCCGGTTTGTCGGAGAGGTAGGAGGGAGCATTGGAAATGTGGAAGACAAATGCTCCCAGACCTGTAAATATTCCCAGGAGGATAATCACCGGCAGGCGCCAGGTTTTGGGTGGAATGAGTTGGTGAAGGATGCGCTGGTAAATCATAATGCTTAATTTGCTTCTGATTTGGAGCAATATTTTCTCTATTATACAATAATAGCAAAAAGAAAGGATAAAAAAAACTCCGGTTGCATAAAAGAAGCTACCGGAGTTTTTGTTATAATTATTTGTTTATTACAGGCACAAACATAAGGGCTAATTATCGACCAGGATGAAAGTATACGGACCATAATTATAATGGTCGCCTATTCCCTCAACAGTCCAGTC
>CAYSMO010000046.1:7751-9559 GCA_964432125.1 uncultured Bacteroidaceae bacterium | reverse complement strand
GTTACTGTGGTGTTCATTTCGCTAAAGTTAATCCCATAGTTGGCACCTGCAGTTGAAGTATTTCCTTTACCTGCGAGTTCACCATTTGGATAATAAAATGCAACTCCAATATTCAGATCGCTGCCAACATTTGTTACCTGAAGTTGCATGTTTTCTGAGGTCGGGGTAAAAGAGAAGAAGTCAGCCTCATATTTTGAAACAAGCACGCCATCATAGGACACTCCTGTAGTTATCCCTGCTGCATCGGGGATACTATGGTTTCCAGCAAATTCGTCGTTAGCATTAAGATTCATAACCCTGAATGAATAAGCTCCTTCGGAATCGTTGTCACCTATTCCAGCGACAGTCCAGTCATGTCCCCATGTCCCACTAAATCGCACAGAGTAAGTTTCGTCAGATTGCAGGTTTCTCAGGGTATAGGTTAGATCGGCACCCGCAGTGCTCGCATGTTTTTGTCCGACAAACTCACCATTTGAGTCATATACGGCCACACCAATCATTAGTTCCGGTCCAGCTCCGGTCACGCTGATCTCGACCTCGTCAAAGGTAGTTGAACCGTGTGTTGTTGAAAAACTAAAAAAATCTGCATCATTTTCTGCAATATGAGCATCATAGATCTCTCCTTGTTCGATTGAGTATGCTTCTGAAAGAGAGTTGTTAGATTCGAATTCATCCGGCTCAAGAATTCCCAGCAAATCACACGATCCGCACAAGAAAACGGTCAGGGCCATCGTGGATAGAGCAATAGCACGCATCTTGGTTAAGACAATTTTTTTGAAAGAAATAGCTTTTAAGTAATTCATAATTGGGGTCTCCTTTTTTTTTAATTTGGGTTCTAAAGAATAGATTCATTATTAACTGATTAAAAAAATTGCAGAACCCGTTCATCAATTTTTTTAAATCATATTCGAAAATACTACTAATCTTAAAAAAAGAAAAATATTATTATTCTATTAGTATATGCATACATTTATATATAACTATATATCAAATGTATAAAACTTTATTTGTTCTACAAAACAAGATTTGTGCCACAATGAATTTCTCTCCAAATTCCCTATAATAACTATATTGGCAACCCATTGGTTGCATATGCTTATCATCTAATCTTTAACAATGAATTATTTTTTAAACCGTTACCTGCTGTTGCTGTATTTCACGATCAGCTCATCGTGCAGCCTGTTATACATTTCAAGCACCTCCTCCATGTTAGAAATGGTATAGTCAGTTAAAAAATCATGGGCTTCTTTCGGATCCTTCTTGTAAAGTTCCAACGCCTTTTTGTCGATTTCATCGCGCTCATCGAAGAGTCGTTGCTCGAATGGGTCCCTCACCGCCCAAACGTCTTTAACCATCTCCTGCCATTTGAGATAGAGGAGATTGTCTACAAAATCGATGGCCCATTTGGCAGATTCCCTGCTGTATATCGTGGGATCGAAATTCTGGTAGCAGTCAGCAATTCTTTCCGTTCCGGCGTAAATAGGAACGTAGGGACTGGTATAAGCGTTATCAAGGAACACCCAGTATATTCCGCCGATCGGATCAGGGTACCAGCCGCGCAATTGCGCGATCATCCCGTAATAGCCTTGCGGACGGGCCACGTTCCTGCGGTTGTTGATATCGAGAAGTTCCCGCATATCCTTGGAGGGGAAGGGTGTTGCCAGCGGACTTTTCTTTATCCCACCCTCGCCATCGGGCACGTACCAGTCGTAATCCTCTGTCAGGTCATAGATTGTTCCCTCGAAAGTTGACCGCTGGAAGGCGATAACAACCTGGAGACTGATCTTCTTTTCGACCTGCACGGAGAC
>CAYSMO010000046.1:0-7741 GCA_964432125.1 uncultured Bacteroidaceae bacterium | reverse complement strand
AGACGGGGTAGATGGAGAGCGGTTCGACATACTGGATGTACTGGTTATAACCCATCATATGTCCGTCTTTTAGACTTCTTTCGGGCCATTGCGTATAGTTCGGGGCGTAGGTGCTGTAGAAGAGCCAGAGCCGGCTGGTGGCCCATTCGCGCGGGGTAGGGCAGTAGACGTCTTGCAGGATGAATGGCTTGTTACCTTTGGGATCGTACCAGCCGTTCTCGATGGCGAAAGTTTTGTAATTGGGTGAAAACATGAAATTCTTTTTGTCGTTTTCGTCCACCTCCTTGATAATGGACCAGTTGGCCACCACCAGTGCATGGTCGTCGGGGATTCGCTGTGCGACCCATACAGCGCCGGGTTTTCCGCTTTCCGGATTCCAGTCGGACCCTACACTGAAGATTTCGATGACCCATATCTCCTCTGTATCGCCAATTACAAGGGTTTCGGATTCGCCCACGCAGGAGGGGAGGAAGCCGTATCTGCTCATGAGGTCGCCGATGAGTTTTACGGCATCTTTGGCTTGTTTGGTGCGCTGCAGAGCGAATACCTGGGCCTGCTCGACGGTCATGATCTGCTTACAGACTGTCATGTCGACCTTCATCTCCTCGCGCTGACTGGTGGTGCTTTCGGCAATCGCAAGTTGGTGTTCATTCATGTGCGGGTAGGCGGAATGAAAGTACTTGTAGGTTTTCATCACCTGAGGTATGGTGCCAAGCACGTCGCCCATATCGTCGAGTGGACGGTTGATATCCTGTATTCCCCAGTGCACATCGGCCAGCGCTCCTTTTTTGTGTAGCTTGGAGGGAATCACCTGGATTCTGCAGTCTGCCCCGCAGTCTGTATGAGAGATGATTACCGATCCGTCGGCAGATGCGTTTTTTCCTACCGCAATGATCGTACAGCTGAAGGCATTGTAAGAGGTGAGGGCCAATGAGAGAAATAGGAGAGAGGCTTTTAAAATATTTTGATGTATCATCTATGCTGTTTTTATAATTCAGCTAAAAATAGAATGATTTGGTTAAAAAGCCATATGATGGTTTAATAATATGCATAAAAAACAGGTAAATCACTTCTAATCAGAAAAAATTTGCTATTTTTATTTTTAACAAAAACAATGATATTGATAGTTTCCGATTGAATAGAATAGTCTTGTTATTTATCATGTAATATGCTATAAATATATAAGTTAACTCTTTAAAATAAAAAAATCATGAAATCTAAATTAATCTTTCTTGTATCGTTTGCATTTCTTTTTTTAACAAATTCCTGTTATATGGCGAAAAAATCGCACGATTATTATGGAATTGATTTAGAGTCGAAGAAATATGTGTTTCTAATAGATATTTCGGGAAGCATGGAGAATAAAATTGAAAAGGATGCGAAGGGTGTCGTTTTAAATGCGGCAACAAATGTAGCAGCGAATACTGCAGCGAGAGCCATTGGCGGATCCGTGGGAAATATGGTGGGAAACAAAATTAAGAAGTCATTAACCAAACTCGAAAAGGCCAAAAAGAACCTTATTCCGGTAATTAATGGTTTTACGGAAGAAAACTTTTTTACCATTATTACTTTTGAAAATGACATTAAGCTGTGGAGAAAAGAATTAATCCCGGCAACTTCAGCGAATAAAAAACTTGCTGTAGCTTATATTAAAGCATTAAAATCGGGTGGTGGAACAAATATTTCGGATGCCCTGGAAGAGGCATTCAAGTTGGCCGGCAAAGGCGTTAATGATGAAACAGAGGTATTGGATGTTGAGACAGTCTTTCTATTATCCGATGGCGAACCAACTGCCGGAAAATACAGGAGTACGCAGCAGATTTTACAAAAAGTGGAGGAATGGAATGAACTTAACAGATTACAAATTCATACAGTCGGTTTGGGGGATAACCATGATGAAGAGTTTATGAGAAAGATGGCAGAAGATAACAATGGGATTTATATAAATAAATAGTCTGTCCACTCCTAATTTATTGACATCTAAATAGATACTTCTTTGCAGCACCCTGATGTCAGCATTTTTTACAGATTATTTTTATTATTCCTCAAAGAGGATAGTTTTTTTTATTGTGATGGAAAGCAGCAAAGGAGAACCAATATACTATCATCTGTGTAACAGCTTTGAGTTGCTCTCCGTTCCGCGGACCTTAGACTGAACAATTTTTACGAGAGATATGTTAGATTACCGGCACAACACAGCAAAGAAATCTGTAAAATACAAATCTTAAAAGCTGAATGTCAGATACAATTCTTGCTTTACTGGGTGTTACTCCCATTTTGATAATTTTGGTGCTAATGGCTGGTTTTCGCTGGCCTGCTACCCGTGCAATGCCCGTTGCTTTTATAGCGGTGTTGGGTTTGGTCTATTTTGTATGGGAAACTTATCCTAATTACATAGCAGCTGCCACTATCAACGGCATCGTAATCGCTTTTGAGATTTTGTTTATTGTTTTTGGAGCCCTTGCATTGCTCTTTACCCTGCGCCAAAGTGGTGCCATAGCTGCTATAAACAGGGGTTTTACCGGTATTTCGCCAGATAAGCGGGTTCAGGCCATAATTATTACCTGGTTCTTTGGCAGCTTCATTGAAGGTGCTGCAGGATTTGGCACTCCTGCAGCCCTGACTGCACCATTGCTGCTTTCGCTTGGTTTTCCGGCCCTTGCAGCAGTGATGGTTGCGCTTATTGCCAACAGTACAGCAGTATCTTTTGGAGCAGTGGGCACACCTACGCATATTGGCGTGGGCACTTCGCTGAACATTCCCAGTATTGAGCATACCCTGGCAGGACAGGAAATGAGTTTCGAATATTTTATTCATCAAATTGGCACCTGGACAGCCATCCAACAAATTGCACCTGGCATCATCGTACCTTTGCTCATGATTGTAATGCTGACCAGATTCTTTGGGAAGAAGAAGAGTATAAGGGAGGGGCTGAAAATATGGCCCTATGCTATATTCGCGGCTTTTTGTTTTATTGTACCCTACCTTCTGGTGGCAGTGTTTCTTGGGCCTGAGTTTCCCAGTATTTTTGGTGGATTAATAGGTCTGCTGATTATTATACCTGCCACGAAAGCAGGTTTTCTGGTGCCCAAAACCAGTTGGGATTTTCCTGATAAGGAAAATTGGGAGGTTTCGTGGATAGGCTCCATCGAACCAGATGATAATATAAATGATAAGCGAATGCCATTGTGGAAAGCCTGGCTTCCATATATAGGGATCGCTATTTTGTTGGTTGCCACCCGTATCAATGCACTACCTTTTAATGCCTGGCTCAGATCAATTAATTTTGGGACCATCAATTTATTTGATACCAATATTTCAACAAATTTTGCTCCACTCTATAATCCAGGCATCCTTCCTTTTATATTCATTGCTTTATTGTGCATTCCTGCATATGGTATGAATAAAAAGCAGATTAAGCTGGCCTGGTCGGAGGTATTTAGAAGAATCAAAGGACCTGCTATTGCATTGATTTTCGCCGTACCAATGGTTCGATTGATGATGCAATCGGGTAATAATCCCGAGGAATGGGTCAGCATGCCTCTTGCCATGGCGCGGTCAATGTCGGATGTTTTTAAAGGGGCTTGGCCCCTGGTTAGTCCTTTTGTTGGTGTTTTGGGAACATTCATTACAGGTTCAAATTCTGTTTCAAATATGCTTTTTACTTTGTTCCAGTATTCTGTTGCAGAACAAACAGAAATATCAAGAATTATCGTTGTTAGCTTACAAAATGTGGGAGGTGCCCTGGGCAATATGGTTGGAGTTCACAATATAATCGCTGCATGTGCAACAGTTGGATTAATAGGTGTGGAAGGAGTATTGTTGAAGCGAAATGCAATACCAGCAATAATTCTTTCATTGGTAGCAGGAATCGTGGGATTGGTTCTGGCCTACCTGGTTGTCCCTGGTTTGTTATGATTTAAAGTGTATCGTGAAAAAACTCACTTTACTGGGCAATATACTCCTCACTTTTATTATATGTTAGTCTCAGTGCAAACAAAAATGTAATATATTAAAACAGCAAAAATGTTTTTCTAGGGGTCAACACAGAATGCTTTCATAGACTGAGATCTGTAATGATCTCCTATCTAAACAAAAAGCTACTTTATTGATTTTTGTATCTCAATTACTGGTTAGGTATAGATGAATGGCACAGTATTTTCTCTTCAACCTATAAGCAGATATAGTTCTGAAAATCAAATCACCTGAAAAATCATAAAAATGAATAAGGTCAGAAAATATTACAATGAACATGTAAAAGAGGAGGATCAGCGGTTAGATGAACATCCTTTTGAGATTCCTCTTACGCTGCATTTTGTTACAAAATATCTCACTCCGGGTGATTCTGTATTCGACGCAGCTTGTGGCACAGGTCGAATTGCGGAGTTGTTGTTGAATAAAGGTTATTTTGTCGGTTTAAACGATCTGTCGGACGAAAACATTGAACTTGTTAAAAAGCGAATGGGCTCGCATCGCAATATTCTATTCATTGACCGGTCAGATGCTATGGAAAGTACAAGATGGGGGAAAAAGGAGTGGAACAGTATTTTCCTTCTCGGTCCCTTATATCACATGATCAGCAAAGAGAAACGATTACAGTTACTGGAATATACCTTTGATAATCTAAAACCCGGTGGCTATCTCTTTTCTTCGTTTATGACACGAACAGGTGCATTGGTATATGGAATTAAACACAATCCTAAAGGGATACAATACGCAGACGGAGCTAAAAAGCTTTGGGAAACAGGTACTGATGACCGGTTTATTGAAGCAACGGAGTATTTTAACCATTCTTATTTTGCACAGCCTGAAGAGATCAATCCCCTTGTTGAAAAGGCAGGATTTAAACCACTGCATCTGGCTGGTGCAGAGGGTGTATTTGGTGAAAGATTTGATTTATATCATAATCTTGATGATTCACTCAAAAAAGCGTGGATGGAATTTATTATTGATAACAGTGAAGATCCCCATATGGTGCATCAATCGAAACATCTCCTAAGTATAGCGCAAAAGCCAGGATAAATCTAAATTTGTTATTAACATGCCTATTCACAACAAGGAAATAGCAGACATCCTGAATGAAACAGCCGACTATCTCGAAATAAAAGGTAAAAATGAATTCAGAATTAATGCATACCGCAATGCAGCGAGAACGATACTTGGCTTAACCAAAAGTATTTCTCAGATGGCCGAAGACGAAAAAGATATTCGTTCCCTGCCGGATGTTGGAGAGAGTATGGCTAAGAAAGTAAAAGAGATAGCCCGTACAGGTCACCTGAAGCAGTTAGACAAATTAAAAAAGCAGATTCCCTCTTCCCTCACGGAAATTATGAAACTCGAACAAATGGGTCCCAGGCGTACCAAAATTCTCTATGAAGAGTTGAACATTGAATCTATAGATGATTTGCAAAAAGCGGCAGAGAAGGGAGAAGTTGAAGAATTGGAAGGATTTGGAAAAAAAACGACCCAAAATATTCTTAAGGAAGTAAAACAGTTTTCCAAAAAAGGGGGATCCCAAAGAGTCAAGCTACATGAGGCCGGAGAGATGATCCAACCCATGCTGAATTACCTGGAAGGAGAGATGAAAAATATTACACTGACGGGCAGTTACCGTAGGATGAAAGAGACGGTAGGTGATATTGATATAGTTTGCACCGGCAAAGATCCGGAAAAGGCCATGCAATATTTTGTCGATTATGATGAAGTACAGGAAATTCTGTCACATGGAGAAACAAAATCATCGGTAAAATTACGCACCAACCTCCAGGTAGACATCCGTATTGTGAAGAAAAAGTCATTCGGGGCAGCCAAAATGTATTTCACAGGATCTAAAGCACATACGGTAGCCCTAAGAAAGATGGCAAAAGAGCAAGGGTATAAGATTAACGAATATGGTATTTACAAGGGTAAAAAGAGAATAGCCGGAAAAACAGAAGGGGAGATGTATGAAAAGCTTGGACTTTCCTATATTGAACCAGAGCTAAGGGAAAACCTGGGTGAAATTGAAGCAGCAAAAGAAGACAAGCTTCCCGAATTGATAACTATTAAAGACATTAAAGGCGATCTCCATACACATACCAAAGCAACGGATGGAAAATATTCATTAAAAGAGATGGCTGAAGCCGCGACTGATAAAGGCTATAAATATTATGCCATCACCGAGCATTCTAAAAAAGTTGCCATGGCCGATGGCCTGAACGAAAAGGATCTTGAAAAACAGATAAGAGAAATTGATGAATTGAACAAAAAAATGAAGAACCTTAAAATTATCAAAGGGATTGAAGTGGATATCCTGGAAGATGGTTCACTTGATTTGCCGGATAGTATCTTGCAAGAGCTGGACCTTGTCATAGGTTCGGTACATTATAACATGAATCTTTCCAAAAAAAAGCAAACGCGCAGGATATGTAAAGCCATGGAGAACCCGTATTTCAACATCCTGGGGCATCCCACAGGACGTATGATCAACAAAAGGAGTGAATTCGACCTGGATATGAGTCAGATTATAAAGGAGGCCGCAAACAATGGTTGTTTTCTTGAAATAAACAGCAATCCTGACCGGATTGACCTCAAGGATAAATACATCAGACAGGCCCGGGAGGCAGGACTTAAACTGGCCATCACAACGGATGCCCATTCCATTGATAACCTTGATTACATAAAATATGGCGTGGGTCAGGCACGTAGGGGTTGGATGGGTAAAGATGATATCATTAATACCCGAAACTGGAAAGATCTCAAAAAATTGCTAAAAAGAGATTAAAAACAAAAATAGATGATATTGATTGTAACAGGACTGCCGGCAACAGGCAAATCCTATTTTTCCAAACATACAGCGAAAGAAATCGGTGCTGTACATTTGAATACAGACATCATCAGAAAAGAGATAAACAAACAAGGTCAGTACGATAAAGAATCAAAACAGGTTGTATATGATCATCTTTTGGAATCAATGATAAAGCATGCAAAAAATAAAGAGCATGTCATCATTGACGGGACCTTTCATAAGAAGGAGGTCAGGGAACGCTTTGCAAGAGAAGCCCGGAAGTATACCCGGGAGGTGTATTTTGTAGAAATGCGCGCAACTGAGAAAACTGTGAAAGAGCGGTTAAAATCAGAGCGTGAATATAGCGAAGCAGATTTTAAGGTATATAAAAAAATAAAAAGTACGTATGAACAGTTGAAAGAGCCCCATTTGGTATTATGGACAGATGAAAGTGATGTGAATGAACTGATCGGAAAATTAAATACTTATCTTAATGAACAGAGAGCAAATTCATAAAATGAAAGACGAATGCCTGTTTCCCGACACCTGCAAAAACAGTGCTTTATCAGAAACACACATATCATGGATTGTATTAACCGACCATTTTGCCTTTAAGGTTAAACGGCCGGTAGAGTTGACTTTTCTCGATTTTTCCACCCTGGAAAAGCGTAAATATTTTTGTCATCGTGAAGTGGAGCTGAACAAACGGCTGGCTCCCGATATGTATATGGGTGTAGTTCCCATTACCAAATCATTATCCGTAGAAGAACCTGAAGATAAGGATGAAATAATGGATTATGCCGTGCAGATGAAGAGGATGGACAATGACAAAGAGATGCATAAAATGTTGGCAAAAAACCAGGTAAATCAAAGTCACCTGAAGAGCCTGGCAAAAACAATCGCCACGTTTCACCAAAACACCCAAATAGTAAAAAATACTTTTAACACAGCCGGGATGATTGAAGATTTTTCCGA
>CAYSMO010000045.1:0-14239 GCA_964432125.1 uncultured Bacteroidaceae bacterium | reverse complement strand
CAAGCGTGCCATGGTATGCATGAAGCATGTGGGATTAAACGTGGCGGCTGATGCGTTTATTAATGCTGCGATCACAGGGGTTCATGGTGGATTGGTGCTGTTGGTAGCAGATGATCCGTCGATGCATTCTTCTCAGAATGAGCAGGATTCAAGGTTTTACGGAAAGTTTGCGATGGTGCCGGTGCTGGAACCGGCGAACCAGCAGGAGTGTTATGACATGACCAGGAAGGCTTTCGATTTGTCTGAAAAATACAGTCTGCCGGTTATGATCCGGATTACCACCCGATTGGCGCACTCACGATCGGGTATAACCCCAGGTGAGGCTCATCCGGAAAACCCGATGAAGCTCCCGGAAGATCGTTCCCAATTTATTCTTTTGCCTGCATTTGCACGCCGGCGATACAAGGGATTACTTGAGATACAGCAGGTGCTCGAGCGGGATGCCGAAGAGATGGGGTATAATGAAGTGCATGAGGGGAGTGACAAATCCAGGGGGATCGTCGCCTGTGGCATTGCATACAATTATTACCGGGAGATCGCCATGCGGTACAGCCTGGAGCACCCGGTGCTGAAAGTATCACATTACCCGGTGCCTAAGCGAATGCTGAGGGCACTTGCCGAACGTACCGACGAGTTGCTGATACTGGAGGAGGGCTACCCGATGCTGGAGGAGCTGCTAACCGGTGTGGTGGCATCGAAGTATACGATCTGCGGCCGGTTGAATGGTGCGGTTCCGCGTGATGGGGAGTTGGATCCGCAGGTTGTCGCCTCTGCTTTGGGACTTGAACCGAACAAGCAGTTGGAAGTGCCTGAAGTTGTGACCAACAGACCACCCGCGCTTTGCAAAGGATGCAGCCATATTGATATGTACAATGCACTGAATGAGGCGATTCTTTCTTTCGGTCCGGGTAGGGTGTTTTCCGATATCGGGTGCTATACCCTCGGTGCACTACCACCATACAATGCTATAAATTCCTGCGTCGATATGGGAGCATCTGTGACCATGGCCAAGGGAGCTTCTGATGCGGGACTGAGGCCCGCGGTTGCAGTGATCGGCGATTCGACTTTCACCCACTCAGGAATGACCGGATTGCTGGATGCTGTGGTTGAAAAGACGCCAGTGACTGTTCTTATTTCCGACAACTCGACGACAGGGATGACCGGTGGACAGAAATCGCATGCGACAAACCGGTTGGTTCAGATATGTAAGGGTCTCGGAGTGGAGGAAGAACATGTTATAGAGATCAATCCCCTGAAAAAGAATCACTTAAAAAACACAGAGATTATTTCTAAAGAGCTGAATTATGATGGGGTGTCTGTGATCATCGCTTCCCGGGAATGCATCCAAACCGCTATCAGGAGAAAAAAAACGACAGGAAAATAGATTAACAAATCCTGACGTAGATAATGTCCCTCGCATTGCGGACGGATTCTTATCCGGGAAATCTTTACATATCGTATATACAGATTAGATTAATAGTCAGCAAATTATGAAAACAGATATTATTTTATCGGGTGTCGGAGGACAGGGAATCCTTTCCATTGCTGCGGTGATTGGAATGGCAGCAATCGACAATGATCTCTACGTTAAGCAGGCAGAGGTGCATGGAATGAGTCAGCGCGGTGGTGCCGTGCAGTCGCACCTGCGCATTTCGGATCAGCCATTGCATTCAGATCTCATCCCGATGGGCAGTTGCAATATGATCCTCTCCGTGGAGCCAATGGAATCTTTAAGATACCTGCCCTGGCTTTCTGAAAATGGCTGGCTTGTCACCAATTCAAAGCCATTTGTCAATATCGGCGATTACCCGGATACCAAACAGCTCTATAAAGAGATCGGGAGAATTGAAAACAGTCTGCTTATCGATGCCGATACCATCGCTGCAGAGGTCGGAACAGTGAAAGTGTCCAATATTGTAATGCTTGGGGCAGCCTCATCCTACCTTGGAGTAGGATTTGAATCTCTTGAAAACAGCATCAGGGCAATTTTTGGAAGAAAAGGTGATGAGGTCGTTCGGTTGAATATCAAGGCATTGAATGCAGGAAAAGCAGCTGCAGAACAGCAAATTGTGCAACCATAGTGTAAAATGACCAATTGCTTAAGTAAGTGTTTATTCTGTTATACCGTCATTTTTTTTTCCTACGCAACCTTTTGGTTGTCAAAATCATCTTGACAATAGAATTGAAGTTTTGTATATTTGTTACAATAAATCTTTTTTATTATGAAAACAATCCGATTCATAGCGTTGGCTCTGGCTTTTCTGACTGTCGGCATGGTGCAGTCATGTGAAGAAAAGCCTGAAGAACAGGGAAAAATTGACTTTTCCTTTAGTATGGACACAGAAGATTTGTTGAAATCAATAACCAATGATTCAACGGTTGTTGGTGATTCCATTCCTCCTGCAGGGTTTTGGCAATTGGTTATTACTATTGTGACCACAGATGGTGTGGTGGTGATGGAGGATGAACGCATTCCCCTCATCCCCTTCGGATCAGAGTTTATAAGTGACAAGATTGAACTTAAGGTGGGTGAATACCTGCTCGAAAAATTTCTTGTAATTGGTCCTTACGGAAAGGTGGTTTATGCAACACCGTTGGAAGGTTCTCCCAAAGCGTATCTTCTCAATCAACCGCTCCCCCTTCATTTTGTAGTTAAACCTGATCATGTCAGCCATATTAGTCCGGAAGTACTTCGTGTGCTTCAGAGCAGTCCGGCAGATTTCGGTTACACCAGCTTCAGCTTTAATGTGGTACGGCCCATTGTTGCTTACGTAATGGTTGTCGACGATAATCCACTTTCCATGAGACCGTCTGCAACCATTCCGGCCCTAATGATCCTTCGGACACGTGATGGTTGGACCCATGAGTATAAATTGCATGCTGGTGTGAACAAGGTACTTGTAAAGCCTGGCTATGAGTGGTTCAAGGTGGTAGTCAAGAATCCGGATTATCCGCCTTTCGAAGGAGAAATTGCAGCCAAAAGACTAATCAATTCTACTATGGAGCGTCCGGTGGTTTTTCGTTTAGGTGAGAATGCTCTTGAAAAATTAGTCTTGCAGCCTGGTCCGGAAAGGGGCAAGGATGCCATGATCACGGATCTTGAGCCTGAGAAGAATTTTGGCGACCATCCCTATTTCGAAGCCAGTTTTTTGACGGAGCCTGTACTTACCGTGATGCGGACACGGAGCAGCCTGATTGAATTCAATTTGAATGGCCTCCCGAAAAGTGCAACAATCAAAAAGGTCTTCTTAACACTCTCCTTTGAACATATGATATGGGACAGCACCATAGCGGAAGTTGAACCCGGTGATATGGTTAATAAGTATATTGCCCTTCAGCAGATCATCGAGCCATGGGAAGAGTACAAGGTCACATGGAATAACCAACCATCGACTACTGAGGCGAACCAGGTGATCATTCCGATGTATGATATGTACAGCAACATGCAAAGACGGTACGATGTAACCTCTATTTTTGTAAATGAACTGGATATTCCCAATTATGGAATGATGCTCAAAATAGTGATGGATAACCCCTATCCTGGCGGTTGGCAATTCGTCTCCAGCGATTATAAAGTACCTGAAATTCGACCTGAGCTAACAGTCCTTTATAAGTTGCCATAACTTAACAAATGCTCACCAGGGAAGCAGGTCTCCTTAGCATGATTATTTAGCCAGTCTTGCTATTGTGAATTGCTCCTTCATATGAGTTTGAAATAAACAGATTGTTTTTCTTTGAACGCTTCTTTAGGCCCAATGGCCTGAGAGGCGTTTTTTTTCTCGAATTATTGAGGCCCAGAAGATTTTCAGCTATCTTTCGGAAAAATTTCGATGTTATGTTTTCATCAGGTAGTTTGTTTTCAAAAGATGACCTTAGTCAGATTGTTGACCGGGGTTCAGATCCTGTTGTTGTTCATCAGCAGATAGAGCGATTTAAATCAGGATTTCCTTTTTCTGAGCTGGTTGAGCCGGCAACACTAAAAAGGGGTATCAAATCATATAATGAGGAGGAGAAGGCAGAGCTGATTGCCGGGTTCGACCGGCAGAGAAAGTCGCAGAAAATCTGTCGCTTCGTACCAGCCTCAGGAGCAGCAACAAGGATGTTCAAATCACTATTTGCACTCAGCGACGCTCTTAAGGGTAAGCCTGCAGCAGAGCAGGAAGAAATTATCAGGCACGATGATGATGTCCGAACCTTTTTCGATTCCCTTTCCGATTATCCCTTTTACCCTGACCTATCACTACAGGGGAACGAATCACCCCTTGAAGTACTCGACCGATTACTACTGGAAGAGGGGCTGGATTATGGGTTACTGCCTAAAGGATTGTTAAAGTTCCACAGATATGGGGAACAGAGCAGGACGGCTTTTGAGGAACACCTGCATGAAGCGGCCCGCATGGGTGAACCCGGTGAAGAGGTAATGCTGCATTTCACGGTCTCAGAGGAGCATCTTAAAGGCTTTAAACAGCTTGAAAAGTCGCTTGTCCCATTGTTGGAAAAGCAATATGGGACAGTATTCAATATCACTTATTCATTTCAAAAGGCAGAGACAGACACCATAGCGGTGGATAAGCAGAATAGGCCACTCAGGGATGAAGCAGGAAAACTGGTCTTCAGACCTGGCGGACACGGGGCATTGCTACAAAACCTGAACGACCTGGAGCATGATGTGGTATTTGTCAACAATATTGACAATATCTCTCCAGACAAAAATAGTGAAATAAGGGTGCTCCACAAGAAGATGCTTGGGGGATTACTCATGCGAATCAGAAACGAAGCCGAAGAGTTGTTATCACGGCTGAACGCGGGAGCGAAGGCAGGAGCTGTTGAGTCAGCAGCGGATTGGCTTGTGGAAACAGCCGGCCGGCAATTACCGCAAAATTTTGAGGAGTGGAGCCCAAAAGAGCGGGTGTCCTGGCTTATTTCATTACTAAACAGACCGATCAGGGTTTGCGGCATGGTAAAGAATGAAGGAGAGCCCGGAGGCGGACCTTTCTTTGTAAGGAACAGTGAGGGTGAAGTATCACCCCAGATTGTTGAATCTTCACAGGTTTATTTTTCAGATCAGAAGCAAAGCGAAATATTTAAACAATCCAGCCATTTTAATCCTGTGGATATGGCTTGCAGCCTGAGAAGTGCCGGAGTAGAATCATACGACCTAACCAGGTTTGTTGATAACAATACTGGTTTTATTTCCGAAAAATCGGTCAGGGGAAAAGCGCTGAGGGCCCTTGAACTTCCTGGCTTGTGGAATGGAGCGATGGCAGGTTGGATCACGGTTTTTGTTGAGGTCCCTGCAGAAACATTTACACCGGTTAAAACCATATTTGATCTGGTCAGACCGGCGCATATCAGTTAGTGATTGTCCCGATGATGTCACTATCATATTTTGATAATTATTTAACATTTAGCGATTGGAAATGGCACGACAAATACAAAAAATTTTGTCTTGTTTATTGAAAAATGTAAATTATTTCCTTTCAATGTAGTTTTTCTTAACTTTACATTCAATTTACCATACCATGAACTGGAACGAATTTAAAATACTGCTAGTAGATGATGAGCAGGATATCCTGGAATTTCTCAGTTATAATCTGACAAATGAAGGTTTTGACCTCTATACGGCGAACAATGGTTCGGATGCGCTGAAGATTGCCGCTAAAAATCATCCCCACCTGGTATTATTGGATGTAATGATGCCTGAAATGGATGGGATAGAGACCTGCGAAGAGATCCGCAAGCTTCCCGGATTGGAAAACACGATGATCGCTTTTCTGACCGCAAGGGGAGAGGATTATTCCCAGATAGCAGGATTTGAAGCGGGTGGTGATGATTATATTACCAAGCCGATCAAGCCAAAGCTGCTGATTAGCAAAATAAAGTCACTTTTAAAGCGGACTGTCAATAATCACGAAAACAACCAAAATGAACAACTCAATCAGGTCGTTTCCGGAGATCTGACCATTGACAAGGACAGGTACCTTGTTATCCACAAAGGCAAGGATATATTTTTCCCCCGCAAGGAGTTTGAACTGCTCTCCCTGCTCATTTCAAAACCGGATAAGGTATTCTCACGTGAAGAGATATTTGATATGATATGGGGAGATAACATCGTGGTGGGAGACAGAACCATCGATGTACATATCCGTAAACTAAGGGAAAAGATCGGTGACGATCATATAAAAACAGTGAAAGGTATTGGCTACAAATACGTAAAGCCAGCATAACCGGCCTTTTACATTTTCGTTGCTAAATCTTCATTTTTCCCCGGTTTACGTAATTTATCCAATGCTTCAATCATGTTTGTATCTGCTTTTACAAGCTGAATAGTATGCAGAATCAGGTTCTTGGTTTCAGTCAGCATCTCGATGTAAACCATGCTCACCTTGGTCCCTTTCTGTTTTTTCTTCAGAATTTTTATCCTGTTTTTTATGATGTCGTTGATTGACTCAATCAATACATCTCGCTTTGCACTGTACTCCTCCAAATTCTCTCTGTTTTTATTTTGCATGATGGAGATGCTGTAATTAAAGAACTCATTAACAGACTCGTTGAATTGCTTGAGCTCTTTAGTCTGATCATCATCAAGGGCATGATTGTTATCAATATGTTCATATGCAGGCGAAATAATATGATATAGTGCATTCGAAACCTCTTTGAGATGGTCCACAACCTGCACGTAATGTTGTCCTATCTCCAGTTCAGTGTCTGTAACAGACTTTAGTGTATCTGCAATGGTAAGTTTGATAGATTTCACATTTTTATTCAGCTTCCTTGCCTGCTTTTTGATGGACTTTAACTCTTTGTGGTTCTCTTTTGCAAAACTATCGAATGTAAGAAATAGCAACTTTGATGTTTCAATAATTGCACTTTTTACTTCGCTTTCACAATGGAGCATAATCTCCCGGGTCTCTGTGAATTTTCCATTTTCTCTCATTTCAGCATCTTTCGATCTTTTTTTATGAAATGCATGGGTCCGAATCAGGATAAAGATAGATAGTGCGATCAATCCAATAATTACCGGTAGCTTTCCAAAGTAGATCAGCATTGCAATGATAAAAGCTACACAGAATGCAATAAATGCAGTAAAAAACCACCCCCCAATAACGGTAAGAACACCAGATATTCTGTAAACGGCGCTCTCTCTTCCCCAGGCACCATCAGCCAGTGACGTTCCCATGGCCACCATAAAAGTTACATAGGTTGTAGATAGCGGAAGCTTCAAAGATGTGCCTATCGCAATTAGAATACTAGCCACCACTAGATTTACAGATGCCCTTATCATGTCGAAAGCGATCTTGTTCTTCTTGTAATCGTCAGAACTTTTACTAATATCAAACCTTGAATTCGCAAAATCCTTAACCCTTTTTGGTGTGATTTTTCCAATCGCTCTGGACACTTCGATGGATCTTCTAACAAGGAATCTTGCCAAGCCGGATGATTCAAATCGTTCAGTCCCTTCTGTTTGCCGGCTCAGGTCGACTGATGTGGCTGTTACCGACCTGGCTTTTTTTGATAATTTGAGTGTAATTACCATGATCAGTCCTGCAGCAATTAAAAATATCAGCGGGGTATTGATTTTTTCTGTTAATGCCGACATTAATAAGGTGTCGGGGCCGGCACCGGAAGCAATAAATGCCTTGAATGATTCATACCCGGCCAGTGGCACCCCGATAAAATTCACCAGATCGTTTCCAGCAAAAGCCATTGCAAGCGCAAACGTGCCGGTTAGAACGGTGAATTTTAATATGTTAAGACGAGTATACAGTACCAGTAGTTGCAGAATAATGGTCCATCCAAGAAAGCTGATTAATAGTATACTCATGGTATGATCCATAAGAAAAGAGAGCATTTCAGCATCAACCAGCGTTGAATCTTTTGCCCCTTTAATTAAAAGGAAATAGAGAATGGCAGTAATGGAAAAACCTCCCCAAATACCTCCCCAATACTTATAGGTCTTCATAATATTGAAGGAGAAGGCAAAACGTACCAAAGCCATGATAATGAGTCCCACCGTAAATGCAATGACAACGGACAGAAAAATTCCCCCTACAATCAGCATCGCGCTGTCGGTATTGATGAAGGTTGATATCCCTTCAAATTCTCCGTTCGAGCTTGCAATTTTAAATATAGCGACTGCAACGGAGGCTCCCAATAATTCAAAGACGATGGATACGGTGGTTGAAGTTGGCAACCCTACCGTATTGAAAAAATCGAGTAGCAGAATATCTGTCATCATTACTGCCAGAAACACCACCATGATATCTGCAAATGTAAACTGATCCGGATGGAAAATCCCTTTTCGTGCAACTTCCATCATACCATTTGAAAAGACGGCGCCAATGAGGACTCCGGCTGCAGCAATGGATAAAATAACAATAAAAGGAGCGGCCTTTGAGCCAATTGCAGAATTAAGAAAGTTTACTGCATCATTGCTCACGCCTATTACAAGGTCAGATATTGCAAGGATGAAGAGTACAATAACAATTAACAGATAGTATGATTCCATTGTCAGCGTGTGTATTTTTTGTCGCGTAAAAATAGGCTTTATTATGATTCCATCTATTAACCGTATGTTAAGTTAAGGTAAACTGGACGTTACGTGAATGTAAAATCAAGACATTTATTTGTCATTTACATAATACCAGATTAACATTCAATTTAACTCTTTGAATTAGTTTAGCAATTATGAACCGGGCAATGACAGTATAATTGAAATACTTAATCCAAATTATTTTGCAATTGTAAAAAGTATTTAGGAAAGAGGTGTATAGCGGACTCCGTCTGATCAGTAAAAATATAATGTAAACAGATAAACACATCCCTGTAAATGGACAACCGGAAAACAAAGATACTAATCGTGGATGATGAACAGGATATCCTTGAATTCGTATCGTATAACCTGAAACGGGAAGGATTCATCGTAGATACTGTCAGCAATGGAAAAAAAGCCCTGGATATGGCAAAAAAAATGCATCCGGATTTGATTCTGCTGGATGTGATGATGCCCGGGATGGATGGAATAGAGGTATGTGAAGAGATCAGACGAACGCCTGAAATCAGGCATATTCTAATCGCCATGCTTTCTGCCAGGGCGGAAAGCTACTCTCAAATTGCCGGTTTTGATGCGGGTGCAGACGATTACATGATCAAGCCAATTCGTCCCAAAGTGCTTGTTAGCCGGATCAAGGCCCTGCTAAAAAGACCCTATCCCCATAATGGAGTAGAAATTGTCACGACAGAGACTCTTCGCAATTTTGGTGATCTTCTGATTGATGTTGAAAAGCACAGGGTGCTTGTAAAGAGTAAAGAGATAAATCTTCCAAAAAAGGAGTTCATGCTGCTTTCCCTGCTAACATCAAGACCTTCCCGGGTTTTTTCACGAGATGAAATATACAATTATGTATGGGGAAAGGATGTGTATGTTTGCGACCGCACCATTGATGTCTATATCCGAAAATTAAGGGAGAAAATCGGGCAGGAGCGAATAAAAACGATAAAAAGTGTGGGGTACAGCTTTGTAATCTGACTGCGCTACCCGCATCCTATAGAACTATCCTCCTTTTTACCTGCCTGTTTCAGCAGTTGCATCCGTGCTCTCCCTTATCACCGCAATTTCCATTGCTACATCCACCTTCCTGGTGAACGTGACCGTGCGATAACTCCTCCTCAGTGGCATTGCGAACACCGGTCACCGATCCGGTAAAAAAGAGGTCTTCACCGGCCATGGGGTGATTAAAATCCATCTTAACCGATTCGTCACTAATTTCAAGTACTTTACCATTCAGCCTGTTTCCTGAATTATCCATCATCGGAACCATACTGCCGATTTGCAGAATATTATTGTCTACCTGACCGTCAACTTTAAAAACATCAATGGGCACATTTACTACAGCGTTGTCTACTACAGGGCCATAAGCATCTTCAGAATTCAGTCCGAACCGGAACTCATCACCTGCTTTCATGCCGCCCAAATTCTCTTCAAATTTCGGTAACATACCGCCAACACCATAAATGAAAGTAAGTGGATTATCGGAGGTTACTTTCTCTACAACCTCTCCGTTTTCATCGTCCTTTTTGAGTTCGTAAGTAATTGATACTACTTTGTCTTTTGTAATTTCCATAAAAATTGTTTAAAATTCACTCAAAGAAAGTAAATATTATCGTAAAGGTAAAAGATTCAGTGTTAATTATTTCTATAACAACAAATGCAAAAGTAAGTTCGATTTTATTTTAAAAATAGATTGACAATCCTATGCGGTAATTGGGATTTCTATACAATGAATTGAAGGAGTCGTTCAGATTCCATAGAAGTAAGATTGAATAGGCAGAATAACCACGGATGCGCTGACTAATACCTGCGCCGATATAAAAATAATCCGTCCAGAACCGGCCTTCAGCAGGATAAGAAGGGGCGTTAAAAAATTGGTTTTCCAAACTCGTACGTTCGTATTCAATATGTGCAAAGAGCTCATCGAACAGGTAAAACGGTAAAATCTCCGGAGCTTCCCTGATAATTGACAACCGCGTAAATGATTTGAAGCCCCAGATGTGTGTTGAGAAATTGGGAGGGCTGTAAGGATTGTTGTTTTGGTAAAAAGAGTAATGTGGCCCTGCACCCACCGAAAACCGGTCGGTAATATGATAACCAAGTTGGGGAGCCACTTCAATATTTGTGTAGGTCCCAAACCATAACCCGGTTTCAGGAACCAGGTAAAACATTCCTCTTCGGTTCTCCTGAAACTCATCCATTCCATTTATTGGCATAACGTTTTGAGAATGTAAAGTCAAACTATATAAGACTGTTACAGCTACTAATATAAGTATTACTTTAGGTTTTTTCATATTTGTTGTTTTACAATAATAATCAAAATAGAAACAACCACGTGGCAAAATCTCCTTACATTTGAAACGAATTTTAAATTTTAATCGTATGCGAATATTAATTACAGGAGCCAGCAGGGGCATAGGTGCTGAGTTGGCTTTGCAACTTACAGAAGAGAACCATCATTTGATATTGGTAGCGCGTGACGAAAAGGCGCTCAGGAGGGTTTGTGATAGATGTAATATGGCTTCGGGAACAGACTCTGCCTTTCCTCTGGTTTATGATCTCACCAGGATTATTTCAAAGCCAGAGGACTTCCTGCAGCGTCTTCTCAATTATACTGATTCGTTGGATATCCTGGTCAATAACGCCGGTCTGCTCATCAATAAACCTTTTGAGATAATTGGTGTGGAAGAATCAAAAAGGGTATTTGAGACAAATTATTTTGTACCGGAACAGCTAATCAGGCTCTGTTTGCCTTTGCTGAAGGCCTCCTCCGAGGCTGCTGTGATTAATGTAACCTCCATGGGAGCAGTACAGGGCAGTAAAAAATTCCCGGGACTGTCAGCCTACAGCGCAAGCAAGGGGGCGCTTGCCACCTTAACAGAGTGTTTGGCAGAAGAGTTTGCCGTGCATGGTATAAAAGTGAATGCCCTGGCTTTTGGTGCTGTGCAGACAGAGATGCTGGAGCAGGCGTTTCCAGGTTTTGCAGCCTCTACAACAGCCGTAGAGATGGGACAGTTCTTCAAATGGTTTGTTTTGGAAGGATGGAAGCGATTTAATGGTAAGATGTTGCCTGTATCTGACGGTACTCCATAGAAGTTCCGTTCACTACTTATCCGATCTCAAGGTCATTCAGGTCCAGTCCTTTGACAAAGTTTTCCTTTTTATATATTTTGGCCTGGATGGAACCTTTCAGCAGGAGTAATCCGTTCATAGCCAGTGCATGCATTTCATCTTCTCCCGGATAGATGAACACTGGAGCAATAAAGGCTACATGTTCCTTTACATAACCTGTAAGATCCGGGTTATGGGCAATTCCTCCGGTAAGAATGATGGCATGGACCTCACCAGTCAGTACTGTTGCCATGGCCCCAATCTCCTTGCTAATCTGGTATCCCATCGCCTCCTGAAGCAGCCTGGCCTTTTTATCGCCCCTTCTGGCACTGATCTCGAGCTTATGTGCATCGTTGGATCCGGTGTATGCCTTCAAACCGCCATCGCCTGTGATCATTTTTTTCATATCTTCATGCTTCAGGTTGTTGTTATAGCAATAGTCTACAATTGCCCCGACAGGCAGGGTGCCGGATCTTTCGGGACTAAAGGGTCCGTCGCCGTCCAGCGCATTGTTTACATCTATAACACGTCCTCTTTTATGGGCACCTACAGATATTCCGCCTCCCAGGTGTGCAACGATCAGATTGAGATCCTCATAGTTCATTCCGCATGACTGTGCATATGTTCTGGCAATGGCCTTTTGGTTAAGGGCATGAAAAATCGAGACGCGTTTAATTTCCGGATGACCAGTGATGCGGGCTACATCCTGCAGTTCATCCACCACCACCGGATCGGCAATATAAGGCTTTGCATTAGAAAGTCCCCTGCATATATCAGCAGCGATAAGTCCTCCGAGATTACTCGCATGCTTTCCCATTACACCTTCATTCAGGTCCCTTATCATCTCATTGTTCACCTCGTACACACCTGAAGCGATGGGTCTGATCAGTCCTCCCCGGCCAATTACGATGCGGATATCCTCCAATGGAATCCTGTTCTCATCCACCTCCTTCATGATAATACCCTTCCTGAATTCAAACTGATCAGCTATCTCCTTATACTTAGCAAGCTTTTCGCATTCATGACGAATGGTTTTCAAGAACACTGGTTTATTGCCTTTATAAACAGCAATTTTAGTTGAGGTAGAACCAGGATTAATTGCGAGAATATAACTTATTTCCATTATAATTATGCCTTTTTTGATGCGGTAGCCGCCGCAAGCAATATGGAGTCAAACTTTGCCTGTTCTGAATCTGACCGTGATGTAAGTACAATCGGGGCAGCAGCTCCTACAATCATCGAAGCAACTTTTGCCTTCGCGAAAAATACCATCGATTTGTATAGCACATTACCTACTTCGATATCGGGCATTAATAAAAGGTCCGTATCCCCGGCCACTTCACTTTTTATCTCTTTATGGCGCGCACTTTCCAGGCTGATCGCGTTATCAAAAGCAAGTGGGCCGTCAACCAGACAATTTCTAATCTGCCCTCTCTGGTTCATTTTTGATAAGAGTGCGGCGTCGAGTGTAGCATTCATATTGATATTTACCTGCTCGACGGCCCCCAGAACGGCAACCTTGGGCTCCATGATACCCAGTTTGTTAAAAACTTCCACAGCATTGTTCAGTATGCTTATCTTTTCATCGAGCGTCGGAGCGATATTCATTGCCACATCTGTAACACCAATAAGCTTATGATAGGTCTCTACTTCAAAAAGTGCAAAATGTGACAACAACTTTCCTGTGCGAAGTCCGAACTCTTTGTCAAGAATAGCTTTCAGCAACACAGATGTACCCACCTTGCCCTTCATCAAAACTTCTGCTTTACCGTCATGAATCAGTTTTACGGCTTTATGAACCGCTTTTACCTGATCAGTCTCCTCGTAGAAATGAAATCCTTTCAGGCTGATTTTCATCACCTCTGCAAGCCCCTCTGTCTTATCCTTGTCGCCAACCAACACCGGTTCAATGATCCCCTCTTCCGCAGCCCTTGCAACGGCTCCAATTGAGTGGGCATCTTCTGAAGGAACAAGCACCAGTTTTTGAGGCTTTTTCGAAACAGGAAGAAACTGCCTAAGGTCATCAAGTTGTTTAAGCATGCTATATTATTTAATAGAACATGTAAATAAACAGAAAACAGATAACAAAGCCTTTCCGGATAGCTATGATGTTAAACACATTTATCAACAATCTTGTGTGTATCTGTTGCAATAAGCAGTTCTTCATCTGTCCGTATGACGGCTGTGATAACACGGGAGGCTGACTTCGAAATTACACGGTCCTGCCCCTTAATACCATGGTTTGCCACTTCGTCGAACAACAGTCCCAGATAATCCATGTTTTGGCAGATCATTCTCCGTATATTGAAATCATTTTCCCCGACTCCACCTGTGAAAATTAGAACATCAAGACCATTCATGATCGCAGCATAGGCGCCGATGAATTTTTTTACCCTGTAGGCATACATGGTCAAAGCCAGCGCTGCCTGCTCATTTCCTTCGTAATATGCCAGCTCCAGGTCCCGCATATCACTCGATATACCTGAAATACCCTGCATTCCGCTGTTTTTATTGATCAGGTTGCTTACTCCTTTTAAGCTTAGATTCTCTTTGTCAGCCAAAAAAAGAAGAACCCCC
>CAYSMO010000044.1:0-14486 GCA_964432125.1 uncultured Bacteroidaceae bacterium | reverse complement strand
ATTGTAACTATGAACAGACCCATCATATACGGAGTAGGAGAGACAGTTTTCGATATTATTTTCAAAGATTATGTGCCTCAGGCTGCTAAGCCTGGTGGATCAGCATTCAACGCAATGATCACACTTGGCAGACTTGGGATTCCTTCAGAATTCATTAGTGAAGTAGGTAACGACAGAGTAGGTAACCATATCCTTGATTTTTTGAAAAACAATGGAGTAGAAGCAGGGTATGTGGTTCAGTTCGAAGAGGGAAAGTCTGCACTTTCACTGGCCTTTCTGAATGAGTTATCCGATGCTGAATATGATTTTTACAAAGATTACCCCAACCAGAGACTGAATAAGAAGATGCCACGATTTACAGATCAGGATTACCTTTTATTCGGATCATTTTATGGACTTAATCCAGTGCTGCGACCACAGATCGAAGGTCTTTTGAATGCAGCCAACGAAAAAAATGCCCTCGTGCTATATGACCCCAATTTCCGATCAAGTCACCTGGCTGATCTCGGCCATCTGAAGGTGATTATTGAGAGGAATTTTTCCTCTTCTACCATCGTCAGGGCCTCGGATGAGGATCTCCTTAACATTTATTGCGTAAACGATGCTAATCAAGCATGGAAAAAAATCTCACCATTCTGCGGGTATTTTATATATACAGCAAATTCCCGTGGGGTTGATCTGATAACCAGGAACTTCAGCCTACATGTCGAAGTCGACCGGATCGAACCGTTAAGTACGATCGGGGCAGGAGATACATTTAATGCCGGTTTGTTATACGAATTATATAATAGGGGTATTACTGCCGGAACGCTTGGCACACTCGGCAGGAATGAATGGTCGGCGATACTGAAAACTGCAGCAGCGTTTTCAAAAGAGGTCTGCTTGTCATACGATAATTACATCTCAGTCGATTTTGCCAAAAACTACAAATTTTCTCAGGCATAAAGGATTGTTGTAGAGAGAGATAATCTTTGTCAGGAGTGATTTATGAAATCAATTTCTTATTTAAGAAGCATTGGATAATTTTGCTGTTTACCAGTCCAATGCAGCATCAGGAGCATCTGAAAGGTCCTTTGCAATCCAATCAGCAAGGGAAAGCTCTTCAGCGGAAAAAGTGGTTGTTAATGCAAGTACTTTCGCACCTGCTGATTTTCCTGCTTCAACACCACTTACTGCATCTTCAACAACCAGACATGTTGAAGGAGCTACGTCTATGCGCTTCGCAGCCTTTAAAAAAATGTCTGGTGCCGGTTTTTTGTGCTTAATTTCCAATCCGTTTACCGTAGCGTCAAACGTGGAAACAGGTAGTCTGATCTCCTTCAGGTTGATTTCCATCTTAACCATGTCAGCACTTGTAGCAACAGCTATCTTCAGACCTTTCAACTTGCATTTCTCGATGAATTCAACCACGCCGGGCAGAGGAACAATGTTATTATGAACCAGATCATTATATATTTCGTAGGTTCTTTTTTTATCAGCATTTATGTCAAACGGAATGTTGTATTTTTCCGCCACCCCACCCAGATATCTGTCTTCCCCCATTCCTGTAAAAGGCAAAAAATCTTCGGGCTTCACTTCGAAACCCTTTTCGCGAAACATCTCGACGCCGGCCCGGTTGATAAATTCCTCTGATTCCAACAAAACTCCATCCATATCAAATAATACAGCTTCTATCATACAGTTTATTTTTGTTATTCATTCTCCATAACAATCTTACAACCTCCATAGAAAATCCTTTACTCACTTAAGTTTTTAATCTTTTGGTCAGATTGTCTTTTCAGGCACTTCAACTCAAATACTCCTTCACAATCTCGTTTACGCCTTTTAGTACATAATGTGGCCTATAAGCAAACTCCTTCATGGCAGTTTCATCCGTGATTCCTGATAGAACGAGGCAGGTATCAATCTCAGATTCTATCCCTGCTATAATATCTGTATCCATTCTGTCACCAATGATAATTGACTCTTCCCGCCTTACGCCCAGTTTTTTAAGAGCAATTCGCATCATAAGTGGATTCGGTTTGCCAACAAAATAGGCCTGCTTGCCTGTAGCCATCTCAATAGGAGCAATTAGCGCCTTGGTTGCAGGAGCTATTCCGTTCTCAATCGGTCCGGAAATATCGGGATTGGTTCCGATTAACTTTGCGCCATTTCGTACAAGATTAACCGCTTTTTCAATGTGTTCGTAACTGTAAGAGCGTGATTCGCCCATAACAACATAATCTGGATCTATATTATTACTTGAATACCCAACATTGTAAATTGCATTGATTAGTCCAGCCTCTCCAATGATGTATGCACTTCCATCGGGTTTCTGACTCTGAATAAATGCAGCAGTCGCGAGTGCGCTTGTATAAAAGTGGTCGGCCCCAACATTGATGCCCATTCTGGATAACTTTCCTTGCAGTTCTTTGATGGTTCGTTCACTGGAATTGGTCAGAAAAACGAATTTCTTTTTTTCCGATTGCAACCACTCTACGAATTCAGGAACACCATCCAGTACCTTGTTGCCATGGTAGATCACCCCATCCATATCGCATATAAAACCAGTCTTTTCTCTTATTTTTTCTATGAATTTGTTATTGCTCATTGTTAAATAGTTAAAAGGAGAAAAAGGGAACTTTCTTACACTAGTTGAGACCGTCAGTTACTCTGATTCCGGCTCTGAAAATTCTCGATACCAGTGGTTGAAAGTACAAAAAAGAAGTCGTATCGGACAATATACCGAGTATTTTTTCTTCTCATATCGGATATTTTTTGCTTCGGCCGGCTAAATCTGAATGAGATCTGTATCAGATTGACATTTAGTGGCTATCTTCGTCCGATAAATATTATACTTTGTTTTTAAAGCTTATTGAAATATTCCCATATGCCAAAACATCATTTTTTAGCTTTTGACTTTGATGCGGAGCTTGGAAGAGCAATTCTGGGAACGCTGCTGGAAAGTGATCAAATCGAGTTGAAGGAGATACATCGGTTTTCGACGGGTCAGATTCCCCTTCACAAGCATTATTACTGGAATATTTTCCGGTTTTATGAGGAGATCATAGTGGCATTGCACATTTGCGTGGAAAAGGAGAGAATTATTCCCCAGAGCATTGGGGTAAGTGCATGGGGTGTTGATTTCGGACTCATTTGCGGGGATGGTTCAATTCTTAGAATGCCTTACAGCTACAGGGATCAGATGTCGGAAACCTCTATGCCGGCTTTCCTTGAAAGAATGGGAAGGCATGAGATATATGAACGTACAGGCATAGCTGTACACAAATTTAATACTGTATACCAGCTATATGCTATGGTTATGGCGAACGATCCGGTTCTATCCATTGCTGAGAAAATTCTTTTTCTTCCCGACTTGATCAATTATCTTCTAACGGGTGAAGCAAAGTCTGAGTTTACCATTGCTACTACCTCTCAACTATTTAATCCGGAGAAGATGGACTGGGATAGAGACATTGTCAATAAACTCGGAATAAAGCTTGATTTACTGCAGGAGATCGTGACTCCAGGTACGGTTATTGGAGTATTAAACCAGAACATTAGCAGATCGATAGATGTTGAAGGAATTAAGGTAATTGCAGTTACTTCGCATGATACCGCTGCTGCCATTGCTGCTGTTCCTGCAGAAGGTGACGATTGGGCATATATTAGCTCCGGAACCTGGTCACTGATGGGAGTGGAGAACAGGGAAGTTGTTGTTGACCATCGCTCTATGCTTTTTAATTTCACAAACGAGGGAGGGGCAGAAGGAAAATTTCTTTTTCAGAAGAATATTATGGGACTCTGGATAATAAAGGAGTGTCGTAAATCATGGATGAAAAATGAGAGAAGTCTGGAGTATGAAGATATTGAGAGTCTGGCAAAAATGGCTGATTCGTTTGCAGCGATGATCGATCCCGATTATGCAGGTTTTTATAACCCTCTTGATATGCCGGCAGCCATTGATACTTTCTGTAGACAGACGGGTCAGGTTTCACCGCAGGGAATTGGGACCATATCCAGGACAATATTCGAGAGTCTTGCTTTAAAATATAGAATGGTACTTGAACAGATGGAGATGATATCAAATAAAACATTCAAGGTTATTCATGTTGTCGGCGGAGGATCACAAAACAGATTGCTGTGTCAGTTCACCGCCAATGCCACCGGAAGAAAGGTGATTGCCGGACCCGTTGATGCCACCGGAACAGGAGTCCTGCTGATACAGGCACTGGCGCAGGGATACCTGGAAAATATTGGGCATGTCAGACGTGTGGTCAAAAATTCCTTTGGCCTGGCAACCTTTGAACCAGAAGACCGGGAAGTATGGAATGAAGCCTACAATAGATTCCTGAAAATTGCCAAACAAAACTGAACCCTGTCAAAGAATAATAAAAATATTATTTTATAATTCTCCCCATCCATAAGGCTCATCAATTTGCTCTATCTCCTGAGGATAAGTAATACCGGTCATTTTTCTGATTTCATCCATTGTCTCCATCACCAGCAAGCTGAAATCATGTGACATAACATGACTCTCATTTTTTCCCTCTTGCAAACATCTGACAGCCTCTTCTGCTTCGTATTCATACCCGTTTATATCTGGTGGATATTTCATTATCTGGTTCTCCTTGCCATCAATACTTAGGGAAAAGTTTGCTGGCGTAAACCACCAGTTGTCAAATTCAATCTTACCTTTTGTTCCAATGATCTTGGCCCTGATGGGGGTGTTGGCACGGACCGTTGAACTCAGGCTGCAAACTGCACCGGAATTGCTTTGTGTGATTATCGATGTGGTAAGGTCTATGCCGTTTTTATCCAGCAAGGAATGGGCTTTAAGAACTTCTGGTTTACCGAACAGATGAAGGCTTAAAAAGAGGGGATAGATCCCAAGATCCAACAAAGCCCCGCCAGCCAGCAGTGGATTAAACAGTCGTTGCTTCGGATCATATGGAAAATTAAGTCCGAAGTCAGCTTCTGTTAACACAACCTCCCCGATTACACCCTGTTCAACCAACTCCTTTGCCTTGGTCATGCCAGGGAGAAATCTGCTCCATAATGCTTCCATTAAAAAGAGGTTACGGTCTACTGCAAGTTTAATCAGTATTTTTAATTGCTCTGCGTTCACTGTAAATGGTTTTTCACAAAGAACATGCTTCCCTGCCTCCAGACATAACTTGACGTGTGCGTAGTGATAACTGTGAGGAGTTGCAACATATACAATATCAACCTCTTTATCCTGAACCATTTCCCGATAACTACCGTACGATTTTGTAAATCCCCATTTACTGGCGAAATCTGCTGCTCTTTTGCTATCCCTTGCAGCTGCAGCATAGGAGGTGCAGCCATTTGCTCCGTTCAGTGCCTCTGCAAATTTATGTGCGATCTTTCCGCATCCGATGATGCCCCAGTTTTTATTTCTCATTTTTCTCTAATTCAATTTGTTTCCTAATATTTTCTCGATCTTATCTAACTCTTCACTTGTAAAATTTGCATGTTCTATTGCAGCCATGCTGTTGTCGATTTGCTCAATCTTACTCACCCCGATTAGTACACTTGTAATGCGGGCATCCTTCAACAACCACGCAAGTGCCATTTGCGCCAATGTTTGCTTCCGGCTGACAGCAATCTTGTTTAATTGCGACACCTTTTTAACCAGCTCTTCGGTCCGTGCATTTGTCCGCAAAAAAATACTCTTTCCTGCCATGCGTGAATCCTCGGGTATTCCATCAATATACTTATCTGTCAGCAACCCCTGGGCGAGCGGACTGAAAGGGATACAACCGATACCTTCTTTCTCAAGTATATCCAGTAATCCATCTTCAACCCACCGCTCCATCATGTTATAACGTGGCTGGTGTATCAGGCAGGGTGTTCCGAGGGACTTTAAGATACCAACTGCCTCTTCTGTCTGTTTTGCACTATAATTGGATAGTCCAATATACAGCGCTTTTCCGCTTCGAACGATCTGATCCAGGGCCCCCATGGTCTCCTCAAATGGAGTTTCAGGATCGGGCCTGTGCGAATAGAAAATATCTACATAATCGAGACCCATGCGTTTCAGGCTCTGGTCAAGACTGGCTACCAGGTACTTTTTTGATCCCCATTCACCATAGGGCCCTGACCACATGTGGTAGCCAGCCTTGGTTGAAATAACCAGCTCGTCACGGTACTTCCTGAGTTGTTTTGAAAGGACCTTTCCCATATTAATCTCCGCCGAACCGGGAGGAGGGCCATAATTATTGGCCAGATCAAAATGGGTAATACCTTTGTCAAATGCATGCAGGATCATTTTTTGAATATTTTCAAACGAATTGTCGTCGCCAAAGTTATGCCACAGGCCCAATGATACTGCGGGTAGTTTAAGCCCGCTCTTTCCACATCTGTTATAGGGAATATTCTTATAACGTTCATTTTTAGCAATGTATGTCATATCTTCTTAGTTTTGATTTGAAAATATAAAAATCTTTGATAGATAACAACAATTTCAGGTTTAAATACAAATATTTACCACCATATTCCGCAAATCTTTTTTATAATTTCCCTGAAAGCCTATTCCATCAGATGATCCATCAAAAAATCGGTATACTGGTTCATGAGCAGCAGATAGCTAACCATATCAGAAGCCACGTCATGATCACCCGAGGGATAGATCTTCAGGTCAACATCTTTCCCTTCCTTAATAAATGCCCTCAGCAATTGAAATGTATGCTGTGGATGCACGTTTTCATCTATTAGTGAATGCACCAAAAGCATCTCTCCCTCAAGCTGATGCGCATTTGTTGCTACAGCGCTGTTGATATATCCCTCTTCGTTCTCCTCAATAAGTCCCATCAGCCTCTCTGTAAGAATGCAATCATACAACCTGTGATCAGCATTGGGAGCAGCAACGATCGATGCTTTGAACACCCCTGGATGATTCACCATGGTATAGGCCGACATAAAACCCCCATAGCTGTGTCCGCGAATGGCCATTCTATTCCCGTCAACCCACTCCTTTTCAGCCAGGTATTTAACCGTTTCAATAAAATCCTGCGCCTCAATTTTACCCAACTGCTTATGCACCACCTTCTCAAATGCACTTCCATACCCGCCATTGCCACGGTTGTTCACACTTGCAATTACAAATCCCTGCCCCGCAAGCCACTGGTGCCATCCGTTGGTACCAAATGTGTTGTAAACACCCTGTGAGCCGGGACCACCATATATGTCCAGCAGTAAAGGGTATTCTTTACCGGGATCAAAATTCAACGGTTTTATTATGTATCCATCCAGTTCCTGTCCATCGGTTGTAACAAATGAGAAGAGCTCTTTGGGCATATATATGTATGTTTCGAGAAACTCGTCAACATCACTGTTGTCGGTTAAATCCCTGCTCATTTTTCCATCAATACTGCTGAACGCAACCCTTGCCGGCGAGTCAACACTTGAATACCGGTCGAAGAAATATTGACCGTCGGGTGACACATCCACACTGTGGCTTCCCGGGGCGGTTGTGATTCGCTTTTTGCCTCTGCCGTTAAACTTTATAGCGTATAGATTTCTTTCCAATGGAGACGACTCAGTAGATACATAGTAGAGCGTTTTCTTTGAAGTATTGATCGCCTTTATGCCCACTACTTCGTAAGAACCCTCAGTTACCTGCTTAACACTGCTGCCATCATAACTGATCATGTATATATGTGCCCAACCATCCTTCTCGGAGATAAAAAAGAATTCATCCAAGCCTTCAGGAAAATAGAAATGATCTGCCTCACCGGCAAAAAAGTCAAAAATATCGATCCAGGTTTCAGAGGTTTCCCGGTAAATCATCTTTTTCTCCTGGTTGGTGACGTTCACCATATGTACTTCAACGAGATCCTGTGGTCTATTCATATAGACAATGGCCAGATTGTCCTCCTGAGAAGTCCAGTAGATACGAGGAATGTACCCGTCATCAAGCTCGAAATCGACCCAGTTGCGTTCCCCCGTTATTGTATTAATAATACCAATTTTCACGTAGGGTGCCGGATCACCAACTTTGGGGTAGGGGACCTCCATATAATCGGGATGCAATCCTTCAAAGTCGGTGAGCCTGTATATCGGAACGTGGCGCTCATCCGATTGCCAAAAGGAGATGTATTTTGAATCGGGCGACCATTTCCAGGCCTGAACCAGTCCAAATTCCTCTTCATACGCCCAGCCCCAACGGCCATTGTAGAAATAATCTTCAGCATCATCTGTAAATCGTGTGGTTTGCCTGGTGGCAAAATTGTACATGTAAAGATCTCCATTCTTGCCATAACCTAGTTTTGTGCCGTCGGGAGATACCTCTGCAGTAAAAGCCTGTTCAATGATCAGTTCTAGTGTATCTTCCTTTGTTGAATAGTAATAGTAGTCGGAATTTCCCGAATAACGCCATACTTGTTTAAAGTTCGTTTGAAAGAGAAGATAATTGTAATCGCCTGCCCATTGAAATGATCTGTAGCTGAAGTCACTGCCATCGTTGAAGGTTTTTCCGGCTGCCGAAAAGACAAGGGTTTCATCCCCTGAACGTATATCGTGTAACCATATCTCCTGCGCTCCTTCATTCATTTTGGTGAATGAATACTGTTTTCCACCATTGATCCAAACAACATTTGACGGACCCGAATCTCCCCTTAGATTTCTTGCTGAAAAAATTGCTTCACGCAGATCTTCATATTCTTTCTTTTGGGCATCTGAAGATGCAACTACTGTTAGAACCACGATGCATAGCAGTGCCTTTCTTAGGTATTGTTTCATCTTTTGTTTCATTATTTAATTCCGAACATGTTCTAAACCATTCAAATACATTTCGATAACAGGTATTTATTCTTTTTTTAAATCTAATAAAATGGCTGGAATCAGAAGCAGAATTAGCAGTAAAAAACATAAAAAAAAGGATGTCTTTTCTAACAGACACCCTTTTTTATCGTTTTTATTACTTTACTTTGCTGTAAGAAATCTCAATTTTCTCAGTTAGCTTCGCTGAGCTAGTAAGCTCATTTCTTGCGAGTCACATGAGAAAAGACAATGTTTTCTTTAAGAACTATTTAAGTGCTTTCCAGATTTTTTCTTCCTCCAGTTTTTTCGTGCAGAAGAACCAATCGTAACAATGCATATCTTCTTTACTCTCCATTCGATCCTTTGCTGTTCCGCATGAACCGGCAGTAGGTACAATAACATCATCACCAGGGCGCCAGTCGGCCGGGGTGGCCACAGAGAACTCATCAGCAGTCTGTAGTGCTATCAGAACCCGGAGCAATTCATCAAAGTTTCTTCCCAGGCTAAGCGGATAATAGATGATGGTCCGGATGATGCCTTTGGGATCAATAAAGAAAACCGCACGAACAGCCTTGGTTGTATCCTCACTGGGCTGAATCATACCGTATTTCTTTGCCACATTCATGGAAATGTCTTCAATAAGGGGAAAAGTAACCTCCACATCTTTCATTCCCTTATACTCAATTTTTTCCTTGATTGTTCTCAGCCAGGCAATATGGCTGTAAAGACCATCTACTGAAAGCCCGACCAGTTTGCAGTTGAGCTCCTCGAACTTATCTTCCATCGAAGCAAAAGTCATGAACTCTGAGGTACATACAGGTGTAAAGTCGGCTGGGTGACTAAAAAGAATTGTCCATTTGCCTTCGTAGTCCGATGGGAAATTAATATCTCCCTGTGTTGTAACTGCTTTAAATTCCGGTGCGGGATCACCAATTCTTGGCATTGATACTACTTCTTGATTTACATTTTCTTCCATTTTTTTACTTTTTTAGATTTATTACTATAATTATGATTGTGAATTATTCCTCTTTAAATCGGCCTACCAGTTGCAATTTAATATCATCAATTTCAAAGAAAATCAATTGTGTGTTTTACTGATCTCATTTTTTCTTTGCGTTCCGAACAAATAGAAATCCTTGATCGATCTGTTATTCACCTGGGAGAAGACAAGACGGCGGTTCATTCTATGAACAAAAAGAAAAAGGGGAGAGAGAAGCAGTATTCTGCGTGACAGCATCCACCTGGCATCATATCTCCAATGCATTCTTTTCATTGAATCGGCCCTGGCAACATTTCCGCTTATAATATGGCTGTTAGTTAACCCGGGAGTAAGCATGGAATCAGAATACCCCAGGTTGGTAAACGCAGCAATCCTCTTTAGAACGTGTTCAGGGAACAGGGCAAGTTCTTCGTAACCTGCCTTCATGGGTCTGATCCCCATTTTCCTGATCTGCGAACGCAATTTAATGTTTTCCAACACCCATCTTAAGAAGAAATAGATAACAGGCTTACCTGTAGAGAGGTGCCTCGAATAGCTCCAGCTTCGTATATCCCGTGTCAGATAGATCACCCTAAGGTCATGGTTTTTATGGAGATATTTCAGGTATGCGTAGCTGTTTTTTGATGAGTCTGCGAGTGAGATCCTTTCCCCGTAAATTTTTTGTAGCAGATCCAGTATAGCTTCAATTTTTTCAGGGTCATTTTGCTTTCCTTCCAGCAAAACTGGAACCTCTTTCCATATCATGCATTCCGTTGCTTTTTTACCGCATGAGCATATTGAAGTATAGTGTTTTTCACGGGTATGATCATCCATGAGTGTCTTCAGTTCACCAAGTCCAATTACTCCAGGAAGTGTTCCAAGCGACATGTCAAGAATGGTTGAGCCGGAATGACCCAAACCTGCTATATAGATGATTTTTGATCCCATCGTTATTAAAGAACTGCCATAAATATTTATTGTGTTCGCAAAAAACAGGATTACGGATTCACTAAAGTTAAAATGTAAATTTAATTGAATTTTTGTAAATTTATAAATCTGGTTTGCTCAGTTTTTTATATTGAACCCCATGCTCAGTAGTCAGGATAAGTACCTGAATCTTTTCAGAAGCGCAATTGCTTCTGGATTACCTGTAAGTAGTTTGACTCTTCCATTGTTTCCTGATTTTTTCCATTTACCTATAGGAGAGGCACTTATTTCAGTGATGTTTTTGAACAGCGCATTGTTTTGTCTTACGGTGGCAAAATGATGCCAATTAAGGATTTCTTCAGAAACTGGGATTTCAAGAAAATGGCAGATGGATTCGATGGTCTCCCTGAATTCTCCAACCAGGTCCTCATAACGTATCGTAATTACAGATGGATGCTCCAGATATTTCAATCCTTCGGAAACATCCGCGATCCATCGCTCCGGTTCTATCCAATATTTCCCCTTACCCCTGGGATGCTTGGATAGAATGACATCTCTACCATCCCTTACAATATGTATAAACTTGAAGTTTCCGTGATGCAGCTTATCGATAAGTTCAATATAGCAAATATTTAATGGCGATTTCTCGCAATATCGTTTAGCCGATGTTTTAATTCTACTGGTTAGGAAAGTTCTGTATAGCCTGTAAAATTTAGGAGTTTTAATACCAGATATGGTTTCTTCCGCGTCTTGAAAAAGATTCAGTTCGGAGGAACAGGCAAAGATATCTTTGTGAGCAGAGAGGATCGATAACAGCAAGGTAGTACCTGATCGTCCGCATCCTCCTATATATACAGGTGTTTCAGTGAAATGCCGTTGTTCTAACTTTTTCCCGAAATAATTGATAAAGGGTATAAAAAAGTTTTTTATCATATCAGGAAAACCATTCCTCGCTGGTTAATACCACACTGCCGCATGAATAGGACTATTGATTATTCTTCTCATTAAAAATTTTTGCCTTCTCTGCTTCAAATTCCTCTTCTGTCAAATATCCATCTTCATACAGTTCCACCAGCCTGATCAGTTTCTCGTAATCGCTCATTGTCGTTTCATCCTGATCGCTTTGGGAACCTGATTGAGCAGGGGCATTTTCGATTGGTAGTAACCTTAAATTATAGTAATCGGTATCATACCGTATAATTGCACCAGAGACTGCATCCAATGCGAATCCAAATGGAAAAAAAACATTCAGAATCGTTGTTGGCTCTATATCCACATCCAGAAAATAACCATCTGAATAGTACCCCTCTAATTCAAGCGAGATATCCTTGCCATTATCTATAATTGCATTTATATCTCTATCGAGCCTTACCCTGGCGGGAGTAGTCCCGAGCATGTACCCGTCGACAATGATCTTTGCACCCGGAGGGGTAGAGTCTATGGTTACACGTTGTGTGGTTCCCGTCAGAACCGTGGCACAGCTACTTAAGGCAGCTGCAATTGTCAGAATAATTAGAAGCTGGAAACATTTCATTGTTGTTGGGTTATATTTTTTTTCATTCTCAGAAACACCTTATTTCGTTGAATGATACTCCAAATTTTATGCCACTTTTATTTCCCTTTTACCTTCCGGGCAGTACATATAGATAGATCGCCAGAAAGTGCGCCGTATTTCCGGCGATTACAAACAGGTGCCAGACCAGGTGATGATACCGAAAAATGCGATTCTTATAAAAGTAGATTCCAATGGTATATAGTGCACCTCCAATGAGTACCAGCATCCAACCCCAGGTTGGCATGATCCTGATTACCGGAACAATGGCTATAAGGATGAGCCATCCCATTGCGGCATATGTAATCACTGAAATGGTTTTTACACCCTTTTCAAAGCTGACCGGATTATTTAGAACCATCACAGAGCCTCCAATGGCAGCTACCCATTCGATGCCAAAGATTGTCCATCCAAGTGGACCGGACAGGGTTATCAGGGCGAGAGGGGTATAGGTACCTGCTATTAGAAAATAGATGGCAATTTTATCCATGCTGAAAAAGAAATTCTTCACTTTTCCCTGTTTCAGGTAGTGCGTCATAGTCGAGGATAAATACAAAATGATCATGGAGGAGCCAAAAATGGCAGAGGATACAACATGCAATGTAGTGCCATAATTCACTGACTTAAATATCATTATAATAAGTGCAATCACCGATAATAGGGCCCCGACAAAATGTGAAATGGCATTGGCCATCTCCTCTTTTTGTGAAAATCCGGAAATCTCTGTATAGGTTGACATAACTTTAATTTTGATTCCAAAGTTACAGTCAAAGTGCAAGAGAAGCATCTCCACTGGTCCCAGAATAGATCAAAACAGCCCGGTTTTTTCCCTCATATACCCGAATACAAATCATTGTCCCGGGAATTCTTTTTTCGATTTCATTTCGGTTCCGACAACCGGTAGGTGATACCATTGTTCAAGGTATACATAATGAGACCTGTTTCCTTGGAGATAAAGATGCTTACGGGTATATAAGGATCCCATTTATCTGGCCGGTCCAGGAGGGTATATTCTAAGACGTTCTCATATGTCCGCTTTCCAATTACAAATGTATCAAGCAAGGTGCAGGTTGATGCAATTTCTTCATTATATTCATACCCCTCTGAGGTCTGAATATAACTATTTGAATAAAATGGTATGTCCAGCTCAGATATCTTTTCTAAAGCCAGATCGTACCTGAAAACCAGATCATTGATTTCAATCCTTAGCTCATCTCCATAGGGCTCCCAGGTTGCTGCCCTGATAGATATGGAGTAATCATCTCCATAAGTTGAAGTATAGCTGCGGGAACGATATTCTGTATGACTCATATGGGTGGTTAGCCCGAAGTATCCACCCCATGACTTGTCAAGATAATATTCTTCTCTATCCATAATAAAACCATAGGAAATTCCTAAGGTATCAGTCATGATAAACGATTCTTCGTTGACCTCCGTGGGAACCCAGCCATTGTTTTCAGGGGCAATCAGAAAGGTCTCCTCCTTAAGTGCCCAATTCTCACCGCAAGAGCCCAGTATGATGAGCATCGAAATGTACAAGCTAATTCTCAATTTGATAGTATTCATCATTCGACATTACAATTTTAAGGATTCCATAACTATAGTTGTAGTATAAACTGTCTACCCGGATGGGGTTTTCCTGAGAATAATAGTTCCATTCATCTTTGAGAAGGAAAACATCGTAGTACATGCTTTCACTAATTTTCATTGAGTCGGCCTGAGTGAAATATTCGTTTTGGAATTCTTCTGTCGGTATCGTAAATGAGGCCCCATTCATCCATACCCCGAAGGTATGAACAGCAGAATCCATGTTTGATACATAGAGTGAGATAGAAAAAACCGGATAATCGGGAGTAAGAATGGTCTTGTCTTCTTCAAAAATATAAATATCACAGCATCGCCCACACAAACGCTCCTCCTTCTGTGTAGTTGAACGCGTTACCTGGAAATTTATTCTATGTCCTGCAGAATGTTCAAGTGTAACCTGCTCTCCCGATTGATAGGGTATAGGAGCAAGTGCTTCAGCAGACAATTGCCCCATATCGTATGTTTCCGGTTCACATGGATCACAACCAGAGAAAAAAAGCAAAATAGCAATGACAAGATGCTTCATAGGTGTAAAATCTTTATTTAACTAATTGATATGGAATAATTTAAATATCGTTCTAACTACAGGTAACTTGTTGCCTCGCAGAAATAATATTTTCTATAGTGCTCGGCGAGCCCTCATCATGGAACAGTTCGCTACCGACATATTTATACATG
>CAYSMO010000043.1:14165-14813 GCA_964432125.1 uncultured Bacteroidaceae bacterium | reverse complement strand
GGTGCTGATCGATCCTGACTGGGAATGGACCGTATCACACAAAAATACCTATTATAAATGTAAATGGACACCACTCGAAGGACAGGTTTTCCACAACAGGGTAACACATACGTTTGTTAATGGTCAGCTGGTTTTTAAAAACGGATTGTTCAACGAGATGATCAGGGGAGAAAGGCTGGAGTTTGACAGGTGACATGAATAGAGTAGGAAAATAGCATAGTTTTCTTTCTGTCACTAACTATAGTTTCGCAGTTCTCTTAAAAAAACTGTATTCATCAGTTATATCAATCAAATCACTGTTCGGTTCTTCTTTAATCGGTAGTAGTCAATTACCAAATAAAAAGAGGATTAAATTACACTCCGATTATTTATCCGGAGTAACAATCCAATCCTCTTAATAAATTATAATATTTCTATTATTCCTTAATGAATTTTCTGGTTATAACAGAGTTGTTATCCATAATCTGTATGACATAGACTCCCTTTGAAAGGTTTTCCACATCAATTCCATTACTAACCTTCTGCTTTTTAACCAATAATTTTCCTCCCATATCAAATATTTTTATTGAAGCTTTTGTTGATAAGCCATCAATAAATAAAATTGATTTTGCAGGATTAGGATAGATACTAATATTAAGACTGCTCATC
>CAYSMO010000043.1:0-14155 GCA_964432125.1 uncultured Bacteroidaceae bacterium | reverse complement strand
GCTCATCTCAGATACAGAAGTTGGTAAATCCTCAGCCGGAAGTTCAAGTAGCGCTCCACCTGCAGCTGTGGCAACAAAAAGTCCGAATGCTGGACCATCGTTGTTTTGTGTTGGATCCAGGAAACCTGAAGCTAATACAGTAATCGCTGCATCGCCAAGACTAGTCAGATCGGCACCAAACTGAGCCACCGGAGTTACTCCGTCAGCAGTCTGCACCTGAAGGCTATAAGCAGCGGGATCCAATGTGAGATATCCCTGGAATTCACCATAAGAAATATCATCTACAATGGTTCCTGCCGGAACATTGACCTCGGCTACATCAACCATAGGTGCATCAGTTGAACCGTGAAATACCAGTACGTCGGTCTTCCCGGAAGTAGTTGCAGCTTCACGGCCCATATTATAGACACTCAGGTCAAAGTCAGTGGCAGGATCGTAACCGCTTGTACTAACGATACCATCAGCAATAAGTATATAAGTCTTCTCTTCCAGCGTGTACTCCTTGTTCCAGATACCATCATCCACATCTGTACTATTATCAGGTGCAATAGTAATCGTAAATGGTGTTCTGGCAGGAGCATCAATAAATGATGATGCTGTGCGGAAAGCAAAGTCGTTGATCAGCAAAACATCATCAAGATAGACATCCACTGATGCAGCAGCTGCATCAGCGCTGTTGTGAATGACTTGTACTCTTGCTGTTGGTGCAACCGTTTGCTCTCTGTAAAAATACAAATTATCCAAATAAAATTCACCGCTCATACTCCAAAAACCAACTTGTGCAATAGAATTCAGAGTTACTCCGGTAAATTCTGATAGTGGAATATCAATAGAATTCCATGTATCAAGGGTTAAGGTAATGTCCTTTTTGGATTCTCCACCGCCAACAAGACCAATCTGCAATGAAGCTAGTGTTGTAGGATAAATATCTATGTGTAATGTATCCATTGAAGTCAAATCTGCTGGTGTTTCAAATCCAAATCCAAAAGCATTATTTGAATTTACCAGCTTAACTTTATTGGAAGCTGTAACACTGGATTCTTCTGTCATGGATGTTTGATCCCAAAGTTGAAAACCGCCGGCTAAAGTTTCATAAGAATCGCTAAAAACCGCTTTAACATCAGCAGATGAAGCAGTCGGAATTGCAGGATCCGGAACGGTTATCCCATTCTGAGTTACTGTAATAGTTTTAATTGCGTCATCAAATCCGGTTACTGTAACAGTTGCTGTTCTACTGGCCGGAACGATATTAGCATCTGCTGTTAAAGTAATAGTGGCATCTCCACTACCGCTTGCACTACTTGGCGTCAGCCAGGTTTGATCGCTTGCAACAGTCCATGTATCTGTAGCAGTAATATCGAATGTTCCGGTACTTCCTGCATCTGATCCAAGACTAAGCGCTGAAGTTGAAATGATAACTGAAGGTGTTTCATCGGTCCAAAAATAAATATTGTCAAAATAGATATCTCTTGGCAAATCATTTGTCTTGTATAGCCACCATTCTTCTGAATTAAACATTATTTGATTAACAGAAGTAAGTGTCATACCTACATATTCTGAAAGTGGAATATCAAGACTAAACCAGCTACCATCAGTAGTGATGGTCTTTGTAACCGGAATATTTTGATTTCCACTAATCAGATTTATATATAAGGGACTTGCAGCTGCATCAGAGGTCCAGATATCCAGGTGTAGCCACTTCATACTTGAAACATCTTGTGTATTATCTGTAAAATCAATTCCCTGGAAAGACAAGTTTCCATATTTCAGAACTTTATGCTCAGGATTAGTTCCGGGAATAACATAATCCCCAATAGTTGATCCAGCCTGACCAACCTGGCCCCAGTCTTCAAAAGCTTTCACCCCGGATATCGGAGTATAGGTGTCAGATCCATAGATGGAAATGACATTTGAAGCAGGAGCGGCGGGTGGTGCAGTAGGAGCAGTGGTTGGCTGCGCATAAACACCAAAAGAAAAACCTAAAAATGCTACGGATAGCATTAACTTGGTAAAATTTTTCATAACTTTAATTTTTAATGAATAATAATTTAATTTTAAGATACATAATTTAAACATTCCTTTAAAAGAATCAGATAACTATTTACTGATTCCTGATTTATTTATTATTTGATTATCAGTTTATTAAAGATTTCCCCATTGATATCAGGCTAATTATATCTTTAAATCAACTGATTCATCAAATTTGTTTCAAACTGTTCAATTTACTTCACTGTAAACACGTACATAATCCACATAAAGAGTTTGAGGAAAAACAGTTCCAGCGACTGAAGATCCAACAAAATTTCCTGCCACTGCCAGATTCAGAATAATAAAGAACGGATGATCATAAACCCATGTACCTCCTTCACTTTCAACATCTTCTTTGGTAATTCTCTGGTATAAAGTTTCATCTACAAAAAAGTCAATAGCATCTTCAGTCCACTCAACGGCATAAAGATGATAGTCGGTATCAAAGCGGGCATTTTCAAGTCCATAAGTTTGGGTAATAGCATTACTACTAAATAACTCCGGACCGTGAATTGTTCCATGAACTATATTTGGCTCTTGTCCTTTATACTCCGTTATATCAATCTCACCACAGGCAGGCCAGGGATTTTGTTCAATATTAGCACCCAACAACCAAAATGCAGGCCACATTCCGGGACCATAAGGCATTTTGATATTGGCTTCAAAGCGGCCATAGGCTTGCTCAAAAAGTCCTTGAGTTTTGATACGTGCAGAAGTGTATGTTGAGCCTTCATATCTGGCAATGATTTTCAGGCATCCAACACCTTCTATTTCATCTAATTTCACATTTGACTTGGTATCGGTATAAGTCTGCCATTCATTATTTCCCCAGCCTCCACCGCCAATATCGTATGTCCATTTAGCCGGATCGGGTAAGCTATCTGTTGGGATGGTATTAAACTCATCCTGCCAGACCAGTTCCCATTTTCGCTCCGGGATATCAGTATTATCTTCGCAACTCCAGAACATAAATATTACCCCAATAAAGAGTAAATATTTCGAAATGTATAACTTGTTGTTTTTCATAACATTAAATTTTAATATTCCAGTGTTAATTATGATAGAAATACACATTATCCAGATATAAATCAGTCATTTTTGGTGATTGAGGATCTGCAGCAATAATCAGGAATTCAAGAGCCGATTTTGCTGATAACCCAAAAGATGACAATGGAATATCTATGCTTTTCCAGTTACCTGTGGTCAGATTAGCAGGATAACTATTTATGGCTCTTTCCCCTCCAACAGCATCTTTCAATATAACCTTAATTGGTTGGTTGGTTAATGTTGGAGCCACTACATAAATATCAAAATGCAAATGAGTCATGGCTGAAGCATCAACATTAAACGTAATGGGTAAGTAGCTGAAAGTGCTGAAACTCCACATTTTATTATTGCCAATTTCTAAAGTTTCGACCGTGTTTGTAACGTAATCCCATCGGGGCAGATCAATAAAAATTCCCGTGTACGGATCACTAAATATGGAAATGACATTAGCTGCGTCTAAGGTTGGCGTGGCAGCCAGAGGGACAACATTTGTAAGTGTTAAATCCCCTGTTGCGCTCAAATCGGCACAATGTGCAGTAATAGTGGCCGAACCTGTGCTGGCGACGGTTACAACACCCATATCATTCACGGTTGCCACATCGCTATCGGAAGACGAAAAGGATAAATATCCCGGAGGAACAACAACCGATTGATTTATACCACTGGGCAAATTAACTGTTTGCACCACCGAACTGGAATAACTTTGACCAATAAATCCGGATCCGGATGGCCAGCTCGATTTATTTGCAATAGAAATTTCCCGATGTGCAATGGTTCCCAGATATTCAAATTGTACTTCATCAATCCATACAGTATAACCATTAGGATCCTCAGGTGTTGTTCCTGCTGAAAAAGAAAACATTCCTTTGGCGGCATTAAGTTTTGAAGGATCGGGAATTTGAATGATAAACTGTTTCCAGTTCGAGTTAAGGTTACAATCCAGAGCCACCTTAAATTCTTCGGAAAAGTCCGTCGGACTTTTAGCAAAACTACCAAAGCTGGCATTTATTGTTGCCGACTTCGATGCTTTTGCCCAAAAAGTAAGCACATTGTTTGCTGATAGATCTCGTGGCATTGAAGTATAAAAAACACCGCCCGCATAATTTCCGGCAGGATCCGTAGGATCTGGAACTTCAATTTTCATAGATGCTGTTCCCTTGTAGGTTTCCGAATAGTCTATATCAAAAGCCGTTACTTTACCCCAGGCATCGAAATCCAGCCCTGAACTAAAACCATCAATAAAAACCTCCGGGTTTGTTGGATAGTTTGTGGCTAACTCTAAGGTGCTGGTATCTTTCTCGCAACTAACAGTTACCAAAAGAATCACTATTGCTAATAATGCACCAAGTCTGAAATTAGATTTTATCTTTTTCATAGGAATATATTTTTGTTTGTTCACTTGCCTATTTTAAAATGTACATATGCTCTGATTTCCCATTCATTTCCATTTTCGAATCCCAAAGCGGTGGGGTCAGGTACCATTTCACCCGTGGGACTAATGATATATGTAGGAGCATAGCGCGGAGAATATTGGTCTAAGGAACGCCAGATGGCGCGAATGCCAGCGCGGGTTCCCGGCAATGCGAACCAGCTTTGTTTTCCGGAGCTGGTTGAAATATCTGCAACAAGCTGGAGGGGATAGGTTAAGTTGAAATCGCGGTAATAATCGTAAGGTCCCCAGTCATTTATTTTAACCGATGACATTAACTTTACTGTTTTGTAAATCATTGTCAGGTCACCGCTATAACGCTCTATTATTCTTTCATCGCTACCATTTGATTGGGCATTTCCAACTAAAATCTTCGCAATAAGTCCGAAATCGTGAGTTAACTTTGAAACAATACGCGTATTCACTTCCCATAAATCATGCGCCTCAGGCGCTCCCGGGAACGCAAATAATGTACGATTAGCCATTACACCGATACCTGCATCTTGCGTGGTTGGAAGATGACGATAAACAAAATCCAGACTTACTGCAAGGGGCGCATCTTCCTGCATATCGTTGTCCCATTCGTACATCCAGGTGGCCGGGGTGGGATCGAATGCGATTAAAAGTTCTCCGGCAACGGTTTCCCTGTTTACTCTTACAGCAAAGGGATCATCCAGTATATTTCTTGGTCTGCCCGGAGCCTGAACATCTGATGGCACAGGTCCGACAATCGGTTTTTGCCACATGAAGTTTGGAGCTATTTGGAAGTCGCCAATCAAATAAGAAAAACCGGAGAGAATATTGTATTGATTTCCACTTCCACTATCTTTCAGTGTCCAGCCTGTAAAGGTTTTTGTATAATCAGCTCCACCATTGGCCACTAATCCCATAACAGCACCCTGCGCATACCAGCTTAATGGGCCGTTAATATGTGTTACTTTTGCTTTTCCACCCCAATTATCTTCAACTGAAATTTCATTTTGATAAACTGTATAATTGCCTGTTTCCCCTTCAACAATCTGGTAAATCTCTCCATTTCTTGGCTGTCCTGCCCAGATACCACCTACTTCGAATCCAAGAGATCCCATCTTTCTTTTTACGCCAAGAGTTGCTCTACGGTCTTGGGGACGCGGAATAGCATATGAACTGACGGTAGATTCTCTTTGATCAAGATCTTCCTGGTAAATCCCTGTAAAATCAAATTTACCAACTTTGCGACTATACTTGATTAAAACTGCAGGGTTAGCTCCCCACCAAAGTTCCGGTCCAAAAGCAATCTTCAATCCTGAAAGATTCTTCTTAGCTTCAACTTCGAAACCAAAAGGAGCATCTCCATTATAAATATCGATATTTGGGCCGTAATTGGTCTCCGGGTACAATCCGAAAAAGTCACCTTCATAACCCCAATGGTAATGACCAGTGCGATAAAAGCCTACCAGATCAAACCACTTGCCTTTCCAGTCGAATTCTGCTCTGTATAGCTTTACGCGTTCTGCAGAGGAAAGATCAATAGAGGTACCCTGATCTGTGGTGATGACATTCGTGCGTCCCCGATTTTCGTAAAATATCTCTTCAATCGGGTTGTCGGCCACGTTGCCAAGGATATTGAAAGAAACGTTTGCATGAATATTTTCAGCAGGTTTCGCATCCACATCTACATAAAAGGATTCCATATGATCAAAACCCTGGCTGGATGGATAACCTTCATATTCTGAAGTCTTATTTTTCGGTGTTGTAATCAAATGGCCACCTGTTAAAAATGAGGTTATTTCGCCCCTAAGACCTACCTGGACTTTTTTCAATTGCTGGCCAACCAAATCAGCTTTATCTCCTCTTGCTTGCAGAACAGCATCCGCAATATTTATATTTGAAAAGTAATCATCGATTGTTTTGAGGCTTATTCCCTCGGCGTAAGGATTAAGTTTATGAGCTTCTTTTAAAGCATAATAAGCTGCACGGGGATATAACTCGTACAAGCCCCTTTGATTGGTTTCCCCTTTGGCACAGATGCCAAACCATTCTTCATTCATATTGTTTTCACCGGCAACATAGTCGTACTTATATCCACCGTTGCCCCAAGAGGCATTTACGTCGTGTACATCCAAATTTTTTGTTTGGCCAAATTTCCACCATCCATCGCTAAACTGAAAGGTAAAACCGCCTATTGAATTCCCGGACTTACCTAGTCCGGATGCATTTTCATAAATCTCCTTCCAATTAAACAAATCATATATGGCTTGAGATCTTTGGTCTTCAGCCATGTTAACTGCATTAAATGCATCGGCACCAAACTCGGTGAACATAATAGGTACATCCATAGATTCTCTTACCTTTTCAAAAAGATCACCAAAAGAAATACCACGGTAACAATTGATACCCAAAACATCCACATCTTTACATTCATCTGCAATGATGTCAAGGAAAAGTAAATCTCCGTTACATATAGACATCGGACGTGAATCATCCAATTTTTTCATTTCAACAACTGCCTCATTAAAAAGTTTGTACATCGCTTTGGCACGCTCAGTTGATTTTCTATCTTCGATAGGAATATCCTCTGTTTCTGCTCCTCCCCAAAAAAGGCCATAATTGTTCTCATTTCCCAGAAGATACATTAACAGCCCCGGAGTATCTTTATATTCCTCAACCATTTCAGAAACTTCTTTAAGAAGTAGTTCGCGGGTCAGCGGGTCAGCATACTCCGTGTTCGCTACCCAGGCTCCATCCAGGGTAAGACCATAACGTCCAAAAGAATGATTAATAACGGTGTAAATTCCATACTTTTCATAAATGTACTGTATCCACTTGGGTTGCATGCCAACATATGCTCTGATGGTATTTACCCCCATGTTTTTCAGGAGAGACATTTCGCTATCCAGCGCTGCTTTAATTATATCGTCCGATTGTTTCCATAAACTATAATTAAAGTTGGTTCCAATCGGGAAATAATCCCAATTCATACCATTAATCATGAAGCCGCTTCCATTGACTTCTAATTCAACTCCTTTATCCTTTTTTACAACTGATATTTTATCTGTCTGAGAAAATACAGTTATTGCAAAGCATAAAAGAAGAGATGTAACTAGACTTTTTTTCATGGTACTATGTTTTTGTTAGTAGATATTTATGTAGTATTTTTCATCACTAGTTTTGGCGTTCTGTCGACCTTAAATAATCCCCAGTGTTTTTCTGGTTCTAAAGGCTCCGGTGATCCTTTCCATGGTTCATCGAAAGCTTCAAATACAAATGTTAAAATGCCATGTTTTTCACTCCATTTCATCAGATCGTTGTAATATGTTTTTTGGTGTGCTTCACTTACGTTATTCGGAGAAATAACTTTTCCGTTTGAATTGGTAGCCCATCCGGCCTCGGTAATTACAACCAACTTATCAGGATAGGTATCCGCTACGGAAGCGTAATTTTGTTTCGTGTATCCAATCGATTCATGGATGTTTTTATATTCCCATACAGGGTAAGTATGGATAGAAATAAAATGGACTTCTGCAGCCAGCTTCTTAAGTTTAGAAATCCAGGGCGCATAATTTTCACAGAAAGTTACAGGTTGTTTGGCTCCCTTCTTTATCATTCTAACATATTTAATAACTCTATTTACAGGCACATAATGATCTGTCCATTCGACGCAGGCTTCGTTACCTGCCGAAAGAGCAAAAATTATATCGGGATATTTGTTGGCAAGGACTATCAGTTTCTTAATATGTCTGACATTCTGTTTTTTATTGGACTTTAAAACTTCTTCTGAATATGTACCACCCCATGGACAGCCGAAATTATTCATTTCACCCACAATATAAGCCCCAAGCATTACTTTGAAATCAAGTCTCTCTTTCTGAATAACTTCTAATACCGTTTCTGCGTGTTTATCAGAATCGAACAAGCGCAAATACTTCCATTCTTTTTTAAGGATCAATAAATCTTCTTTGACCTCTTCGTAACTTGGAGTTAGGCCACCAGGATTTTGTCCTTCCCTAAAACCTGAATAACAAATGGCTTTCCCAAATTCAAAATCTATATTTTTCTTATGTTTCATTAATTTCAAAAGCTAATTTAATATTTGAGATTATGATCCATATCCCAGATTCCCCAATAAGCACCTACATCACCTTCGGACCCAACTTTCCATGATTCATCAAAGGATGAAAAGTAAAATATTTCAATGTCTTCTGCCTTCGACCAAAGTTGAGTATTGATAAAATAATTTCTTGCATTTTCCGGATTGGAATGTGCGCCCTCTAAACTTTTCCCCTGACTGGGCCAGCCTGTTTCTGTTATAATCACTTTTTTCCCTTTGCCAGCATCCATGGCCTGGTAGTACATATTTTTCATATATAGTAATGAATAATCAATACTACAGCCTTCCCAAAATGGGTAGCAGTTAGCTAAAATAACATCACATTTTTCAGTAATTCTTGGGCGTGTTGAAAATTCATAATAGGCATCCACATAGCCTACAGGTATATTCGGGATTGCTGTTTTAACACGGGTTATGAAATCTACAAGTTCATCTTCTGTCAAATCCTCGCGATACATTACTTCATTACCCACTGCGGCAATATCTACATAACCATCTTTGGCTAATTGTATCAGGCCGCTAATTTCCCGTTCATTCACTTCGGGATCCTTTCCTAACCATGCCCCAACCAATGTTTTTATTCCGTATTCCTTGGCTACCATGGGTATAAGCTCATTACCATCGGAACATGAAAAAGAACGAACCCATTTTGTATAAGGCTTAATTATTTCCATTCTTCTTCTCACTTGTTCTTCAGTAATTAGATCCCCTGGTTCTTGTCCTTCTTCATATAAACTAAAGCACAGACCATGGATTCCATCATTCAGAACTGTCATGAATAGATCTCTCTTTTCTGCTTCTGTCTTTTTCGCGAACTCAAGGTTTGAGATTCCTGCCAGCGATAATGTTTTACCTTTTCTGTATGACATTTTCCTTTAGTTGAAAGTGTTTAATTTGAAATTTTTTTACACTGTTGTAAATTATCATTTCAGTATTTAACGTTTTCATTGACATCCCATAATCCCCAAGAGGCGCCTTCCCATCCTTTAGAATGTATTTTCCACAAACCAAAGGCCACTTTTTGTCCCAAAGGGACGCTGTTCATTAACTCTGCTTCGTGCAATATCATGGGTGATCAATGTTAGCAATTAGTTAGTTATAGTGATTGTTTGCAATGCCTTTGCACTGATTGATACTGATGCCGATTTTGTGCCCAACTGGAGCTCAAAACTTTTTACTGATGAAGTTTGATTCAGCACCACCACAACGACTGACCCATCCGGATTTTGAGCTGCAGTGACCATCAGGTCTTTGTCTGAATTTTTAAATCCAATTCGTTTAGCATCGGGCCTTATATATTTGCTGAAATGAGCCATTACATAATAGATGGGAGTAAAGTATACTTCATCTTTCTCCGGATCAACCAGAATAGGTGCGCCACACCAGTTTTTGAACCAGTTTGGACCACCTTGCTTATCTAATACCATATTCCAGTCAATCCAGCCATCTACCCAATTATTCATACAGCCAATAATGTCACGAGCATAACGAAATACCGGAACATACTTTGGATGCAGGTATTTATCTTCCTCAGGAGCCCAGTTCCATCCCCAATCCATTGCTTCTTTTGACCAATACCATTGATCATCATTCCATTTTGGTACCAAGCCATCCAAACAGGCTTCAGTCTGGATTAAATATTTTTCAGGTGCTTTTTCATGAGCATATTGAAGGGATTCGGGAAAATAATCATAGGTACTGGCATACCAATGAATCGCCGCTCCATCATAGTATTTCGAGGAGTCTCTGTTTTGATACATCACATCAATCCATTTCTTCAATTCATCGCCTCTGTTTTGATCATAACCCAGAATTTTTACATCATGACCATCCAATTCCAATTTGGGACCCAGGTGATTATTGACAAAACGAGTCATTTCTTTGGCCGAGAAATGCATGCTTTCCCAATTGTTATCATTCCCCAGAGGTTCGTTTTCTACAGTAAACCCCCAAATGTCAATACCTTTAGCTTTATAGGCATCCACATATTTCGAAAAAAACAATGCCCAGGTATCATAATATTCAGGTAATAATTTACCTCCCATCCAACTATTATTATCTTTCATCCAAGGGGGAGCTGTCCAGGGAGAAGAGAGGATTTTAAAACCATCTTTAGAGACAGCCATAGCATCCTTAATCATGGGAATAATATCTGCGGCATCATGATCTATTGAAAAATGTTCCAGGTTTTTGTCTCCATCAACAGGGGCATAAGAATAATGAGATAATGAAAAATCACAGGAGTTCATGTGTGTGCGGGTCAAAGAATACCTGGCCCCGTCTTCTCCAAAATATGCTTCTACTATTTTGTCTCGATTTTCTTTACTGAGCTTATTTAATAAATAGGCAGAAGCTTCTGTAAATGATCCGCCAAAACCGGTAATACTCTGAAATGTTTCAGCAGGCAATATTTCAATGACAGGATTATTATCTTTGGAAGGAAACTCTGTCATCAAACTGAGCTTGTTACCACTTTCTGAAGTTTCATAAACCTTTATAGATAGTTGCTTTCGTCCTGTACAATTAACTAACATAATTAGTAAAAAAAATGTATAGATATAATGCTTTGATAAATTCATTTTTTTGCATTTTTAATACCAAGTAGTTTAAATGTAAATGTATGGCGCTTAGCATAAGAAGTCAAGAAATGCACCTATACAAAAAATATACAAGTTTAAAAATCAATGCAATTGTATAGCTTTATAAAATAATGAAAACATTCAAAGCATAACCAGGAAAAGGTTTTTGTGGAATCAAGACAACAATCAGATTAAAGCAAAGTTTTTGAAGCTGCTTGATATATTTATGTCTAATGTTGGGGTAATGTTAAGGTGTGAGTAAAGATTTTTTTCAGCTAAATGCCCAAAATATATTCTGTAAGATTTGTTTTATGTCCCAGATCCATTTTTTTTCGTAAGCGAAATCGTTTAATTTCAACACTCTGAGGTGAAATATTCAGCATGGGTGCGATTTCTTTGGTGGATAGGTTTAGCCGTAAATACACACAAAGTTTTAGATCATTTGGTGTTAGTAAAGGATGTAACTCTTTAAGTTTTTTCAGAAAATCCCGGTCTGTATTATCAAATGCTTCCTGAAAAGACCTCCAGTCTCTATTATTTTCTAAATTTTCATCAATGATATTGAGTGCTGATTTCACACTCTGATTATCTTTTTCTTCCTGCAAAGTATTCTTTATGGTATTAAGCAATTCGTTTTTCTTTACAATGGCCATAGTTGAAGATGTCAACTCTTTATTAATTGCCTCGACCTCGCTATTTAGATTTTCGTTTATTAGTTTGATCCTCTCCTGATCATTTTCTAATTGCATCATAGCAAGTTCTTTTTTCTTTTCCCCAATAATTTTTTGTTTCTGTCTGCGATAATATCTTCTAAACACAATACTAATTACAATTAATACAAACATAAATAATAGTACATATACTATTTTCATCCAAACAGAAAAAAACCATGGTTTAGCGATTGAAAAACTAAAAGCCTCAACATTTGATGTAAGTTTATTTCCGGATTTTGCCCTCACTTTAAAGACGTAATCTCCTGGTGGAAGATTTTTAAAAGATACACTTGATTCATTAGTCCATCCACTCCAATTATCATAAATTCCTTCAAGTAAATATTGGTACTTTGCCTTTGCAAATATGTCATAAACGGGTACATAATAGCAAAAATTAAGATTGTTTTCTTTCGTTTTTAGCTTAACATCTTTTGCCTGAACAGGAATATACACTCTATCTTCATTTAATTTACTTTTATAAATGGAGTTGATGGAAATAGCGCATTCTTTGTCATCTATTTTATTCAAATCAAACAAAATATAACCATTCGTTGTCCCTAGCAAGTAATTTTTATTCCCAAAGTTTAATAGGTTTTCATATCCAATCCTATTTTCCCTAAGCGATAAAGGTAAAGCAATCCGGGTAATTTGTGGATTTTTATTTATTCTACCAGGTGACAATAATATTATATTTTCTTCTAAAAATGCCCAGAGCATTTCATCCGTATCCTTTATTAATTTTCCCGACAAATAATGGTCTTCACCCAAGACAAGTTCCGTTAGCAAGGGCTTTTTTTGAAACAGCTTTTTTTGTTGATTATATTCATAAATACCTGAATTCCCAAAATATAATAGATTTCCATTATATTTTGTTAAGCCTGAATTAATACTGGCAGGTACACTCTGTTCCATATTGCATTTAATAATCTTCCTAAAATCTGCTGTTACATCTAATTTATAAACACCTCTATATTCATGGTTCACAAATATTTTGTTTCCAGGCATTAATTCAAAATATCTGCTTGAAATATCAAATCCAACAATTTTGTTCCGATGCTTCCAATTTCCATTGTCTTTTTCCAGAATATGCAATCCATCATAATTTCCCTGCATGAGTAAATTGTCATGATTCACCAGTGGTTTAATATCCCAGGTTCCCATGATATTGGAAATTAAGCTTGCTTTGTTATCTTCAATAATAAATGTTCCAGAATTATGGCCACAAAATAAAGCTCCATCAATGGTTTTTAATGACCAAACTTGTCCTCTCGTTCCATCAATGAGTTTAAAATCATCCTTAAATTCTAAGGTTTTGTAAAAGAGTCCCTGATTTGTCCCTAAATACAAAAATCCTTTGTAATAAGCAGAAGAATAAACAGTGCCAAATTTACCTTTGGTATCAGTATATACCCGAAATGGTGATGTGTAATTGATTACATTAACACCATTATCAAGACCAAGCCAGATATTATTGTCAATATCTTCAAACAGGGATAGAACAGTATTATTATGTAAACCGTTTGTCATGTCAATATGAGAGGTAATTTTTCCATCTGAAGACAAGAAATAGAGGCCCTCACCAATGGTTCCTATAGCAAAACTTCCATCACTTAATTGGATACTGCTATAAACACTAATTGTATTAATTTTTGAAGAAGCTTCCGTTTGCCATTTTGAAACGGTGCCGTTTTCAATAATAAAAAAGCCATTATTCTGCGTTTGTATAAACAATTTGTTCTTAAAGAAAAACACATTGATAATTATACTTTTCTTAAAAACGGGAAGGTCTGAAATTAATGTGGATTGGCCATTTTCAAGTTGAAACAGGCCTTGATCCATCTTCTGAAAATAAATCTGATTTCCTGCCTCAAATACTTTCGGTAAATTTGTTTTTGACGTAATGATTTGAAATTCTTCCTGTTCGCTATCATAAATATATATACGATTCAATGACTGAAATAAAATCCATTGATGATAAGAGATGATTTTCCAAAACTGTTCTTCTTCTAATAATTTGTCTTTTACTTTTTTGCTCAATGAGGTATATTTCAGATTTAAAAACTCATCTTTCTCCCAATATCCGAACTCCATATGGCAGCCTGTAAAAATTTTATCTCCTTGTATAGTAACAGATCGTAAGATAGTATTATTGGGGGAAGGATAGAGTTTCCAGCTCGCCCCGTTGAATTCTAAGAGACCCTTATTATTAGCTATGTAAATCATTTTATCGGGAGATTGGCTTATGGCCCAATTTTGAGTCTCACCATGA
>CAYSMO010000042.1:0-14970 GCA_964432125.1 uncultured Bacteroidaceae bacterium | reverse complement strand
CTCACAGGTCTGTCGAGTCGGTGCGGAATACCCACGAATACATTTCCCGGCTTGCCCTCCCGTGCCTTCAGGAAATCCTTTAACGAACGATCCAGTGAAATATCTCCGGTCTGATCCCCCTGGACAATATCGGCCACCTGCTTATTGAGGGCAATCAGATGATTGTCCTCGTAAAGTATTTGAAGACCATACTTTTTTTCCAGTAACATGCCCTGCAGAACTCTGTTTAATACTGTTCCCTGTCATTAGGGAATTCGCCCGACCTGACATCCTCAATATAGGTCCTGACTGCTCCTGATATTTCTGCATTCAGGTTGTGATACCGGCGCAGGAACCGGGGAGAAAAATCCTGGGTGATCCCGAGCATGTCATGCACAACCAACACCTGTCCGTCAGTCTTTCCTCCGGCACCAATACCAATTGTAGGTATTCGCAGCATTTTCGACACCTTCTCGCCCAGTGTAGCGGGGATCTTTTCAAGGACCAATGCAAAACATCCTGCCTTCTCAAGCTTCTGTGCATCTTTTATCAGCTTCTCTGCCTCCTCATCTTGCGTGGCCCTTACAACATAAGTACCAAATTTATGGATCGACTGTGGGGTGAGTCCGAGATGGCCCATCACAGGTATACCGGCTGATAAAATGCGCTCAATGGAATCCTGTATTTCATGCCCCCCTTCCAGCTTAACAGCGCTTGCCCCGGTCTCCTTCATAATACGAACTGCCGATGCCAGTGCCTTTTTCGAGTTTCCCTGGTAGGTTCCAAAAGGAAGATCAACCACGATCAACGCCCGCTTTGAAGCACGTACAACGGAAGCTGCATGGTAGATCATATTGTCGAGGGTGATCGGAAGTGTGGTTTCATAACCTGCCATTACATTGGAGGCAGAATCGCCAACGAGAATAATATCCACACCCGACTGGTCGAGAATGCGGGCCAGGGAAAAATCATACCCGGTTAACATCGCAATCTTCTCTCCCTTTAACTTCATCTCATGTAATACATGGGTGGTAACCTTCCTGACTGAGCTATGAACTGACATATCCTTGATTTTTTTGCAAAGTTTAGAATAAAATCCGGATAATTCCTTCTAAAAAAAGAGAATTACTGCGTCAAAATGTCAGATATTGGAACGGATCAACCGGAATTATGACAAATTATTATTGAACTGCGTGTCATATTAACATAAAAACAGTCGATAATTGAAGTGGCATAATCATTGTCAATGTTATGACAGAATATTTGAAAACTTACAAATAATACTGATATGGGTAAAATAATTGGAATAGATTTAGGAACAACGAACTCTTGTGTTTCAGTAATGGAGGGGAATGAACCTGTTGTTATCCCCAATAGTGAAGGAAAAAGAACCACTCCTTCCGTTGTGGCTTTCGTAGAAAACGGGGAAAGAAAAGTGGGCGATCCTGCCAAGAGGCAGGCCATAACCAACCCGGAAAAAACCATATTCTCAATCAAACGGTTCATGGGCGAAACTTTCGACAGGGTAACAAAAGAGGTAAACAGGATTCCCTACAAAGTGATTAAAGGGGAAAACAATACCCCCCGGGTACAGATTGATGACCGGAAATATTCCCCACAGGAGATTTCTGCCATGGTGCTGCAAAAAATGAAAAAAACCGCTGAAGACTACCTGGGTACTGAGGTAACTGAGGCCGTTATTACCGTACCGGCTTACTTTAGTGATTCACAGCGACAGGCAACAAAAGAGGCTGGCGAAATTGCAGGACTGACGGTTAAGAGAATTATCAACGAGCCAACTGCGGCTTCTTTGGCATACGGACTTGACAAGAAGTCATCCGACATGAAGATTGCCGTTTTTGACCTGGGTGGAGGTACATTCGATATCTCAATCCTGGAGTTGGGTGACGGAGTGTTCGAAGTAAAATCGACCAACGGCGACACCCACCTTGGTGGTGACGACTTTGACCAGGTAATTATTGATTGGCTCGCGGAAGAGTTCAAGAAAGATGAAGGAATTGATTTAAAGAGAGATCCAATGGCGTTGCAACGTTTGAAAGAGGCTGCTGAGAAAGCAAAAATTGAACTCTCCAGCTCAACGCAGACAGAGATCAACCTGCCGTATATCATGCCGGTCGATGGAATTCCGAAGCACCTTGTAAAAACACTTTCCAGGGCAAAATTTGAAAGCTTGTCAGACAAACTGATACAGGCAACCATCGAACCCTGTAAAAAGGCGATGAAAGATGCGGGCCTGAAATCTTCAGATATTAATGAGGTCATTCTTGTGGGAGGTTCAACCCGTATACCCGCGATCCAGAAAGTGGTTGAGGAATTCTTCGGAAGAGCTCCTTCAAAAGGGGTGAATCCTGATGAGGTAGTGGCTGTCGGTGCTGCCATTCAGGGCGGTGTTCTGACGGGTGAAGTGAAAGATGTGTTGCTGCTGGACGTAACTCCACTGTCACTCGGTATTGAGACCATGGGCGGAGTATCCACCAAATTAATCGAGTCTAACACCACGATTCCAACCAAAAAGACACAAACTTTTACCACCGCTGCCGACAACCAGCCTTCCGTGGAGATACACATACTTCAGGGCGAGCGTTCACTGGCAAAAGACAACAAGACCATCGGTCGTTTCCACCTCGATGGAATCCCGCCATCACCACGTGGTATTCCTCAGATCGAGGTTACTTTCGATATCGATGCCAATGGTATTTTGAATGTATCTGCCAGGGACAAAGGCACCGGTAAAGAGCAAAGCATCAGGATTGAAGCTTCTTCCGGACTGTCTGAAGATGAGATTAACAAGATGAAGGAGGAGGCGAAAGCCAATGAGGAGTCAGATAAGCAGGTGAAAGAGAGGATTGAAAAGCTGAACACGGCAGACAGCCTGATATTCCAGTCAGAAAAACAGTTGAAGGAGTATGGTGATAAACTGCCGGCTGACAAGAAGCAACCCATCGAAGATGCACTTGGCAAACTCAGGGAAGCACATAAGGCGGAGGATATATCTGCCATCGATGCTGCCACTGAAGAGCTGAACAATGCATGGCAGGCTGCTTCACAGGACATGTACAATGCGGGTCAGGAGGGAGGCGAGCAGCCACCCCAGGGTGAACCAGCAGGAAAAGAAGACAAGAAAGACGACGATGGTGAAGTAACCGACGTTGACTTTGAAGAGGTGAAATAAGAGTTCACCTGATAATTAAAAAAAGGCCGGTTCGTTTGAACCGGCTTTTTTTTATGACTACTTTTAATGCCTTTATCAATAACAATGATACGGGTATCACGTTTGAAAAATATGGGACATGCAGATGATATGCGTGTACTGTTGAATCGATCACAATATAAACTATGTACAAGAATCTTTCATTTATTATACTAATTATCCTCTCTTTTACCGCAAACGGCCAAAATGCTTTCGATGAAAATGGCAAGCGAACGGGACCATGGGAGGGTTTTTATTCTGATGGCACACTGCGCTATAAAGGCGAATTTAAGTCGGGCCAACCGGTGGGCCTGATGAAAAGATACGATGAAGAAGGCAATTTGTCTATCACCATGGATTTTTACCAGGAAGCCGACAGGTGTTTTGCAAAGATGTATTCAAAAAATGGCTGTGTCATTGCCAAAGGCGTCTACGAATCACAGGAAAAAGATTCAACCTGGATCTATCTGGGTTCCGATGGGAAAGTCCGTATGGTGGAAAATTATGAGGTGGGCACGCTTACTGGTCCGGTCGAATACTACTATCCATCAGGCAGTCTCTCCCAACGGCTGCATTACCGGTCCGGCAAAAAAGACGGTCCCTGGATAAAACTTTTTGAAAACGGCGATACCATGACAGTTTCCGGCTATACCCTGGGAACGCTGCATGGAGACTACTTTTCTTACTACCCGGGAGGGAAGATTAGTATTTCAGGTCAATACCACAATGACCTGAAAGATGGCGATTGGAGCTATTTTTCCGAAGAGGGAGAGCTTCTCTCTGTGATCAGGTATAATAAAGGCGAAGTCCTGAATCCCGAAGAGCTTGAGAAAAGTTACGAGAGATTCATAAAGACCATTGAAGAAAATGAAGGCAACATCCCCGACCCCGACACAGGTTTAAGATAGTTTATCCACCTGGTGCCATAGACCAGACAGGGAGGCTCACTTAAACATATAGGTACTTAGGCTACAAAACTAACCAACATGTTGTTCGTATTTTATTTCACAGCGATATTGGTGAATTTCCCGCGTAGCGGTTTTAATTTTCAAATTTGCTCATTTTCAAATTTGCTCATTTTCAAATTTTCAAATTAACGTAGGTTCTTGATGTGACAATACAATTTATTATCTTTAATGCATCATGGTTAGATCATTTTTATCTCTTTTGGTCATTGCTGCGGCAATACCGGTCTGCGCACAAAGGGTTGCTGAAAATACTTATTGGTTCTATTTTACCGATAAGCTGAACAATGGTTATTCATTGAACCAGCCCAATGAATTCCTGTCACAACGCGCTATCGACCGCCGCGCCTGGCAGTCGCTGCCGGTTGATCAGAGCGATCTTCCCGTTACGAAAAGCTATGTTGACAGCCTTGTAGCACTCGGTCTCGAGATCAGACATACCTCCAAATGGCTCAATGGCATCCTGGTTACAGGTGTTGATAGTCAACTGATCGATACCTTGCACAGACTTTCGTTTATCGATACCGTTCGGTGGCTACCCGCCCCGTCTGAGCGCTTTTTTCCCCTTGCCCCAACTGGCCGGCGATTTGAGCCCCCATCACCGTCACCGCCTACTTACCTGTACGGCTATTCAGAGGATCAGATCAGGCAGATCAACCTGGATTTTTTACATGAAAAGGGATATACCGGACAAGGTGTAATTTTGGCAGTGCTGGATGCCGGGTTTACGAATCTCACAACTTTGCCGGCTTTTTTAGCACCAGTAGCAAATAGCCAGATCATTGCCACTCGCAATTTTGTTGAAAAAGAGAAAGATGTGTATAGCGGCGGTTCCCACGGTACCAGCGTCAGCTCAATTATTGTTGCCAACTGGCCCGATACCCTTGTCGGAACTGCCCCTGATATTCAGCTGATCCTGGCCACCACGGAGGATATTCGTTCTGAAACTCGCATTGAGGAGTATGCCTGGATCGAGGGTGCTGAATGGGCCGACAGCCTTGGGGCCGATATCTTTAACACATCGCTTGGCTATACAACCTTCGATGATTCAACAACAAATTACACTTACCGGGATATGAATGGAAAAACAGCCCATATCTCCATCGCCAATGGCAAAACAGCAGCAAAGGGAATAGTAAGCGTTACCAGCGCGGGAAATTCGGGAAATGACAGCTGGTACTACATTGGTGCCCCGGCCGATGCCGCCGATATCCTTGCTGTCGGGGCGGTGGATGTCAATGGCCTCCTGGCATCATTCAGCTCACGCGGACCGACATTCGACCACAGGATCAAGCCTGAAATATCGGCCATGGGAGCACGCACTGCAGTTCAGTCTACTGACGGGACAGCAAAACTTGGATATGGCACATCCTATTCCTCTCCCGTGATTGCCGGTGCAGCCGCAGCACTATGGCAGGCCTTCCCTAATCTCACTTCCACCGAGCTGATGCAGTGGATTATTGAGTCGGGCAACAGGAGCTCCTTCCCGGATATTGAATACGGATATGGTATTCCCAGTTTCAGGGGAGCCTACTACGCCATCTCCTCGGTCGAAACGTCACTCCTTTCCAGGGATTTAAAAATTTATCCAAATCCAACCTCAGACCATGTTTTTATTGCTCTTCCAGCCGAGAATCAGGGGACTTACAACATCAACCTGTACGACATGCAGGGAAGAAAGGTTAGCACCGGCCAGGTATATGTTCCCGGCAGGACCGATTTGCCTTCAGCCATTACTCCCGGCATGTATATTATTGAGATCGTAGACGGAGAAAGAATATTCAGAAGTCGCATTATAAAGAAATAATGGCAGCAGAAAGTATCACACTCAGTGCCCTCAACGGGATGATCAAGGGAGCCATGCAAGCAGCATTTCCTGATTCTGTTTGGGTAGTGGCCGAGATAAATGAAATGAATATCAACCGGACCGGGCACTGCTACATGGAGTTGGTGGAGAAATCTGTAACAGACGACCATATTGTAGCCAAAAGCAGAGCAACCGTTTGGTCGTCGAAATTCCGGATGCTCAGGCCCTATTTTGAGCAAACTTCGGGCACAAATCTGCAACCGGGAATAAAGGTTTTGTTCAAGGCTGCTGTCTCCTTTCATCAATTATACGGATTAAGTCTGAATATCACTAATATCGACCCATCCTATACCATGGGCGAGATGGAGATGAGAAAGAGGGAGGTGATCGCCCGGCTGAAGGCGGCGGGAATTATGGAGATGAACAGGGAGCTGGAGCTGACCCTGGTACCGCAACGTATAGCAGTTATAACCTCTGAAACAGCTGCTGGCTATGGCGATTTCATGGGCTCACTGGTCAATAACAGCAGCGGATTTGGGTTTACTATTTCCCTTTTCCCTGCCATTGTTCAGGGAGAGGCTGCAGAGCGATCGATCATAAACGCACTCGAACAGGTATACCATACAGAGGGAAAGTATGATGCCGTGGTGTTGATCAGGGGAGGTGGTTCCAGGTCCGATCTTGACTGCTTTAACGGATATGAGCTGGCCATGAATATTGCCCAGTTTCCCCTGCCCGTGCTCACAGGAATCGGTCACGACAGGGATGAGACAATTGCAGATATGGTGGCACATCGAAGTCTGAAAACGCCCACTGCTGTGGCTGAATTCCTCATCGACAGGGTGATTGAATTTGCCGATTATCTCGAACGCCTGCAGGAGAGATTCAGTCAGACCATCCAATGGATTATTCAGCAGCAACAGATGGCGTTACAACAGAAAGCATCCGACCTGCATTATCTTACGCAGCAGTATATGGTAGAAGAGAAACATGCCCTGGACCTCCTGAGTAGTGAGATGAAGCGATCGGCGGAAGGGGTGATGAAAGAGGCAAACAGTCGGCTGACAGATTTTTCCGGCAAGATAAAATATCTCTGGAAGGGGCTCTATGAGCACCGGAAACGCGATCTCATGAATCTACAGGATAAGCGGCAAAGGGTTATTGCTGATCGCATGAAGGGGGGGCGCGAACAATTAAGAAATATAGAGCGATCGCTTGAGCTTCTGAGGCCGGAAAAAGTGCTGGCCAGGGGATACAGCATCACCTATTCAGAGGGGAAGATCAGAAAATCGGTGAGAGAGCTGCAAAAGGGTGTCCATCTGGTAACCCGGATGTCGGACGGAAGGGTTCATAGTATCGTTGAAAAAACTGAGTCACCATCAGACCATCAAAAATAAAAAGCATATGACAAAGGATGAGATAACCTATAAAGCAGCAGTTGCTGAGATTGAAATAATCCTGGGCAAGATCGAGGAGGGCGAACTGGATGTTGATGAACTGACAGTGAATGTAAAACGGGTCACAGAACTACTTAATATCTGTAAAGATAAACTGCATAAAACAGAGACTGAAGTCAGCAAGATCCTGAAAGATGAGGAGTAACCGGGTTAGCTGAACCTTTAGCTCGGTGAAACCAAATATCAATTCCCAATGATGAGGGGTTTATCTGAAGTTTTTTTTACAGTCTTCAAGATGAGATTATTCATGGCGTTAGGTTTAAACCCCTGAATCTCCAGTGGAACAAACCTTACTACCATGTCGTAAAATAGCGGAACAACCGGAGCCTCCTCCACTACGATACGATCCATCTGCCGGTACAGGGCATACCTTTTCGCAGGATCCATTTCAAGCACAGAAGACTCATAGAGCCGGTCGAATGCTGCCGATTCAAACCTTGTGTAATTCGGACCGGCAGGTGTATGGTTATTAGAATAAAAAAGGGCCAGGTAGTTTTCGGCATCAGCATAATCGGCAATCCACGATCCCCTGAAAAACTGAAGGTTACCATTCGCCACCATGTTCCTGAATGCCCCTCCGGTGCTTACGGTAATATCTATCTTTATACCAATTCTACCCAGTTCATATTGGATATACTCGCACAGATCCAGGTAGTCCGAGGTGGTAGTAAGTTGAATAGACGGAAGATCGTTCCCATCTGTGTATCCGGCCTCCCTGATCAACTGCCGTGCCAGATCGGGTTGGTAATCATACCCTTCAGAATAATCCAGATGACCCGGTAACCCAGGCGGTATCATGCCGCCAGTGGCAGGATATCCCAGGTTATTCCGAAGGTATTTCATCATCTTGACCCGGTCAAACCCGTAGTTGATCGCCTTTCTGATTTGCTTATTCAGCAATACATTATCGTCTACTTCCGGCCCCTGTAGTAAAATCCCCAGGTATTCGGTATTGAGATAGGGCGTCGTCAATAATTTAAAACGTTCACTATATTTGGGATTCAGCGCCCCTGAACGGGTAAGCAGCTCATCTTTATAGGTAACATGAACTCCTGACAAAAAATCCAGATTTCCTTTCAGGAACTCTAAAAATTCACTCTGCTTATCTTTTATGAATGAAATAGAGACAGCATCGAGATAGGGAAGCCTGACCCCCTCCATATCTGTTTCAAAATACTGATTATTTCTAAGAAGGATCAGCTTTTCATCGGCACTCCATAACTTACATACAAACGGACCGGTGCCTACCGGATGATTGGCGAAATCCGCCTCCGGATGTTCAACCACCTCCCCGGGTACCACCGAGCAGTAAGGCATCGCAAGGATTGACAAAAAAGGAGGGAAGGGGTTTGCAAGGGTAATACGGAATGTTGAATCGTTCACTGCAACAAACCCGCTATCAGGATCTACGTGTTCAAATATCCAGCTTCCGGGTGATGCAACCAATGGGTCAAGAATACGCTCGAAACTATAAACGAAATCAAGCGCTGTTACCGTTCGATGGTTAGTTTTAAGGTATTCAGATGTATGAAATCGGACATCGGAACGAAGGTAAAATGTATATTCCTTCCCACCATTGCTTACCTCCCAGCGATGGGAAATGGCGGGCCGTATGTTCAGACTGTCATCAAGCTGTACCAATCCGTTAAATATCTGGCTAACCGGCCATATGATGGTTTGGTTTCTGGCATGGGCCGGATCGAGTGTTGTAATACCCTTTGATTCATTGTACCTGAAGATGGATCCTTCATGCGAAGTCTCCTTCATATCCCGGCAGCCTGGCAACTGCAGCGTCAGAACCAAACATGTTACCAGGAGAAAGAACTTCATACCCAAATCACTTTAAAAACCGGTTCATTTTATGAATCAACACCTCCTTGTTCAAGGGCTTGGTAACATGGTCGTTACATCCTGCCTGCCTGCTCTGAATCCTTTCTCCCGACATGGCGTAGGCTGTTTGCGCAATTACAGGCATATCCGGCATTTTATCCTTAATTATGCGGGTGCATTCATAACCGTCTATCTCAGGCATTCTTATGTCCATAAGCACCAGGTCCAGATAATCAGCATGCTTGTCGAATAGTTCAATAGTCTCCCTTCCGTCTTTCGCGCGGATAATAGTAATGTTTGTTTTTTTCAGAGATTCTACAACCAGGCTGTAGTTTAAATCATCATCTTCTGCAATAAGAATAGTTTTATCTTTCCAGTCACATAATAAACTGATTGTATGATCTTTATTATCGTTCATTGGCTTTTTCACCTCATCCCAGGGAAGTGTGAACCAAAACTCTGAACCTGCTCCTTGTGTAGATTGAACACCCATGCTACCTCCCAGCAACTCAACCAGGTTCTTGGAGATCGCGAGCCCCAGACCAGTGCCTCCATAAATCCGCTCTTTCGACTGGTGTCCCTGCATAAAACGATCAAAAATAACCTTCTGCTTTTCAGATTCAATACCAACTCCGGTATCCTTCACGTAGATTCTTAACTCACCATTTTCCTGTCCTGCACCCAATTCAACAAAGCCATGATCGGTAAACTTAATGGCGTTATTTACCAGGTTCGAGACGATCTGCTTCACACGAAAATGATCTGTATTAAAGGTGAGCTTGTCGGATGAAAAACTCCAGTTTAACCTCAGGTCTATATGTGCCTTGTTCATCCTCTCAAGGTTTTGCGCAAACATGGCCACCTGCTCTTTTAAAAGGTCATGTAAATGACAATCATGCTTATTGATTTTAATCTGACCAGCTTCTATCTTTGAAATATCAATAATATCATCGATCAGGTTCATGAGGTTTTCAGCGCCCAGATTGATCTGTGCAATATACTCACTTCTGGAGGCGGGACTGACTTCCGGATCATTTAACAGATCGGAAAAGCCAACAATGGCATTCATTGGCGTCCTGATCTCATGGGACATATTTGATAAAAAAGCCGTCTTGAGTCTGTCTGATTCTTCTGCCCGCTCCTTTGCTTCAAGGAGATCTCTCTCCGCCTCTTTTCTCTCAGTAATATCCTTAAAAATAATCACCATCGATTCTGGCATTCCTTCACTGTCGTAAATTGCACCGGAAGACACTTCCGACTCAAAATACGATCCATCGGCACGCCTTAATTGGAATTCAAGATTTTTCAGATATCCCTCTTCCCATGTCTGATTAAAACTACGGAGCGCTTTTCGCCAATCTTTTTTACTGATAAAATGAAAGATGCTTTGGCCATTGATTTGCTCATTTGTAATATTCATGGTACGAAGTAACCCTGTATTATAGTCAATTACAACGCCATTCTGGTTAACAACAACGATAGGATCAGGTGAGGACTCAAAAATTCGCCTTTGCTTCTCCTGGCTCTTTATGATGTTGTTCTGGTCACGCTTTCGCTTAATTGCAAGAGCGATCTGGTCGCTGACAAATTCCAGGATCCTGGCATCCTCATCCGTAAATACAACATCCTCTTGGTAAGATTGCACTGCGAACACGCCGATAATTTTGTTATCTGTCTTCAAAGGAACGCCCAGCCAACTGACACAGGGAGCTCCGACAGGTTCAACATGCCCCTCTGCAATCAACTGCTTCTCTCTTTCCTGATCGATTAGCTGTGCTCTACCTGTCCTGACCACATAGCCAGTAAATGTTTTGCCTGCAGGAAACTCCGAAAAAGAGTCGTGCTTATCCCTGAGAAAAGGCATGGATAACATTTTTGTATCCTCATTATACAGGGCAAGAAAACAGTTGGTTGTATCAATAATACCTCCCAGGTTCTCCCATATTTTCTCATACAGTTCTTCCAGGTTGATCGTTGTGTTAACTGCATTGGATATATTAAAAAGCGTTTGCTGTATCTGTTCGTTCCTCTTTCGTTCCGAAATATCCTCATGTGTGCCGATCAGGCGACGGGGAGATCCATCTTCATTCTTATCCACGATCTGTCCCCTGGCTAAAATCCATTTTGCCGCACCACTCTTACAGGTAAGTCGATATTCTAATTCAAAATCCGTCTGTCTGCTCTGGATAAATTCATCAATAAAAGCCAGAACCTTTTCCCGGTCATCTTCATAAAGCAGGGAACGCCACGTCTCTGTCTCTTGAGGAAGCTCATCCGGTCCGTAACCCAGCATCTTGAAGTAGATCGGAGAGAAGAATACCTTGTCGGCCTGAAGGTTCCAGTCCCAATATCCGAGACTCGTTGCCTCCACTACAAGTTTTAACTGCTCCTCACTTTTCCTGATCGCCTCATTGGCCTTTTTCGATTCTGTAATATTCCTCGCAATGGCCAGTACGGTCTGAACTGTTCCCTCCTCATCAAACTCAGGGAATAGTCTCCACTCAAAAAACATGCGTTCCTGTTTGGTTTCAATATCAAATTCGACAGTGTGGCTTTCTTTTGTATCAAAAACAGTATCAATGGCGCGTTCCCAAACCTGAACCTTCTCCTCGGGGAATAGCCCCATTTCCGCATGGGTCCGGTTAATAAAATCCCCTACAGGAATTCCAGTCTGCTCAACTACAGTTTGATTCACATACAGATGCCTGTGGTCACGGTCGAAACGCATGATCACATCAGGAGAATTCTCCGACAGATTTCTGAAATGCTCCCGCGACTCCTCCAGTTCATTCTGAACCCGCCTGCTAAGTTTGACAACTTTCCCATACTTCTGGGATGAATAAACGGTAGGCACGAGTTTAACAAAGCGACTCTTCAAGAGATAATCCCATACTCCCCGCTTTAACGTCTCTGCAGCTTTCTCCTCATTCCTTTCTCCAACGAGGTAAATCAGCGGGATATGAAAAGCGCTCCGGCTGTGTATCCCCTCTATTTTGCTTCTTAAAACATCGGGCAGGTCATAATCCGCTATGATCAGGTCAAGGTCACCTGTAGCTATACTCTCCAAAACGAGTCTGGTGTCTCTGCAATTGCTGTACACCGGATCATAATTCCCCTTTTTGAGCAAAAAGATAATCTCCTCAACAAGGGTATGATCCACATACCAAAAACAGATATTTAACTTTAATCCGGCCATGAATAGAGAGTGAGTTTTATTCCTTGCGAAAAATAGTCATTTTTTTATGACTTTTATCCTGCTGACCAACTGATTTTGTTTAAAAACTTATATTCAATGCTGCCATAACATGTCTGCCTGCCTGTGGGTAAAACCCATCCATAAACCGCTCTTCTCCTCCTGAATAATACCTGTAGAGCCATGCATTGGTTTCGTACTTTACATCCAATACATTCGGAACGAGAATACTCACACCGACCTGTCCACCCCAGTCAGGAACAAATGAATAGGAAAGCTTCAGATCATTAATGAAATAGGGATCAATGGAGTACTCCCTGTTGGAAGTATTGTCTATATATTGTCGGCTAACATACTTTGACATGACGCTGAGAGACAGATTAGCCGGGAGTAAATATTCGAGCTGACTGGCAGCGACAATTGAGGGAGAATATGCCAGTGTGGAATTACCAATATACTCCTCCACCTGGTAAGGCTCATTCTCTGGATCCGACCAGTAATCCCAATTATCAGTGTAGTTTGTGAAGTCACTGATCCGGTTTCGACTGAGTGTAAGGTTACCGGTCCAGAGGATCTTGTTATACAGATTTACCCCTGCCTCCAGTTCAAATCCTGCCCTATAGCTTTTTTCGACATTGGTCATCACCGGGTAACCGGTCTCGTTAATCTCTCCCGTCAACACCAGCTGATCCTTGTAATCCATCAGGTAAAGCGTGATCCCGGCCCGGTAGGAATCTCCTGTAACCGAATATCCGGCCTCATAGTCATTTAGTGTCTCAGGCACAGGTGTCCTGCCGATTGGAGCATCGGTAAAATTGTTGCGGTTGGGTTCCCTGCTGGCCCTCGACCAGGAGACAAATGCACGCTGACCATCAGTCGGAAGGTAACTGATTCCTGCCTTGGGGTTAAAAAACAGATAGTCATGATCCTGTGTCACATCACGGTTATTGTCGTCCGTTCCGTCCAGCGAATAATCGATCCCCCTCAGCTGAAGATCCATGAAGGCTGTCATTTTATTGCCTAAATCGTAGTAGTATTTTCCATAGAGATTCCAATCGCTTTTATCTCCTGTACCATCATACCATTGATGACCTTTTTTGTTGTTACCGAAATATTCAGCCCAGATCACCTTACCGAAATGTAGACCAATATACCTGTTCCATCCTCCCCCAACGATCGCTCTTCCCCTGTCGCTTTCATAGGTTAGCGATGCAATGGCCCCATAAAAATCATTATCCAGCCACTTTCGTCTGATCAGATCGGTTGAAAAGACTGTATCAGAGCCGATAACAGGATATTCCATGTTATAATCGGAATAATCTTCAGATTCCTTATACTGTTCATAATAACCGCTGCCCTTCGTATAATGCAATGCACCATTTAAATGCAACCGCTTAGAGAGTTCCCTGGAATAATGAAGTTGATAATGAATCTGGTCATAATGGTCTATCTGGTTCTCATAGTAATCAGTTTGTCCGGCCGTATCTGTATAGATCCCCATCTCATTGTAGGTCCGGTCAGTCGTTAGCATGGATGATGGAACGCCGCCCCACGACTGATACAGCTCTTCAAATCCACCAAAAGTGATGAATTTAAAGCTTGATTTTTCAGTATACCAGCCTGCAGAAAGGTAATATGATTGCAGGTCGGTCCATGAACGATCAATAAATCCATCCGAGTGAAGATCCGATAGTCTGAGATCGACGGCGAACCGGTCCTTAATCAGTCCGGTTCCGGCCGAAAGACTGTTTTTTATCGTATTGAACGACCCGGCTGTCAGGTCGTACCGTGCATACGGCTCTTTCTCTAACAACTTTGTCTGCATATTAACCGTTGCCCCAAATGCTGCTGCACCATTGGTGGAAGTTCCAACACCTCGCTGGATTTGGATCTGCTCTGTTGACGTGGCCAGATCGGGCAAATCGACCCAGAATACACTATGCGTTTCCGCATCATTGAGCGGAACACCGTTAATGGTAACATTGATCCTGTTGGCATCCGTTCCCCTGATTCGCATGGAGGTATAACCGATTCCATGTCCGGCATCCGAGGAGGTAATGACAGATGGGGTCATTCCAACAATATAAGGAATATCCTGACCAAAATTTTTCTCTGCAATCTGATCGCCGTCCAGATTCGTAAACGCCATCGGTGTCTTTTCTCCTGCGCGCAATGCACTGATAACCACCTCCTCTCCCTGGAAGGATAAAGGTTTCAGGGTGATTCTGCCAAGATCAGTATCCTGGTTTACCCTGATTTTTTTTGTAATAGTCTCAAAACCTACAAACGAGATCCTTAGCTCATGGTATCCCTGCTGAAGGCCGGAAATCAGAAAATACCCTTCCGCATCTGCTGTTGTTCCCCGATTCAGGCCGGGAAGATGAATGGTGGCTCCCAGAAGTGGTTCATTGTCATGATTGGCAATTGTGCCGCTCAGCGCATATTGGGCACCTGCATGCATGGCAGCAACCAATAGCGCAAGTCCAAATAAAACTTGCTTTTTCATAATAAAATATGGTTTATAATTC
>CAYSMO010000041.1:0-15992 GCA_964432125.1 uncultured Bacteroidaceae bacterium | reverse complement strand
ATCTTACAACCGGCGATGAGTTCCTGCTTCGCATGACCAAAGCCAGCCTGGTCCCGCTCAATGCCCCCTTTGTTTCTGATGCTGACAACACGGTCACGTTGCGCACCACCATTGCTGCCATCGCCAATGAAGACCAGCTCGGTCAGTTCAACCTGAAAAACAGCCAGACCGCCCCCTTCAATGTCTTTATCTCGGCCAATCGCCTGGCCGGTTTAATGGAACTGGGCAGTCGCGCCAACCTGATGCTTTTCGCCGATGGTTCGCTAACTACCAACCAAATCTCCGACCTAATCAGCAGCAACTGGACAGTTTCTGATATCGGTCTGAATTTCAGCTTTGATCCGGAAAGGGAGATCGTTGAGATCAAAAGCGACCGGGTGTTTATCGATGAAATAATAGCCCGGGCAATCCAGGCCACCAGCAACGATGTCACCAACAACAACGCCACCAACAATGATGCCGCCAACAACCATGCCACCAACAATGATATCACCAACAACGATATCACCAACAAAAATGTCCGGCCCATCCTCACCTACTTCGTCAATGAAATAGCATTCAACAGTCGCGCAACGCCCTACTCTTTTGTCTCGACACTGTCCGACAGTCTGCTCGGTCAGGACGAGATCATCATCAATGATTGGCTCGCAGATGATCTCAATGCAAAACAGGGCGACACGGTCACCATAACCTACTATTCCGTGGGTCTCCTCCGTGACCTCGAAACGAAGCAACACAATTTCGTGGTCAGCTCGGTCGTTCCCATGACCGGCATATACGGCGACGAGGGACTGATGCCCGATATTCCCGGACTCTCGGATGCAGGGAACTGCCGCGACTGGGATACCGGCGTTCCGATTACCCTCGACGATATCCGCGATAAGGACGAGGATTACTGGACCAGGTACAAAGGTACACCCAAGGCATTTATCCCGGTCTCCGTCGCAGAAACCATGTGGGAAAACAGGTTCGGGAAATATACCTCCTTCAGAATTGACGCTGCCATCGAACAACTACCCGCATTGCAAAGCGCAGTATTGAAAAAAATCCAGCCTTCAGAAGTTGGTTTCCGGGTGAACGCCATTCTGGAGCAGGCGGGCCGGGCTGCCACTAACGGCGTTGATTTCAGTCAGCTATTCGGCGGACTCTCGTTCTTCCTCCTGGCTGGCGCTGTCCTGCTTGCCGTGCTTCTTTTCAGACTCAATCTCGACGAGCGGACAGGGCAGACCATTACACTTACCTCCATGGGAATACCCGGCAGGGTGGTGCAGCGGATCTATATGACCGAAGGGATGCTGGTGGCTGCCTTAGGTGCCCTTGCAGGTATCGCCCTTGCCATTGGTTACAATAAACTCATCTTCCTGGCGCTGAATAGTATATGGATGGATATTGTGCGGACGGAGATGCTGGTAACCCATATCCGGCCCCTTACGTTGCTAATCGGCTTTGCAGCCTCACTGGCGCTCGCCTGGGTCGCACTCTGGCTTCCCCTTAGGAAATTTTTGCGCGGATTACGCGAAAGACAGGTAAAAATAGCGCTGAAGGGTCATGCGACAACCCTGAAGAATATCGTTCCCTGGCTTGCAGCCGTTACTGCCATCACCGCTGTCGTCCTCATTGTTCTTCAATTGGCAAGGGGAGAAGCAGTTAACGCCGGACGCTTTTTTATTGCCGGGGGACTCCTGCTGATTGCAGGGTTGTTGATGAGTTATTATACCCTTGTATCAGTTAATTCAACCGGCTTTTTTGTCAGGGGATTAACCACCCTCGGACTAAAAAACACACTGCGGAATACCACACGCAGCATGACTATTGTCATTCTTTTCGCCATCGGCACCTTTTTGGTAATCTCCACCGGCAGCAACAGAAAGGATCTTTTTGTAAACGCTGCTGACAAATCCAGTGGTACCGGCGGATTCCTCTATTACGCTGAATCTACCGTTCCCGTGCTACAAAACCTGGCCAACAGCGAGGTGCGGTATACCTACGGATTAAGTGATGGATATGATCTTGTGCAGATGCGGGTGGCCGACGGCGATGATGCCTCCTGCCTGAACCTGAACCGCATTGAGAATCCGCGGATCCTTGGTGTGAAACCGGAAAAACTCTCCGGAAGGTTTTCCTTCGTGACCGCTACTTCTCTGTTGAAGGAGGAGAATCCCTGGGCTACCCTGGATATCACGCTGGAAGGCGACCTGATCCCTGCTATTGCCGATGAGACGGTGATCAAATGGGGACTGGGCATGAAGGTAGGAGATACGTTGCAGTATGAGGATGCTGACGGGAATGTTATGAAGCTGCTGCTTACCGGCGGACTGGCGCCTTCGATTTTTCAGGGATCGGTGCTTATCGCAGAAAAGCATTTTCTTGAACGGTTTCCTGAAAGTAGCGGTACGGAGGTTTTCCTTGTGGATGGAGAACTGCAGGATACCACACGTATCAGTGATGAGTTGAGCCGGGGAATGCGCGACCTGGGATGGACCATGGATTATGCTCCCGCACGGTTGTCAGAATTTAACTCCGTAACAAACACGTACCTCTCTATATTCCTGGTGATGGGGGCCCTGGGACTGTTGCTGGGTACAGTCGGACTCTCGATCGTTCTTTTTCGAAGTATGATTGAACGGCGAGAGGAGCTGACCCTCATGCGGGCGCTTGGATTTGGAAAGGGGCGGATCAAAAGCATGGTGATACGCGAATACCTCCTGTTATTTGCAGCCGGTACGCTAACCGGTGCAGTGGCAGCGATCATAGCTACGCTTCCATCACTGCTGAGTCCGAACAGTGGCATCTCCCTGATTACCATTGTAATTATTGTGTTGGCTTTGTTTTTCAACGGTCTTGTCTGGATCTGGTGGGTAGCAGCTATGGCACTTAAAAACAAGGTAATCAGCAACGCCTTACGGAATGAATAGAACACCAACCCCGCCAGGGGTGATATGTCTGTAGATAATGTCTTTAACCCGATTGATCCAACGAAGCTACCCCAACCCAGTCAGGGGTGCCATGTCTGAAGCAGGAACATCGTCACAAAGCCGAACAAGCTCCGCCAGGTTCGACATGTCTGTTAAAGAAAGTCTTGCTTTGAAAGCAAAAAAATAGCTAACTTTATTGTTTAATTTTAAAAAAATGAAAAAGTCAATTTTCCTTCTCCCTTTAGCAGCAGTTACAATTCTAACGGCTTCATTCAGTCAGTCATCGGACAACTGGACCCATTTTCGCGGATCTTCCCTCGATGGCATTGCTGGACCAGGCGATTACCCAACTACCTGGGACGATAGCACGAATACTCAGTGGATCGCGACTATTGAAGGTAAGGGATGGTCATCACCGGTAGTCCTTGGTGGGCAGGTATGGATTACGAATGCATCAACCGATGGGAAAGAGATGTACGCTGAATGCTATGACCTGAAAACGGGAGAGCAGTTGTTTCAGACAGTACTCTTTTCGCCCGATAGTGTATACAGAATTCACGCCATTAACTCCTATGCCACACCAACACCAGCTATTGAAAAGGGATTTATTTACGTTCATTTTGGACGGTATGGTACCGCCTGTATCAATACAAAAACAGGAGATAAGGTATGGGAACGAACCGATATGCAGTGCAGACATGTGCAGGGACCCGGTTCATCACTTTTGCTTCATGGCGAAAAGCTGATTGTGCATATGGAAGGCACCGATGTGCAGGAAATTTTCGCGCTCGACAAGCATACTGGTGAAACCATCTGGAAAACTTCCCGAAATCCGGTTTTTTATGAGCATTTGAAAGAGATTGGGAAGAAAGCTTATACAACGCCGATAGTTATTAATACCAATAGCCGTGAGCTGCTCATCTCCAATGGATCAGCTGTAGTCAATGCATACGATATTGAGACAGGGGAGGAGGTATGGTTTATTCCGCAGGGGGAGGATTCGACCGTTGCCATGCCGGTGGAATACAACGGAAAGGTGTATTTTTATACAGGTTTTGTCACCCCGGAAGACGGAGAGAAGTATTGCGAGCTCTGGGCAGTCGATCCAAGGGGAACAGGCGATCTAACAGAGAATATTATGTGGAGAGCCCCTTCACCGATTCTTCAGTTATCAACGCAGGTGATCGTGGACGGTTTGCTTTATACCGTTGATTCACGGAGTACCCTTTATTGCATGGATGCCAAAACAGGCGAAGTGATCTGGTCCGAAAAGCTAAAAGGAAAATTTAATTCTTCTCCGATTGCTGCAAATGGAAATATTTATATTAGCACAACCAGGGGAGAAACTATTGTCTTTAAGCAGGGCAGGAACTACGATTTAGTTTCACAAAATAAACTTGATGGTGAGATCTGGGCCACCCCGGCATTTGTGGATGGTTCGATTTTAATGCGAACCTCGAAAGGTCTTTACAGGATCGGAACCCCCTAGCCCCGCCAGGGGCGGCATGTCTGTAAGGAATCTATGGATAGATGACTGTTCCATCCGTAAATTTTGCAAATCGCTTTGCCTCCTTCCCGTGCACCGGATCATGGCGATCCCACGGCCAGCCCCCGAAACGGGTTTCATGTTTTTTTATGTTGTTAGCGGATATACTGATTGATAATAGCTTCGTACAGCTCCTGCTTTCCACTGATCATCTCCGGCTCACCGTTCGCTAAAGCTAGGTCACGCAGCTTCTCCAGAGAAAGATCGCCCTTTTCAAACTTTGCACCTTCACCACTGTCAAACGAAGCATACCGTTCTTTTCTCATCTTCAAAAACGGAGAATTTGCAAGCAGATCATGGGTAATCTCAAATGCCCTGGCAAAGACATCCATCCCTGCAATATGTGCTATAAATATATCCTCCAGATCGGTCGAATTACGGCGGGTCTTGGCATCGAAATTGATCCCCCCCGATGCAAATCCTCCAGCCTCAATGATAACGATCATTGCCTCAATAAGCTCATACAGGTTAATGGGAAACTGGTCTGTATCCCAGCCATTCTGGTAATCGCCCCTGTTGGCATCAATACTGCAGAAAAGTCCATTATCGACAGCCACCTGCAGCTCATGCTGGAAGGTATGTCCGGCAAGTGTCGCATGGTTCACCTCAATATTCAGCCTGAAATCTTTGTCAAGCCCATAATTTTTCAAAAATCCTATCACCGTGGCCGTATCATAATCGTACTGGTGCTTGGTCGGCTCCATCGGTTTTGGCTCGATAAGAAATGGCCCTGTAAAACCATTCTTGCGCGCATAATCCTTCGCCATATGAAGGAACCGGGCCAAATGCTCCTGCTCCCGTTTCATATCGGTGTTCAGCAGCGACATGTACCCTTCACGTCCTCCCCAGAAGACGTAATTCTCACCCCCCAGCGCAATAGTGGCATCCAGGGCGTTTTTGACCTGTGTTGCTGCACGTGTTACCACGTTAAAATCGGGATTGGTCGAAGCGCCGTTCATATAGCGTGGATGGGAGAATACATTAGCTGTTCCCCAGAGCAGCTTCACACCCGAAGCCTGTTGTTTTCCTTTGGCATAATCAACGATCGCCTGAAGGTTCTTTTCATATACTGCCACAGATTCCCCTTCATCTACAAGATCAATATCGTGAAAGCAGTAGTAGGGCACACCAAGCTTGGTGAAAAATTCGAACGCAGCATCCATCTTTTGCTTCCCTTTTGCAATGATGTCATTACCTCTGTCCCAGGTGAACGCCTTAGTGCCCGGCCCGAAGGGATCACCGCCGGTGCCACAGAAGGTATGCCAGTAGGCAACGGCATACCTGAGATGCTCCTTCATTGTTTTTCCCGCGATCACCTTGTTCTCATCATAGTATTTAAAAGCCATCGGATTGTCGGAATCGCGTCCTTCAAAACCGATCCGTCCAATTCCCTTAAAATATTCCTTGTCTCCTGTTAAATAGTTCATTTTGTTGTATTTAAATAGTTATTCTTGAATTTCTCTTTGTAATATATCGTTCCATTGATTGTACAGGTCCATAAAAAAGCTGGTTTTCTGATAGTCAGGCTCAATGATGGAAATTTGTCGCAGACCTGAAAATGCTTCATCAAAGGAGCCATACCTTCCCGAACCGACACCCGCCCCTTTGGCGGCCCCTTCCGATCCATCGGTATCGTAAAGCTCGATTGTGGCACCTGTAAGCGTGGCGAGTGTCTGCCGGAAAATCGGACTTAGGAACATGTTCGCGTTACCTGCTCTGATTACCGCCGGTTGAATGCCAATCTGTTTCATGATTTCCATCCCGTAATGGAAGGAGTAGACGATGCCTTCCTGGGCAGCACGGACCAGGTGGGAATCATTGTGAATATTGAAATTCATCCGGTGTATGGATGCCCCTACCTCTTTGTTGTTCAACATTCTCTCGGCCCCGTTCCCAAACGGTAGCATAAGCAATCCTTCTGATCCCTCCGCTATTTTTTCAGCCATATCATTCAGCAGGGGGTAATTGGCCTCCCTGACAGTCAGGAATTTCTTCAGCCATGAGTATTGTATGCCGGCTCCGTTGATGCATAACAGCACACCCAGGCGGTTGAGTTCCGGACTGTGGTTCACATGGGCAAAGGTGTTTACCCGACTTTCAGGATCGTATCTTACTTCATCACTTACACCATATACAACCCCCGAGGTGCCTGCCGTTGCAGCAATTTCACCTGGATTTAGCACATTGAGAGAGAAAGCATTGTTGGGCTGGTCTCCGGCACGATACGAAACCGGTGTTCCTTTAAGCAGCCCCAGTTCCTCTGCTACAGTGGCTGAAAGACGTCCCTGCTCTGAAAAAGTCGGTACAATGTCGGGAATCAAATGTTCAGGAATATGATAATGTTCAAGAAGAAAGCCGGCCAGTGAATTCTCATTGAAATCCCAGAAGATGCCCTCGGATAGTCCTGAAATGGTTGTGTTCACCTCCCCGGTCAGTTTCATGGCTATGTAGTCGCCAGGTAACATGATTTTGTAGGTCTTTTCAAAGATCTCCGGCTCATTCTCAATGACCCACCGCAATTTTGATGCAGTGAAGTTTCCGGGAGAGTTCAGCAGATGCGCCAGACATCGTTCCTTGCCGAGCTGACCCAGTGCCATCTCCCCAATATCCACTGCGCGACTGTCACACCAGATAATGGATGACCTGAGCAATTCGAGGTTTTTATCTATTAGCACCAGCCCATGCATCTGGTAAGATATTCCGATTGCCCTGATGTTGGCAGCATCGATCTCTGCAACCTGTAAAACCTCATTGGTCGATAGCTTTAGGTTGGACCACCATGTCTCCGGATCCTGTTCTGCCCAGCCCGACCTGTCGGCCGCTATCTTCATCTCCTGCTTTGGATTAAATGCTGATGCCACACTCCGGCCTGTCTCGGTGTCGATCAGACTTGCTTTTACAGATGAACTTCCAACGTCGTATCCTAGTAAATACATTTCTATGGTTTGTTAAAAATTATAATACAAAAGATTTTCTTTGATTGCCAGGTATCTCTTTTTGTTGAACCTGTAAAAGATGGCAGGTTTGTGTGCGACCCCTTTTTGCTTCTCATCCAGCGGCTCGATATAGGGCGCTTTCAATAGCTTTTTCCTGAAATTCCTGTTGTCGAGTGGCTGACCCAGAATTACTTCGTAGAGTGTCTGGATCTGCCTGATGGTAAATTTTCCCGGAAGCAGCTCGAAGCAGAGGGGTTCAAACCGTATTTCATTCTGCAAACGTTCCAGTCCGGATAAAATGATCTCTCTGTGATCAAAGATCAGAGGAGGTAGGGTATCAATTGTATGCCAGGAGGCATGATGGTTGTTTTCACTTTCCGTCCTACTCTTGTTAATTTTAATGAGTGCGTAATAAGCGGTGGTGACAACCCTGCTTATGTTTACTCCAGAGGTATCCTCTAGCCACCTGCGATCATCATTGTCCGGGATCCTGTCAGGATTGCCGAATACCTTGAATTGTCTGAGAAAGATATTCTCTAATCCTGTAAGTTCCCTCAGTACTCTTTCCGCCGCTTTGTCCAGGTCCTCGTTATGTTGTATCAGATCACCGGGCAGCTTATATTTCATGGCGGTGGGTTCCTCACTCTTCTGACCGGTCCGCTTTATAAGTAACACCTTCAGACGCGCTCCGTCAAATCCAAAAATCACACAATCCACAGAGATATGCGGATTTAATATGGCTTTTTGAATTGTCATGCGACAAATGTATAGTAAAAGCAGGTTAAAAACAAAACTTAGCGTATAAAATACGTTAAGTACTGGTATTTTTTATAACTAAAACATAAGTAGGTACCTCTAACCTGGATTTTCTATTATTCTGAATATTACAATATTTTTGTCAAAATTTATGAACCCCGAAGGGCTCACCGAAGGTAATAATTCAGGATAGGTATGGAGTGGGATACAATTATCCGGGATAGGTTTGAAAAACGCACCGGTTTAAGCTCAAATATATTCTTCGGCAGGAAGTGTGATAATAAAACAAGTACCTCTGCCTGGCTCACTTTTCACCTCCATTTTTCCGTGGTTCTTCTCCACGAATTCCCTGGCGATGACAAGACCCAGGCCCGTGCCTTTTTCACCCGCGGTGCCTGGTGTGCTATGGATATTTTCCGAAGCGAAAAGTTTTTGAATAAGATCTTCAGTCATACCAATTCCGGTATCTTCGATCATGATGGCTACCCCTTTATTTCTTCTATTTGCAGAGAAAGTTACCGTACCATCCTCATTGGTATATTTGATAGCGTTGCCGGTAATATTCCGCACGACCGTATGCACCATATTCCTGTCAGCAAACAGATGCAAATCATTGTCCACCTTATTGATCAGCTCAATTCGTTTGCCAGATGCAGTCGCCTTGTATAATGGGATCACATCTTTAACAAGGTCGCAGATGTTTATTCTGACAGGATTTCGTTGGAGACTTCCCGTTTGCAGGAGCGACCAATTCAGTAGATTCTCCAGCAAGTAGTGAGCTGATTTTGAAGAGCTGTGGATAATCTCACTGTAATTTTTTACCTGCTCCTTATCCAGGGATGCAAGGTTTGTGTGCAGCAGGTCAGCAAAACCAATGATCGAATTCAAAGGGTTTTTCAGATCATGACCAATGATCGATAATAGTTTATTCCTGGAAGTGATCAGCCTGTTTAATTCAGTTGACTTGGCCCTGATCTCATCGTTCTGCTTTTCCAACTCCTTGTTCGCGTTTTCAAGGTGTTCAGCCTGTATCTTCTGTTCTTCAGAAATCTGTTCAATCTCCTCCTGATGCTCCTCCAGCAAAGCATTTTTCTCCATTAACTTACTGGCATTTTCCTTTAGCTCCCTTTCAACCTCTTTCTGGGAAGATATATCCCGGCCTATTCCGATGATCCCAATCACACTATTATTGCTGTCGCGGATCGGGATTTTTGTTGTTGCAACAACAATCTCGTTCCCTTGCAGATTGAGTCCCCGCTCCTCTTTATTGACCATTGGCTTGCCCTCTTTCATAATTCGCTGCTCATCGTCAAAATAGGGCTGAGCCAGTTCCTTGTCGTAATAATCATAATCTGTTTTGCCGATCAGATCCTGCGGGTCCTTTTCACCCATGATCGCCGACACATATTTATTTGCAAGAATAAACCTGCTCTCCCTGTCCTTAAAATAGATCCGGTCGGGCATGTTGTCGAAGAGCTGTTGCAGTAACTCTTTTTCTTTCAGGATGGACGATAAATGGTGGCGGGAGTAGGTACGTTGCAATTTCCTATGTTGGAAATAATAGACTGCAATGAGAAGGGCTGAGATGACCGCTGCGATCCCAATGTGAATCCACAAAGTATTGGACTGAAGGATTACTGATATGGATATGTCTAATAATTTCACTGCAGATTAATTGATTCCTGAAAGAAAACCATGCATAATAAGAGCGACTTGCAAGAAGACTCCCAGAGCTTATTACCAATGGTGAATTTTTCAATATACCAAATAAGTCTACTGCAAAAATATATAAAATCCACTTCGCGTAGAAAAAATTATGAAAAGTTATCAACAGCACTTGATTTTTATAAAAAAATGTTTACGGTATTTTTTTGAGCGCTTCCAAAAAGAATGTTGTGGAGTCCGGACAGCTATTGCCTGGTCTATGAATTACATCGGCTGAGCCTTAGCGTTCGATATTTGCGCCTGCACTGGTAACCAAGTACGGCGGCCGGGGCTCGTCTGCTACTTGACCATCAGGCCGGGCAACCACAGACTCAATTCAGGAATATAGGCTACCAGCAGCAGTACCACGATCATGACAATAAACAGTGGCAGCAGGGGACGAACAACCTTTTCAATTTTAATGCCGGCAACGCTGCATCCGATGAATAGTACAGATCCTACCGGAGGTGTACACAATCCCACGCTCAGGTTCAATACCATCATAATTCCGAAATGGATGGGATCCATCCCGAGCTGGGTAACCGCGATAGGCAGGAATATCGGAGTAAAGATCAGTACCGCCGGAGTCATATCCATAAATATTCCAACAAAGAGCAGAATCAGGTTGATGATCAGCAGAATCACAAAGGGATTGTCACTGATGTTTAGCAGCGCGCTGCTCACATTTTGTGGGATGTTCTCGTACGACATGATCCATGAAAGTCCGATACTGGTAGCAACAAGGAGCATTACAATGGCAGTGGTCTTTACAGAACGAAGTATCACATCCGGCAGATCCTTGATCTTCATCTCCCTGTACAATAAAGCGAGTATCAGTGCATACAGAACCGCAACTGCGGAGGCCTCTGTTGCAGTAAAATATCCTGCCACAATACCTCCTATTACTATGACGAGCATCAGCAATGAGGGAATCGCATCCAGGAACTTCAGAATCCCAACCTTTGCCTTATCCCAGTGTTGGACTGTTTTAAAAACCCAGAACAGCAAGGCTGCCGCTAAGAGTATGTATACTGAAATTTTGAAGAATCCTGCCGTGGTGTTGTCGTGAACCAGTTTAAGTCCCATTCCCAGCACGACGATGATCAGAGATGCAGCCAATACAAAACTTAGTGTCCTGACCACGCCGCGGACTCCCTTGTTTTTGTGGATAAGCATCGACATAGCCATGAGCATGATCCCCAACCCTGTAAGTATACCGGGAATATACCCTGCGATGAAAAGTGCCGTAATGGAAGCACCTCCACTGGCGAGGGAGTAGACGATCAGAATATTGCTGGGCGGTATAGTGAGTCCGGTGGTAGCTGAAGTGATATTCACCGCAGCACTGTAGTTTTCATCGTATTTTTCCCTTTTCATCTCCGGTCCCATGATGCTCCCAATTGCGGAGGCCGAAGCGGCTGCACTTCCTGAGATCGCCCCGAACAGCATATTGGCAATGACATTCACAAATGCCAGTCCGCCCGGTAATCCCCCAACCAACACCCGCGCAAAATTGATTAACCTGAGTGCAATGCCCCCCCGGTTCATTATATTGCCGGCAATGATAAAGAAGGGAATCGCCAGCAGGGCAAAGCTATCAAGCCCGGTAGCCATCCGATGGGCATAGGTGGTGAAAGCGGGTATCGAATCGATGGAGATCAACATGGTAAGAATTCCCGATATTCCTATACTGAAGGCGATCGGAACACCCAAAACCAATAGAATAACAAAACTCAGAACAAGAACAAATACTTCCATGGCTACGATCTGTTTTTAATTACATCGATCAAATGGTGAATCGAATAGAATATAATGATGAGTCCGCTAAGTGGCAATACGATATATACATAACCCAATGGAAGCTGAAGAGCTGCCGATTTCACATCAAGATAAAAGCGTGTATATACCAGCCATGAGCCGCCAATAACCAGGACAGTCACGGCGAATCCCATAATCACAGACTGGATTATAATTCGCAAAACCCGTTTCCTGGCGGGAGGCGATTTCTGCAGCAACAGGTCGATTGCCAGGTGCTCCTGCTTGCCAACTACGTAGGCTGCCCCGAGCAGGCTGACCCATATCAGCAGGTAGCCGGCCAACTCATCGGTGAAAGAGCTGGGGGAGTTCAGGATGTAACGGCTGAATACCTGCCATAATACATCGACAACCAGTACGCAGGCAAGGATGACCAAAACGATCTCCAGGGTGCGGTTAAATATTTTGTAAAAACTCATAACTATTTGTTAATCTTCAAATTACAATTAGATTCAATATGTGGTTAGCTTTGTTATTTATAATCTTCATTATATGGTAATCTTGCTCTTTTACCGGACGAATTCTTTACTTAATAGATTCCATTACGCTTTATTCTTACGGCACCAATATTTCTTATTCTTCAGTTGCCAAAGTCCTTTATTCCTCTGACTCGCTCATCCCCAATTTCTCAGATTGCGTCATCACTTGCTCTTCAATCCCCATTATTCTTTATTATTCAGTGGATTGTATTCTTTGTATCAGCTGGTAAAGTCGCTCATTGTCTTTATACAGTTCCGGAATATGCTCCACCTTCGCTGCAAACGGCGCTTTTTCGGGATAGGTAACCGTCACTCCAGCCTTCTCCACCTCCTCCAGTGACTCCTTTTCCGATATGGCCCATAATTCGCGCTGCTTCACAACCGAATCATCAATCGCCCGCTGCAACCACTTCTGCTCCTGCTCTGTCAGCCCATCCCATATCTTCTTGCTGATAATCAGCACATCAGGGATCATCGTATGTTCGTCAAGTGAGTAGTATTTGCATATCTCATAATGGCGGCTGGTATAGAAACTCGGCGGATTATTCTCCGCTCCATCGACCACACCGCTCTGAAGGGCTGTATAAAGCTCTCCCCAGGAAATGGGTGTTGGCGAACCTCCCAATGCCCTTACCGTCTCGAGGGCCGTTATGCTTCGCATCACCCTGATTTTTAGTCCCGAAAGATCATCCGGGTGATCGATAGGAGTATTCAGTGTATAGAAACTTCTTGCCCCTGCATCATAAAAGCAGAGTCCGCGTATCCAGAACGGTTCGGTACTGAGCAATAGCTGATCGCCGATCGGACCGTCCAGTACATTGAATGAATGCTGTTTGGACTTGAACAGGTAGGGGATGCCAAGCACCTTGTAATCCTCGGTGAAGCTTTCCATAACCGCTGCCGACACCTTGGTGATGGCCAGGCTGCCGATCTGCAGCAGCTCAACACACTGCTGCTCCGATCCCAGCTGCCCGGAGGGATACGTATCTATGGTAAGTTTCCCGCCGGAGATCTCCTCGCACCGCTCGGCCAGGTATTCCATGGCCTGACTCACCGGATGAGTGGGATCAAGACCGTGGGCCAGTTTGAGTGAGTTGGTATCTGAAATAATCTTGCAACCGCTTAAAAGTAAAACGGATACGAAGATAACGAATGAATTAACTGCTCTGTTCTGCATTAAAAATTACCCCTTATTTTTTTAACAATAGCCACAACTTCTTCGGCTTTTTTCTTCAGACGGTCAAAATCCTGCTCCCTGATAATCTCTTTGGTGATCAAATTCGATCCCATACCTACACAAAAGGCTCCTGCATCAAACCACTCTTTGAGATTGTCAGCGGTAGGGGAGACTCCTCCGGAAGGCATTAGCTGGCTCCACGGACACGGTCCCTGGATCGCCTTAATGAACGCCGGTCCGCCAAGCAACTGTGCCGGGTAAACCTTTACCACCTCGGCACCCAACTCTTCAGCTTTAGAAATCTCTGAAACTGTCGCACATCCTGGCATCCACAAAACCTTTCGCCTGTTGCAAACCTTGGCCATATCCTCATTTAGCAGGGGAGAGACAACAAAAGCCGCCCCAAGTTGTATGTAGATGGATGAAGTACCCGCATCCACAATCGATCCGACTCCGAGGACCAGGTCGGGCAACTCATCGGCGGCCCATTTGACCAATTCCCCAAAAACCTCATGGGCAAATGCCCCCCTGTTGGTAAATTCAAAAATCTTCAGTCCGCCGTCATAACAAGCCCTGATAACCTTCTTACATACCTCCGCATCCGGATTGTAATAGAGTGGAACCACTGCAGTTTCCCGCATTAAAAGAGCTGTGTCGATCCGTGAATTGTTTTTCATTCTTTATCTTTCAAAAAATTTGAGTGGTCGTTTCCCTGTTATCGTAAAAACGATTTTTTCTGATCCTGTTTTTGCTGACCCAAAAATAGCATATTTCTGCTCAAAAGCATAATTGCAAGGGCTTTTATTGTGAAAAAGCAGCGTCACTTTTAACACGTATCTACTCATGGTTCTGAAAACTCCCGAACGATTGGTTCTTTCAGGGGTTCATCAGGATATGTTATAATTTGGAGGGCAAAAATATGTCTTTCGTCAAAAGAAAATATGATAAATTTCGTTGCCATATTGATATAATAGTCTATTTTTATTCAAAATTATACAGTATGCGCAGCATCGTCATCTTTCTAATCCTTTCTCTCGCCAGTGGAACCCTCTTTTCCCAGGTCGAAGCTGTAAACGAAAAGTTATTTGCCACCTTGGGGAATATGCTGGGCGACCGGTCTCTTACAGATGTCTCTTCCCAGACTATCTTTTTTGCAGTGCCGCTTGAATTGAATGAGTATATGTATCTCAGGGTGTTTGATCCCGACTGTGGGGGAGCCTGTGACAAACCTAATGGGTTATGGGAGACAAACACGGTATTTGAAGTGTATGGTGGCAAAGGGTGTATCAGTGAAATTGCTGCGCGGAGATCATTACCGAAAGGTGACTATAAAACAGGTACCATGATCTACAGTGCACTTTTCGCCCGTGAATCGGAAGTCGACAATACCTGGGTAACATTCGGACCGTTCTTACCAGTCCAGGGAGAAACATTGGAAGCCTATCCTGGATATGCCTTTTTTAAGCTGATTGTGGAGGGACGAACAGGTAACGACGGTAATATTTATGCTTTGTCAGTGAGTAGCCGTCCTGACAAAAACATAGAGATTGCAAATTCTGAAGTCTTTGGGTATCGCCGAATTCACTACGACGGTGATGAACTTCTTGTAACAGAAAATCATCCGGTGACAAATGATCCTTCTGTCGTCCAGCTCCCGGTCACGCTGCAACCATTGAAGAAGGTAATCGATGTGAACATCATCGCCGAGCCCCTGGATCAATAGACTCTTTCAACTCCGGATCTCTTTTATTTGTTAGTTTTCTGATATTTAGATTCTTGTCAATTGCTTTTCTTTGTACTTCCATCACCAGTCTCTCCAATCACCAGTCTCTCCAATCACCAGGACTATCCTCTCCAGCCTTACTATCTCCATCCCTTTTATCTTAATAATACCCCAGCATCTGTTCCAGCTCCTCCCGAAGCCTTGCTCTGAGCGATTCCGGCTCCAGAACTTTCACATCCTTGCCGTAGCTTAACAGGAGCGATAAAAACTCATAGGTCGGATGCACTTTGAAGCTGAAGACGATCTCCTCATCCGTCTCCTCTTCAATATTCTGACTCTCATGCCAGGGTTGTGTGATCATATACTGTGCCTGGGTTTTCTGCACAGCGATCCTTACCTTCGGGGGATCGCCATCCGGAGATATCACACCAATGGTATGCATAAAATAGGTATGGGCGCTGAATGTTTGACTTTTGTAAGGGATCTCCGATAGCTGAATGTCCCGGATCCTGTCGAGCGAATAGGTTCTTAACTGCTCCTTGAAATCATTGAGTCCGATCAGGTACCAGCGGTTCTTATACTCCTTAAGCAGGTAAGGGTGTATCTCATTGAAGTAGGGCTTGTCCTCATAGAAGGGCTGGTAATAGATCCGCATTACTTTTTGCTCTTTTATTGCCTGAATGATCGTTGCCAGGTATTCGCTTCCTTTGATGTGGGGTACCTTTTCCGGGCTGACAAAGTCGTAATTCTCTCCTGCTTGCTGACCAGTGCTGATTTCAATTACATCGATCACCTTCTGCAATGCCCCTGAAATATCACCAAAAACATCACTGAATTTATATTTCTCCAGCAGCGCAGCCGCCTCCTTCAGCCTGTCAAGCTCCTCCTTATTGTATAATGTTGTTCCCATATTTCCATTATTTCCCATTTTGCACCCCGCA
>CAYSMO010000040.1:0-16543 GCA_964432125.1 uncultured Bacteroidaceae bacterium | reverse complement strand
CTGGCGCGCCCTTACCAGGCTCTGCTTGTATGCCGTCCAATGCTGGTCCTTAAAGAATCCTGCCATTCTGTGCGCAAGGGAATCTACATAACGATCGAAAATATCCCGGGTAAATGCCTCGCTCCGCATGTCCATTCTCACCTCGTAATAGGGAACGGAGACTGCAAGAAGACGGCCATCTGCTGAATAGATATTGCCCCGGTTGGGATCGATGGTTTTGTAGGAGATGCTGTTCACCTCCGACTCCTCCCAATGATCCTTTTCGATCAGCTGCAGGTAGAACATCTTTCCGAGAATTACCAGTGCAAAGGCAACCACGGCGAGGTATACCACACTAACACGTATCAATATGTTTTTCTTCAGCGACATAACTACTCTTCCATTCTTACAAGTTTCTTCATTGGCTCCTTGTTTTCAACCAATCCGACCCCCTTCTCCTTTACCAGTTGCTCCACCCTGCTCTGTCTGCTCACCATCATCAGTTCAGAGGTGGTGGTGATCGCCTGCGACCGCAGCTCTTTCACTTCCGACTGCAGTTCATTGGTCCTGATCACCAGCTTTTCTGCATGGTTCCTGTTGGCGATCGCGAAAAGTGAGATGATAACCAGCAGGACAAGGAACGGTGCCTGTTTGATCACCGATCTCTGCGTCAGCACATTCCCATCGATCAGGCTACGGAACGAGAACTCCTTTATCCGTTCTTCCCGTACCTCTTCGAATTCAATGTTTTTTTTCTCCTGGTCCATCTGTATTAATGCTTAATTTAAATACATGATATCTAATACTATAATTATCGTTCAAACATCAAATGAATTCGCGAATACCTATAAAATATTATTCTATATGAGCAGCCCTCATCATCGAACAGTGCGCTACTGGCATATTTAAATTTTCTCAGCGATCCTCAGCTTGGCGCTCCGGGCCCTGCTGTTCTCAGCGATCTCCTCTTCTCCCGGCACAATAACCTTCCTGTTGATCTGTTTCCAGCATACTTCAGGATTCCCGTAGAAATCCTTTTTCAATGTTCCCTCCGTATTGCCTGTCCGCATGTAATTCTTCACCAGCCGGTCCTCCAGCGAGTGGTAGGTAATCACCACCAATCTTCCCCCAGGTGCCATATAATCGGCCGTCTGCATAAGCATCTCCCGCAGTGCATCGATCTCTTCATTTACTTCAATCCTGATCGCCTGGTATACCCGGGCAAGGAACTTTGACCTGTTCTGCTGCGGAACCAGGTCGCCCAGAACTGCTTCGAGCTGACCGGTTGTTTCGATGGGCGATTCCTTTCTGGCCGCTGTGATGGCCCTGACGATACGGCCCGTGTTTTTCAACTCCCCATACTCCCTGAATATGGGATATAACTCCTCCTCAGGCGTGCTATTGAGAACCTCGATTGCTGTTTTGCGGGAAGCCGTATTCATCCGCATATCGAGCCTGCTATCTGCCCGGAATGAGAACCCCCGTTCAGGCCGGTCGATCTGGTGAGATGAGATACCCAGGTCGGCAAGGATCCCATCGACCTTCGAAATACCATAATACCGAAGAAAATTTCGCATATACCTGAAATTGGCCCCGATAAACACCAGGCGTTTATCCTCTTTTACATTTTTTTCAGCACCCGGATCCTGATCGAAGACATAGAGTCTTCCGCGTTTTCCCAAATTTTCAAGAACCTCGCAGGCATGTCCCCCGCCTCCAAAAGTAAGATCGACATAGATCCCCTTTGGTTTGATATTCAATCCTTCAATACTCTCCTTCAATAGGACCGGCCTGTGATAAGCCATATTATTCAGATTCACTAGGTGTTCCACCAAGTATTTTTTCAGCCATTGAGGCAAAATCATCATCTGCGGCACTCACTCCTGAATAAGCGTCTGCTGACCAAAGTTCTAATCGGCCCATCTGACCCGCAAGCACTACCTCGTCGGCAATACCGGCATGGTCCAGTAACCTTTTGGGCACCAACATTCTGTTACTGGCATCCAAAACTACCTCGGCCGTACCGGCATAAAACATCCTGAGAAATCTTGCATGCTCCTTGTTGTAAGGATTGGTCTTCTCCCTGATCATGGTGTTTTGCCGCTCCCACTCTTCCATAGGATAGAGTATCAAACACTTCTCGAAGACATCACGCTTCAGCACAAAGCCTTCCGCCGGGCTCTCCTTCATCTGCCTTTTGAAAGCTGCAGGAAAAGAGAGCCTCCCCTTGGAATCAAGCTTAACGGTATATTCTCCAATAAATGTTACCATACATTTGTCTCTATTGAAAAGTAAAATTAAATATTTTTTCCCACTTCATACCATTTTATCCCACTTTTTCCCACTTTGTTAATAACTTTTATCGCTATTTACAGAACCATTGCAGACACAGGGAATTGGCAGCGGTATGTATCTTCACGGATTTTTTGGTACTTTTGTATCTTCTAACAGTGTATAAGCAGATGACAGAGGAGACACTCAACAAAGATTTTAGACCGATTAATATCAGGGAGATTTTTCGCGAGAAAAATCCTCGGATGGCGCGACTGATCCCGGGTTTTGTATACCGCTATCTCCACCGCGCACTGGTAGTTGATGAGATCAATGAGATTCTGCGTTTATACGGACACAAGTATGATTTTGAGTTCGCATCAGCGGTGATCGACAAGTTTAATGTAACGGTCGACCTGGTCGGCAAGGAGCATCTGCCGGAAGGGGGTCCCTTTATTTTCGTTGCCAACCACCCGCTGGGTGGATTCGATGGGGTACTTCTTATTCGTGAGATTGGTGAAAGGTACAACCGGAAATACAAAGTGTTGGTGAATGATATCCTCATGAACATAAAAAATATGCGGGGATTGTATATTCCTATCAACAAGCATGGTTCCCAGTCCATGGAGAACGTAAGGCGCATTGAGGCGATTTTTCAATCGGACGAGCATGTGATGACCTTTCCGGCGGGACTGGTGTCGCGCAGGAAGCGAGGCATTATAAAGGATGAGACATGGGCGAAGAATTTTGTTACCAAAGCGGTGCAGCACAAGAGGGATGTGGTACCGATCCATATTACCGGCAGATGCTCGAATTTCTTTTACAACCTCGCCAATTTTCGGAAATTCCTGGGAATAAAGGCCAACATTGAAATGTTCTTCCTGCCCCGTGAATCCTTCAAACACAAAAACGGACATTACCGGATAACCATAGGGAAACCTGTAAGTTACAAGACATTTGACAAACGCTATAAGCCTGTTGAATGGGCTGCTAAAATGAGAGATCATTGTTACACCCTTTCGCAAGATCCGGAAAGCACATTTGCACCCAATTAATCAAACCAAAAGATCATGAACATGAAACGTATTATTCCGGCACTTCCGAAAGAACTGCTTCTTTCCGAACTTACGGAAGATAAGTTCGTTCGTAAAACAAACAAGGGAGGCAATCTCCTGTACATCGTAAACCATGAAAACTCTCCCAATTTGTTACGTGAGATCGGTCGCCTAAGGGAGGTGGCTTTTCGTGCTGCCGGAGGCGGAACAGGGAAGGATTGTGACCTGGACGATTACGATTTTGGAGAAAATGGTTACAAGCAGCTAATCGTCTGGGATCCGGATCAGGAAGAGATCCTCGGAGGCTACCGGTTTCTGATTTGCAACTCGGAGAGCTGCAGTGCAAATGGAGAGGTGAAGCTGGCAACAGCCAAACTATTCAACTTCTCAGATGAGTTCAAAAAGGACTACCTGCCACATATGATCGAGCTTGGAAGGTCTTTCGTTCAGCCCATGTACCAATCTACCAGCCTCAGGAGAAAGGGGCTGTATGCCCTTGATAACCTGTGGGACGGTTTAGGAACCCTCGTAATGGATCACCCCGAAACAAAGTATTTCTTCGGAAAGGTCACGATGTACCTGCACTACCACCAGGAGGCACGGGATATGATTCTCTTCTTTCTTAACAAACATTTTCCTGACAAAGACAAGCTGGTGGTGCCGAAAGAGCCGCTGCGGGTAGTGACAAAACAGGATAAATTAAAAGCGATCTTCACAGGATCCGACTATGTTGAGGATTACAAGATCCTTTCGAAAAAGGTACGCTCCCTTGGAGAGACGATCCCCCCGTTAATTAATGCCTACATGAGCCTGTCGCCCTCTATGCGATCGTTCGGAACGGTAATGAACCACGGTTTCGGCGAAGTGGAGGAGACCGGAATTATGATCACAGTAAACGACCTCTATAAAAGCAAGGTGGAACGGCATTTAACGAACTATGTACCAAGACATCTGCGAAGAATTAATAGTATCAAAATCAGAAACACAAAGCTGAATGACCTGTTTAACAGGTTCAACCGATCAGGAGGATTTTAAGTAGATGGGGAGTGGCTGTATCACCACTCAGTAGGCGCGGGAGTTGATTCCTTCGATATAGTTAATAAAAGAGGTGTTCACCACCTTGTTCCCGCCGGATGTGGGATAATCGCCGGTAAAGTACCAGTCGCCCAGGTGGTCAGGTATCGCCTCATGCAGTGCGTCAATGCTCTGGTAAACGATCTTCACCTCTGCCCCGATCTCCGGGGTGGTAAGCAGTTCCGCGATTTTGGCAGAAATCTGTTCTGCAGTAAAAGGGCTGTAGATATCCTTCACAAAATTGACAATCTTTTCTTTCGGCTCATGCTTCTGCGCGACCGATTTCTTGTATACTTCATTGATAACGTGCTCTCTACCATGTTCCTTCAGTAATGCAATGGCAGCCTGAAATGCGATAAAGTCACTTAGCCTGGCCATGTCGATACCGTAGCAATCGGGGTAACGGATCTGCGGAGAAGAAGAGACAACTACGATCCGCTTAGGACCGAGCCGGTCGAGGATTTTCAATATACTCTCCCGCAAGGTTGTCCCCCGAACAATCGAATCGTCGATAATCACCAGGTTGTCCTTCCCACGCCTGATGGTACCATAAGTAATGTCATACACATGGTTTACCAGGTCTTTCCGGCCCTTGTCCTGCGAGATAAAGGTCCTGAGCTTAATGTCCTTGATGGCAACCTTTTCTATTCTTGGCCGACGCGAAATAATCTCCGCCATCTGCTCATCAGCCAGGCTGCCGTTGCTCTTTCTGATCTCCTCAATCTTATCACAGATCATGCGGTCCTCCACCCCGGCAACCATTCCATAGAATGCCGATTCTGCTGTATTCGGGATAAATGAGAATACCGTGTTCTTCGTATCTCCGTCAATACTCTCCATGATCGCGGGAACGAGAAGCTTACCCAGCATCTTGCGCTCACTGTAAATGCTCTTGTCACTGCCCCTGGAAAAATAGATGCGCTCAAATGAACAGGATCTTTTTTCAAAAGGCTCCCTAACCTGCTCCTGCAGAATGGTCCCATTTTTTTTGATTACAATCGCCTTGCCCGGATCAAGCTCATGGATCTGATCTGCCTTCAGATCCATAACCGTCTGTATTACAGGGCGTTCAGAAGCCACAATAGCTACCTCTTCATCATGATAGTAAAAGGCAGGGCGGATGCCCCAGGGATCGCGCATAACGAAAGCATCCCCGTGTCCAAGTAGTCCGGCAATGGCATAACCACCGTCCCAACTCTTTGAGGCATCCGTAAGAATTTTGCCTAGCTCAATTTTCTCTGCGATCATTTCAGAAATATCCCTGTTGGAGTAACCCTTCGACTTGAATGAATCAAAAAGCGCCTGGTTCTCCCTGTCGAGAAAATGTCCTACCTTCTCCAGAATGGTTACGGTATCTGAGAAATCCTTGGGCGACTGACCGAGGTCGAGGAGGTGTCCGAATAGTTCATCGACATTGGTCAGGTTGAAGTTCCCCGCGACCACCAGGTTTCTGGATTTCCAGTTATTCTGTCGCATCACCGGGTGCAGGTTGTCGGTATTGTTGCCTCCGTAAGTTCCGTACCTGAGATGACCGAGATAGAGCTCGCCTACAAATGGCATGTTCATCTTGGCCCATTGGGCATCGTCATACGATTTCGGGTGCTTGCGCTGTGCCTTCTTAAAGTTTCCGTATACATCTTTGAAGATGTCGTTGATCGCATCGCTTTTGGATGACCGTATTCTGCTGAAATATTTTTGTCCGGGCGAAACATCCAGCTTCACACTGGCCAAACCGGCACCATCCTGTCCTCTGTTGCGCTGCTTCTCCATCAGGAGATAGAGTTTTTGCAGACCATATTTCCATGTGCCGTACTTCAGCTGGTAATACTCCAGTGGCTTCAGCAGCCTGATCAGTGCAATACCGCACTTATGCTTAATTTCATCGCTCATACAACGTATACAAAAAAAACAGAGGATCAATCCTCAATTACAATGTTATCTTCAACAATAAATGCGTCGTGAAAATCACTCTTTATCCTGTTAAGAACTTTAAGTGCTTCGCGCCTGGTTCTGTAATCACCTACATAAATCTTGTAATATGATCCTTCATACCTGTCGTATGTCTTAATATCGGTGTAGGTTGACAGGAAATTGGCCTTGACTTGTCTCTGGTGCTCCTTTGCTCCATGCCCGTTATCCGAAAATATCCTGATTCTGTAACCCGAAACACCCCTGTTCCTGCTGTTTTGTATCAGGTGCTTGTTGTAGTTTTCAAGGATTAGCGAATCCATTGTAATAACTACATCTCCGGTCATCTCCATCTGCTGGAGCCTGCTGAGCGGATCAGCCTCACTCCTGCCTTGTCCTGCAACAGCAGCACTTAAAGTTAATATAGTCGTGATAAGAATAATAAATCGCATCGTCTCGAAATCGTGTTCCAAAATTAATTAAAAATGTGTTCAATGTATAGGCTGCGGAGAAATATTAACTATTTTCGCTTCATGTCTGTAAAACGAAAAAATATCCGGAACATTGAAATTGCAACAGGATTATTTCTCATTATGTCGGTGATTTCAATCCTCGTGGCCTTCCTTCTGAAGTTCGACTATACCGTTCCGAATGCCACTTTCGAGGAGGACATCGATTTTCTACTTGATAACATCTCACGTCAGAAAATTAGCGCAATCTCCTGGATCATAGCCGGCTCCATAAATCTCATTTTTCTTCCAGTCTACCTTATCATGTTTCACCGGTTCCAGAAGGGGATGCACCTGTTGAGCGGATTTCTCATTCTTACAATGGCCTTTACATTTTTCTGGAGAGGAATTGGCGAACTTAAGTTGGCAGAGCTGACCTCTTTGTCACTGGGGGGAGAAAAAATTCCGGATGATCTGATCAAAACAGCCATACTAATCAACCTGAGACAGATTTTTCTTCTTCTCAAAATCGGATTAACAGCATTTGGAGCATTCACAACCGTTTTTACCATCTCCCGGTTCAGCGACGTGAAGTTTCCGGTATTCGGAAGTATAATTGCTTTCCTTGCGGGACCGGTTATCATCACCTTTACCTGGTTGAATCCGGAGCATATCATCATGACAATGGCACTGGCAGCTGCCTGGATGGGACTCCTCATTGTCGGGGCGAAATTTGTGACAACAGGACTTGCTGCCAAACATGTCGACCAGTAAACTATTAACCATTATCACAGGACTGATCAACGCTTTTCCCGGCTTTGTCCTTTTGCTGGATGAAGACCGGCGACTTGTATACTCCAACCGGAAAATGGTGTTTGCGGCACTGCAGAAGGATGTAAATATTGTGGCGCGATAAATTCCATGATAACTTTCCTGACTGAAAAAAATTCAAGGATTTGAAATATTCGCAGTAAAGCAGTTATGGGACTTTATGAAAAGGCACTAAGTAGTTGGTATGGGCCTGTACGGAATATTGAAAACAAATTCAGTGCTTTTGCCTGGTTCCGACCAGACATCGGTTTGTCCATCCATTAATCTTACAAGATTTTTGACAATCGACAAGCCGATTCCTGTACCGGGCTGCACTTTTTTGGAATTCTCGGTCTCAATTTTTGTAAACCGGTCAAACACCTCATCCAGGTATTCCTTATCGATTCCCGATCCTGAATCGGCTACGGAAAAGTGTAGCCGGTTGCCCTCTACACGACAAGCAAGCTTAATGTGACCCTGATCGGTATATTTGACAGCATTCGAAAGAAGGTTGACAAGGATCTGCCGGAGCCTGGTCTCGTCTACACGAATAAGCAGTGGACCCTCCGACAGCTCGGTCAGAATCTTTACCTGCTTGCCGGGTATCCCCTTTAATGTTTGGGTAAAAGTATCATTTAGCTCTGTAAAGAGAGCGTGAACATTGCAATTTCCCTCAACCAGGCTCAGCTGTCCGGCCTCGATCTTTGATATATCAATAATATCATCGATCAATCGCATCAGACTGTGTCCATTGTTATTGATAATCTCCAAATACATCTCCTTCTTCTCCCTGGGGACCTCCTCCCTGCGAAGCAAACGGGCGAACCCAAGTATTGCATTCATCGGGGTGCGGATATCGTGTGACATATTGGCAAGAAAGGCTGACTTCAGCTCATCTGCCCGCTCCGCCCGCCGCTTTTCTGCGATATAGCTGTTTTTTGCAAACACCAAAATGATACCCAGCAAAAATAAGTAGATATAATAGGAAAGATAAATATCCATAATTCTGGATTGTTCACTTGGATAATGCTTTGTGATCTCCGGAGAATGATATTCCAACAAGAAAAGTGTTGTTATAATCAAAAAGAAAATGGAAACAACCACCCCTCGCTGCCATCCGTTCCAGATGAACAGAATAAGCAAAAAAGAAACCATATACAAATAGAGTACCGGGCCTCTTGATCCGTTGTTTAGAAAAAACAGGTAGGTGAATACTCCCAACATGAATACTGTTATTACAATTCGGGCAAATATGAATTTTTTGTAAAAACGTGAGATGTAAAAAATAACATAACTAACCAATGTGGCTACAGCTACTGATAATGTAAGTAACAGTGAGGCTCCAATAACAAGGTTGATTACAATGGCCAATGATCCGACAATAAATGCAAAGAATCCCAAAACATTCATCAGACGATGTTCAATAGAGAACTCGGATCTGTCGCCGGTGAGATAGCAAAATATTTTATTAACCGATGAAAAAATGACTTTCATCACATTTTTTATAACATTAGTAAAAAAATGTCTCTTTCATTATAACTCTAAAAACCTGTAAATAGTTGTGTTGGGGGTATTACATTATACATAATTATAACGAGTTTTAGAATGATTCGAAAAATGTGAGGGGTATACAGACTTGATGACAATGGATTATACAGTTCGATCTATCTCTCTCTCTGAAAAAAAAGTTCTAAAAACACTTTTATTCCATCGCAGCCATCACTTCATCGGTCACCTCAAGGTTATGAAATACATTCTGCACATCATCGTCATCCTCAAACTCCTCTACGATCTTTAGAATCTGGACTGATTCCTCGATGGTAAGCTCCTTGGTATCGTTCGGTATGCGCTGCAGTTCAGCACTTTCTGTCTCCAGCCCCATCTCCTCCAGCTTCTTCTGCACATTGTTGAAATCCTCCATCGGAGTGGTAATCATGAAGGTATCGTCGTTCAGTTCGATCTCCTCCACCCCTGCATCGATGATCTCCAGCTCAAACTCCTCAGGGTCGATATCCCCCTTCGGTACGGTGATAACCCCCTTCCTGTCGAACAGAAAAGAGAGCGATCCGTTGGTGCCAAGGGATCCCCCACGTTTGTTAAATATTGCCCTTACATTACTCACAGTGCGATTGTTATTGTCGGTAAGGCACTCGATAAACACACCGATTCCGTGGGGAAGGTACCCTTCAAAAGTCACCTCCTGAAAACTTGACGAATCCTTGTTCGCCTTGTTGATGGCCCGCTGGATATTGTCCTTCGGCATGTTCATCCCCTTGGCGGTCTGCACGGCCGACCGCAGGCGCGGATTGGTTTCCGGGTCGCTGCCCCCTAATTCGGCAGCGATGGTGATCTCCTTGATCAGCTTGGTGAAGATCTTTCCCCTTTTGGCGTCAATGGCGCCCTTCTTGCGTTTAATGGTTGACCATTTGCTGTGTCCTGACATGTTCCTAATTTTTGTTTGACCGTTAAAAATCGGTAAAGGTCCTTCGGCAGCAAACGCTGCCTAAAAGGACGTTACAAAAATAGGAAAACAGCTCGAATTTGAAAATAGCTGCGCAACACCCGGGAAGTAACTGGGGGAGGTTACCGGGAAATGGCTGTGGTGACAGGCGTAAAGAACCTGCGGAGGCAGCAGGAAAATACCTTGGGAACAGCAGGAAAACACCTTAATAATAGTCGGAAAAGACCGTAGGGTCAGCCTGGAGAAACCTAAGGCAGTTGCCAGAAGTACCTGCAAAGACAGCTGTGCGGGGCTACCGACTGATTACCTGAACTCCTCCAAACACGACCCCAACCGTGATGTGCAGCGCAGCAGTATCGGCCCGGTAGTTCTCCGAACTATACTTCGAGCTCCCGAAAACCGCCGTGTTCCCACCAGGAAGCTCGGCCCCGGCAAAGACAGCATCGGCCTTGATCTTGTAAGGCATGTCCTCCCTCACCTTGATTACCGTTCCCCCGAAAACCGTATTGATCTCCACGTGAACACTCCCCTTACTCAGATCGGTTTGGGTGAAATCATACACCCCTTTGCCGAAAATGACACTATATTCCTTTCCGTCTTCCGGGCCTTCATACACGCGCTCACTAAAGATGGTCTCCTCCGGACCGATCTTCCCCTCAGGAATCAACACCCTGCCAAACAGAATTTTGAGTCCGATAAATATAAAAAATACACCAACCAGGATCTTAAACACGGGAAAATCCACGTTAAAAACCACTTTGATGATGAGGGCCGTGCCTAATACCAGCAACAGCAATCCCCAGAATAAACCAGTACCCATTTTCATTTCTTTTAGATTAATATTTTAAATATTATGTACCAATGATCTGTTCCGTTTGCATTCTCAATCAGAGAGAATAACCTTCGCAAATACATTTTATACTGCAATAATACAGGTATTTCGCAAGTCTGAATCATCCAAATCGGTGAGTCGCAAAAAAAAATCGGTGAATGGGATCATTATCGGATAACTCGTCCCTTAAAGTAGTCGAGCATTTATCTGCAAACAACTGACAACACAGATAAAAATCCTGATCGCACTGTTTCAATTCTTTTACCTAATTTTGCAACCAGTAAGCCGAAAAAGTTGTTCCAACGAGAGCGCTTAGCCCCAATTTGGCCACCCCGCTGAATATTATTGTAGTCGAACACTATGGAAAAGAAGAAATTATATATCGAAACCTACGGTTGTCAGATGAACGTAGTCGACTCCGAGGTGGTAGTGGCGATCCTCCAGAAGCAGGAGTACGAGGTCACAGAAAAGATGGAGGAGGCCGACCTGGTACTGGTAAACACCTGCTCCATCCGCGACAATGCCGAACAGCGGGTAAACAAACGGATCACCGAATTCGGCCGGCAGAAAAAGCGGAACGGGAACCTGGTGGTGGGTGTAATCGGTTGTATGGCTGAACGCCTGAAGGAGAAGCTGCTGGAGGAGGATCGGTCGGTGGACCTGGTAGTGGGTCCGGATGCCTACCGCGAGCTGCCCGCACTGCTGGCGGAGGTCGAGGGTGGACAAAAAGGAATCAATACCCTGCTTTCATTGGAGGAGACCTATGCCGACCTGAGTCCGGTACGGCTCGACAAAAACCATGTGTCGGCCTTCGTGTCAATCATGCGGGGCTGCGATAACTTTTGCGCCTACTGCGTGGTACCCTTCACCCGCGGCAGGGAGCGCAGCCGCGATCCGCAGACCATCGAACGGGAGGTGCGGGAACTTTTTGAAGCCGGGTACAGGGAGGTGACCCTGCTGGGACAGAATGTGAACTCCTATTTGTGGAATATGGCGGACCTTGCAGAAAAACCAGCGGTCAGCAGCCAGGAAAACGTGGGGACGAGAATTGGCCCGGGGTCAGAAGAAGATGGTAGCGATGGCTCCCAGGTTGTGGAGCAGGAGTCAGCAGACAATAGTAATAGCAATAGCAATGGCAGCAACGGAGTCAGCATTTCCGAAAAGCAGTCAGCTAAATCCCTGGAAAAGAAACTCCGCAAGAAAGAAAATGTGGAAGATATTGTCAGATTTGAGGATCTGCTGGAACGGATTGCCCGAATCTCCCCGCAGTTAAGGGTCCGATTTGCCACCTCCCACCCGAAGGATATGTCTGACGAACTGCTGCAGACCATGGCGCGCTACCCCAACCTCTGCCGCAGCATCCACCTGCCGGTGCAGTCGGGCAGTACAGCCGTTCTGAAGCGGATGAAACGCGGGTACACCCGGGAGATGTATGAAAACAGAGTAAAAGCGATCAGGCAGTACCTGCCGGAAGCAACGATTTCTACCGATATTATTGCCGGCTTTTGTGGAGAAACGGACGAGGAGCACCGGGAGACACTCAGTCTGATGCGCTGGACAGGGTTCGATCTCGCCTATATGTTTAAGTACAGCGAGCGGCCGGATACGTTGGCGGCTAAAAAATATGAAGATGATGTGCCGGAGTCTGTCAAGACACAACGGCTCAGTGAGATCATCGCCCTTCAAGGGGAATTGTCGCTGAAGAGCAAGCAGGAGGATATCGGAAAGGTTTTCGAGGTGCTCGTGGAAGGCACATCGAAGAAATCAAAGTCGGAGCTCGTCGGCCGTACCAGTCAGAACAAAGTGGTGGTTTTCCCGGGAGAGGGTTATAAACCGGGCGACTATGTTATGGTGAAGGTGAGGAAGTGCACCTCGGCAACACTACTGGGCAATATTATAAATTAAAACTGTATTCCTAACTTTCCAATTACACATACAACCTATGGCCAGTTGATTACTTTTTCTTCAAAAAGTCATTACCATCAATTTCCGCTTGTTTTAAAATTGCTCTCAATGTTCCTTCTGGCATATCTCCGGGATGATTTGGAATTGTTGTGTATTTATTTGTTGTCGGATTATGCCAAATTTCATGACTACCTGCTGCTTGTCGGTAAAACTCAAATCCAAACTTTTTTAGAATTTTAATAATTTAGCGATATCTGAATCCTGATAATCTGCCCATTATATTCCAATTACTATAGGGTAATCAAAACTTTCGTTAATAGTTTCTACCTTCGACATATTATCCTCTTGTGCTTCAATCAATTTTTTTGCTACATCTTTTGCAATTTCAATTGTTTCAGCAATAGTTCTGCCTTGGGCAACAAGGCCCTGGACGCTATTTGAAGTTGCCAGATAAAAACCTTCAGGCAATTTTTCTATATGTAAATTTAACAGTCGTTCCATTTTAGAATTTTTATTGTCTAACTATCTGTATAAAATTTTTATTTAACTTCCTGCTATAAAATAATATAACCGTCATTTTAACAACAAGTGAATTATTCGTCCTCCTTCGTCGGCCTCATGAGCTCCTCTTCGTTTATGTGTTCTTTCGCCCTGTTGCTTCTATAATTGATCAACGCTTACTTCGTCTCCTTCAACGCCCCGATTGCTTTCTCCTTCACTTCCAAAAACAGTTCATTCATCTGCTACTGCATCTTACCTCACTTCATCGGCAAATAGCAAATGTCTGGATTTCAGTGCACCTTTGGTTTGACCTGTATACTCATAAACGTGAACGTAATAGAGAGGCAGGGTTCCGGTCAGCTTAACCTTTTTTCCGGGCTCCTTCACTTTTTTCAAATGAGCAATAGATTCAATACGCATCCATCCATCATAAATCCCACCTTTCACCAGTTTGTCATCAGAATAAGTAATCAGGAAATCTGCAGCAACAACCTTTCCTGGCCAGGCATGATATTCAACACCGTACCCGCTACTGGGTGCAGGACTCCAGGTGATGATTCTGTGATTTCCTTTGAAAAAGGCATTTGCTCCAGGTAATTTTTTCACAACATAGTCCTTGGGCAGTTGCACCTCAATTGTATACTCGCCATACTCCACCCCAACAACGGTTTTGGCAGGCAACTGGTACATCATAAATTCTTTGCTGGCGTTGGTTTTTATATTGGTTTTTATATCAAAGTCAAAAGAACCAACCGTGCTTAAGAATTCTGCACTGACACTATCAAGTGCTGCAGCTTTCGCTGCGGCAGCTGCGGCAGCTTTGGTAGCAGCTTCTTCTTCCTTGCTAACACATGCACTTAGTACGATCAGAGCAAGCGTTGTCAGTATTAAGAATGTGTGTTTCATAATTTATCTATGTGTTTTGGTGCTTTAAAATAAAATAAAATTATCGCTCCCGCAAGTTACCATTTATTCTGGTAAGTGTTACACAACTATGGATTTATGTTGTATTATTTACATATTATTCAGGGATGTTTGAAATAGATATATCTAACAGAAGGCTGTCGACTGTTACCGACAATTTCAAAAGGTTTCTTTTTCATGAGCTTCCTGAAAATGAGAAAATGGTTGGTGCCCGGATACGGGAAAAAATTGCCCCTGTGGATTTTTGGCTTTCTCTACTAAAAACTAGGATTCTCTCCTCTGTTTATAATGTGCTTTCTCTGGCTAGACCAGCCTGCCAATGTTGTACTGAGGGCAGGAGCAGTTAACCATAGCGCTCTATACTAACGGATTGAATCCTCCCGACCGAATACTTTTTCCACTGTAGGCGCAGACTATTTTACTTTTAAGCTACTTAAATATTCATCTGGCGATAAAACAGGAATATCTGATTCCTTGAAATCCTTAGCATTGCGGGTAATCAGCATATTACAATTTCTATTAATCGCACAAAAATACTGTAATGCATCCTCAAAATCTGAAAACAGAGAAGACAATCCTTTGTCCAGAATCTTATCTGTTAAATCTGATGTTTCTGCTATCACTTTGAATTTCCGTATCTTCTCTTTAACCAGTTCTTTATCCTCAAATTTTGAAAGCAAGTAATATACAGTAGAATATGTTAGAGCAGATACTACAATTCTTATGTCCCCATGATCTGCTAGAGTGGCAATCTTCGCGGCAGACAAATAAAATGGTTCCCTTTCACCGAGCAAATCAAGGACAACATTTGTATCCAGAAAAACTACATCCATCATTTGTATTTCTCAGCTAAATAATCACCATATTCTTTTTTATAATCAAAATCTGCAGGAAGTTGAATCCCTGTTTGCAGGCTCTTTACAAATGGTGAAATATTAATATCATCAGATTGCGGGCCTTCCTTCTCAATCAGTTTTTTAAGGTAAGATTCAATCATACGTGAAAGACTCCTTTTATGTGAAGAAGCATACTCCTTTGCTTTCTCGATCACATCTTTATCCAGTTTTAATGTCAGCTTTGTATCCATAATCCTTTAGACTTTGTACGTACAAATATACACAATCAATCCGTATTTATCAAGTTATGGTTTTCCCGGAAATATTGTTCGGCAGTTTTGCATATAATTAAAAATTCCAACAATCTTATTCCTTCTCCTTTGACGCCCTGATTGCCTTCTCCTTCACTTCAAGAAACAGTTCATCCATCCGTTCCATTATTAAGGTAGATGCGAGACCCAGCCAGATGTCAGTATTGAACTACATCAGCCGGACTGCTATATAATCCTCCCCCAAATAATTCCCGGTCCTAAACTGCCCATATAATCCGGCGTAACCTCCCCTGTATCCTGGAATCAAATAAAGGGAGGGTTATCTGTCAGATCATTTATACATCTTAACAAAATATATGAGCTTAAATTTTAGTTGACCGGTTTGGGGATAATTATTACCTTAGTAAATATTATTTATAAAACGGCTCATAAACAACCCCAACACAATGAAAAAGAGTCCAATTTACATCATTGCTATTTTTTTTCTAACACTCTCTACCAGTAATTTACTATTTGGTCAGCAAGCTGTCATAACAACAGGAGCTGATGCAACAGGCACCGGTGGAACAGTAAGTTATTCTGTCGGACAGGTAGTTTACCAAACCCATGCCAGCACAAGCGGTTCAGTATCAGAAGGAGTGCAGCAACCCTATGAGATTTCAGTATTGAGCAGTACAAAGGAGGCAAAAGGTGTCTCGTTGACATGCTCAGCGTATCCTAATCCAACAGCAGATTACCTGATACTAAAATTAGAAGACTACGCTTTTGATAACCTTCGTTATCAGCTGTTCGATATGCAGGGCAAGTTGCTGGAAAGTAAGATCATTACTTCCGATCAGACCAATATACCGATGAATGATTACACCCCGGCTACCTATATTCTAAAGGTAATTCACCCAAACAAAGAAATAACCACATTCAGCATTATAAAAAGATAGGAAAATGAAAAAAGCAATTACTCTTTCAGCAGGTTTGTTTATCACGATGATCCTGCTTGCACAGTCACCCGAAAAAATAAGCTATCAGGCTGTTATCCGGAACAGTTCCGATCAACTGGTTACTGAAACAAAAATTGGTATGCAGATAAGCATTCTGCATGGTGCAGCAGACGGATCGCCGGTGTACACTGAAACCCAAACGCCAACAACCAATGCAAACGGTTTGGTAAGTATTGAAATAGGTGACGGAGCAACAAGTGATGATTTTTCACCTATTGATTGGGCATCCGGTCCCTATTTCATCAAAACCGAGACAGACCCGGCTGGA
>CAYSMO010000039.1:15847-16822 GCA_964432125.1 uncultured Bacteroidaceae bacterium | reverse complement strand
ACCAGGTTAGAGATGTGAATATGCAACTCCTCCTTATCCGGAATAATCTTCTCACGCGCTTTGCGCAGACTGGAGGAGATAAACCAATAAGCAAGTGGTATCCCGGGGATAACAAAAACAATCGCTGCCAGTTGCCACATGAACTGGTCGATCATGAATACAATCAGCACCATCGCCACCGCTTCAATCACAAGAAGAACAACCCGCACAAACAGTTGAAGTGCACCCAGCCAGGAAAGTGCCTCCTCAAGCGCGTTATACAGCATCGGAATAAATACCAGGGTCAGTAACGTACTCACACTCAACCCGCCGATCACCGTAATGGCAAAGGGTGGTCCGATCGCTTTTACATATTCTGACTGTCCCATCGCCAAAGGCAGCATCGCAACACATGTTGTTATCGTTGTAATAAGAATCGGACGTAGCCTCGACATCCCTCCCACCATAATCGCCCTGTTCTTTCGATATCCCTTTTTTCGCAGGATATTCATGAAATCGATCAGGATAATGGCATTGTTCACCACTACCCCCAGAAGGATCAAAAAACCCATCATGGTGTTGGCATTGAACAGTGAATTGCCGGTAACCGTCAGAAGGAAAAATGAACCGATCGCAGCAAAGGGAATGGAGAGTAGTAATACAAACGGGGTGACAAAAGATTCGAAAATTGCAGCAAGGATCATATAAACCAACAACAGGGCAATAATAAAGAGGTATCTGAATTCACCCAGACCTGAATCCTCCTGCACCAGCTCAATCGCAACGCCGGTTGGTATATTCGCATTCCTGATAACCTCCTCAATCTCGCTCCGCGCATATTCAAGCAATTCATTCGAATCATACACATCGCTATTGTACCTGTACCTCAGCTCCACCTGCTTCTCCTGGTTAACCCGCGAAATCTCCCGCATTCCCCTGGCAAAAAACAGATCGGAAATACCCTGTAGCTCATAGACATTCGATTCGTCCGCATCG
>CAYSMO010000039.1:0-15837 GCA_964432125.1 uncultured Bacteroidaceae bacterium | reverse complement strand
TCCCCAATCGTCTTCTCATCACTCCCGGCGTCATCTGCGTAATCATCATATTTAATAATAATCTCAACCTCCTCTTCCCCCTGCCGGAAATTAACCCCCGAGCTGATCTCATTCTGAAACGTGCTGATTTCGCTGCTTACCTGACTACGTGTTATACCGTATTCCGACATCAGGTAACTGTTCAGGTCGAGGTGCACCTCGGGTTGGTTTTCCCTGACAGATAGTCTGACCGAACGGATGTTGTCCAGATCCTCCAGGTAGACCCTCACATCCTCTGCCACCTCCACCATCAGGTCAAAATCCTGACCTTTCAACACCAGGTACTCCTCATCCTCCCCGATACCCATCAGCCTTTGCAATCCACTCGTTCCGCCGGCAGCATTCCTGCCACCTCCTCCTCCGGATGATCGCGTATTTGTCTGTGCCGTAGTACTAATGTCAGCAGCAGGCATATCCTTCAGGCGCTCCATAATATCGGCCTGTATCTCTGCAAAGGAGCGCTGACTCACTGAGCGGTAATCCTCCTTCAGCAAGACTGTAATCGTCGCCTCCTCCTCCCTGATATGTGAAATAACCTCCTCCTGCTCCTCAATCTCCAGTACTACTTCCTCCATCCTGGCCACCACCTCATCGGTTTTCTCCAGGGTAGTGCCTCCTGCCATGGTAATATACAAATTGATCTGATTGGTCTCCAGCTCACTCAGGCGATTCACAGAGGTTGCCATGGAGATCAGAATCGTAGCAAAAAACAGGATAATGGCACCAATGATCACGTGTCCCGGATTGCGGATCGCCGTTTTGAGCATTGACAGATACGCCCTCACCGCCCGGTTATCCAATGATACGCTGCGGTACACCCCAGGACTCCCCTGCCTTCTTTTGGATAAAATGGCATGAACAACCATCGGAATCAGCAGCAACGAAACTGCGAGTGATACCAGCAGGGTGGAGATGATCGAAACACCGATATGTTTTCCAAATAGCTGAATCAGGTAATCCGACGAGAAGAGAAAGGGCATGAACACCGCTACTGTAGTCAGCGTTGCCGCCACAATCGCCCGCCACACCTCCCTGGTGCCCTGCACCACTGATTCAGCCGCACCGGCCCCTGCGGCTCTGAGACGGTAAATATTCTCAAGCACCACCACAGAGGTATCCAACAGCATTCCCACAGCCAGTGCGATCCCCATCAGTGTAAGGCTGTTGATCGTGATATCAGCACCGAAAAAGAAGTTGAATGCTGTAAATACTGAAATTGGTATGGCCAGGGCGACTACCACGACCAGCCTGATGTTCCGCAGAAAGACCCACAAGATAAATACAGCCAACAACCCTCCGATCAGCGCCAGGTTGATAATCTGATTGATATTTCTTTCCATCAACTCGGCACTGTCCTCCTGGATAATGATTTCAATCCCCTGGTACTGAAATTTCTCATTGAACCCATCAATACCCTTTCGAACGGCATGAGAAAGATCGATAATATTGGCTTGGGCATCATGCACAACCTGAATGGAAACAGCATCCATCCCATTGATCCGGCTGATCGTCTCCACCTCCTTCTCCCCGTAATACACTTCGGCAATATCCTTCAGCTGAACACGGTTCCTGCCCCGTCCCACGATAAGTTCCTCAATCTGGAAAATATCCTGGTATTCAGCGTTCAGATATACAAAATAACGCGATCCCTGCTCCCTGACCAACCCTCCATATTGCCGCTGATTCATGTTGCGGGAGAGGCTGTTGCGCACCTGGGAGGGTGAGATATTGTAGGCGTCACACATCTCCCTGCTGAGGATAATATCAACCGATTTTTCACTTCCGCCGAACACATTCACCGTGGCAACACCCTCAATGTTGAGCAGCTCGGGAGTTATATTCTGATCCGTAAAATTTCGAACCCTGTCGATCCCGCCATCACCCAACACCCGGAGGGTCATCAGGACATTGGACCTGGTTTCGAGATCAACCTTCACCACCTGCAGGGTAAAATTTTCAGGCAGAGCTCCCTTCAATGCTGTGATCCGCTCGTCGAGCTTGAGATACGCATATTTAAGGTCGGTACGCTTCTCATAATAGACTGCTACCGCTCCTCTCCGCCGGCCCGCTGATGACTCGATCCGCTCGATATTTTCAAGCGCCGCAACTGCGCTCTCCACGGGAATGACCGCCTCCTGCTCCATGTATTCGGGCGTAACGTCAATATTTGAGTTTACCTGCACATACAACATGGGTAGCTCAGCATTGGGGATAATCTCCATGTCCAGCTGCTGATAGGAGATGGTTCCCAGCAATGTTGTTGCCAGGAACAACATAGAGATGAGGACCTTCCGCTGTATGATAAAATTGTTATTCACCCGGTTCCCTTTTATTGCTGGCAAGACGAATTTGCAACTCACCGAATACCATGTAAACAGACGGTATCACAAGGAGCGTAAGCAAAGTAGAGGTGATCAGTCCGCCGATCACGGCCCATGCCATGGGCGACCGGAGGGAGGCGCTCTCACCGAAACCAAATGTAAGCGGCAACAGTGCCAGTATCGTGGTCAGGGTAGTCATGATGATCGGTCTGATCCGCCGTTGCCCGGCAGCGACAACCGACGCTTTCAGTGCCATCCCTTCGCGCCTGAACTGGTTGATCGAATCGACCAGGATAATTGAGTCGTTCACTGCGATACCCACCAGCATGATGATCCCGATAATAGCCATAATATTCAATGGCTGTCCCATGATAAAAAAGATTGCCACCGCTCCGACTACAGCCATTGGCACGGTAAGCAAAATAGTGAACGGGTGCAGCAGGCTTTCGAATTGCGCAGCAAGCACCATATAGACCAGGATCAGCGACAGGAGCAACGCGAACATCAGGTTGCCGGTCGCCTCCTTCCTCATCGCCTCCTCTCCTGTGATCATGTAGCTGTATTCTACCGGAAAGTCGATGACCGATAACGCCTGACCGATCCGGACTGCCATCTGATCCAGCGGGATATCCTGACCGAGATCGGCTGTGATCTTGACGATCCGTTGCTGGTTGTTGTGCAGGATCTCCCGCGGGGCAGTTCCTAACCTGATCTCAGCCAGCTCACTAAGCAATACCTCCATGTTGTTCACTTCAACGGAGAGCTCCTGCAACTCCCTGAGTGTAATATCCTGCAGCTTCAGTGTGATATCCGTAAGTTCACCCCGCACGCTCATCTCGCCGACACTGACCCCCTGCAGCCGTTCGCTTACCTTTCCAACAAGGGTATTCACATCCACGTTCATCAAGCCGGCACGGTACCGGTCGATAATGATCTCCACCTCCGGCGCACCCCCTTCAATGGATGAAGTGATGTTATAAACACCTTCGATCCCATGCAGTGTTGCCGCCACATCTTCCGTTAACCGCTCCAGCACCTCCATCTCCTCACCCCTGAGCTCGACAACCAGTGGCGATTCGTCTGTTCCAAGGATCGAGTGGAGGGCGGTCTCCTCCTGCCTGAACTGCACGGAAAATGTTGTATTGTCTTCGTAGAATTCTGATAATGCCGCAATAACGCTAGTTGCCGCAACCCCGCCCTTTTTGTCCAGCACCACCTTGATGGTGGCCATGTTCTGGTCGTCAAAGACCTTACTCCCCCCGGGCGAGAGTCCCGAAGTGGGACCGATCTCACTGTAGAGCGTTTCGACTTCATCCCCCGAGATATCGCGGATCATCTGCTCCAGGGTCCGCACCGCTTCCAGGGTTCTTTCAATTTGCGTCCCCTCCGGCATCTGGATGTCAACATAAAATTCATGTGACTCTGTACGCGGCATAAATTCACTTCCGGTCCTCTTCAGCATCAGCCATCCCGAACCGATCAGCAGGAGCGCACCGAGCAGTATCCAGCCTTTCCTGTCGAGCGTATTCCCAAGAAAACGTCCGTACCCGGTAAACTTCAACGATCGTGCGGCACCCGATGCATGCGGATCGCGCTTTCTGTAGAGCCGGGAGTAAAGCATGGGGATGATCAGGATGGCCACTACCAGCGAGCAGAGCAATGAAAAGGCAACCGTGATTGCCTGCTCCTTAAAGAGCTCCCCGGAAGCGCCATGCAGGTATACGATCGGGATGAACACCACGATGGTGGTGATGGTGGAGGCAACGATCGCCCCACCGACCTGCGTAGTTCCCTGAACAGCTGCATCGTTTGCACTGCATCCCGATTCATGGTTCCTGAAGATACTCTCTAAAACAACAATGGCGTTATCCACCAACATCCCCGCCCCGAGTGCCAGTCCGCCGAGCGTCATAATATTCAGTGTGAGCCCAGTGAAGTACATCAGGACAAATGTTGCGATAATGGAGATCGGAATGGCAATACTGACAATCGCTGTCGGACCAATCCGCCGCAGGAACAGCATCAGGACAAAAACAGCCAGGAAAATTCCTCCCAACAGGCTATTGCGGACCTCACCGATGGCCCCTGAGATAAATGTCCCCTGGTCCTCAACAACAGTAAAGCTAAAGCCCGGTAATGTCCGCTCCATAGCCTGAAGCGCATCCTGCAAATTCTCCAATGCCTTCACTGTATTGAACCGCATCTCTTTGTAGATGCTAAGGCCAATGCATGGCTCTCCATTGATGGTCACAGCATTCACCATCTCCTTCGGACTATAGGATATCGTGGCCACGTCGCGCAAAAAAACCGGCACACGCTCACCACCAGCCGGTTCTGCTGCGGGTCCCATCTTAACGATCACCTCACCAAGGTCCTCGATCTGCTGCAGCTCACTCAACCCACGGACAATATACCGCCGGCCCGTCTCCACGATCGATCCTCCCGAAATACTCTGGTTGTAACTGTTGATGCGGCTGGAGATGGTGGCCAGATCGACATTATAGGACTTCAGCAGGTACGCGTTGGTCTCAACCAGCACCTCAATCTCCTCGGCCCCATCGACCTGCACATCGGCGATGCCCTCCAGCCTGATCAGCTCGTTCCTCACATAGTTCTCCGCCATGCTCCTGAGTTCGTTCAGGTCGTCCGACGCTGCGTGCCTGAATGCAACCAGCATCACCGGCCTGGCATTGGGATCAAATTGGGTGATATTCAGCTCATCAATCTCTGTATCCTGATTAAAAAAGGCCAATGCCTTCGACAGATCCAGGAACGCCTCATTCATATCCTTCTCCCAGCTGTATTCCACCTCAATCTGCGCCACACCCACCCGCGAAACTGAAGAGACATTCACCACACCGTTTTGGCGGATCGCCAGCGACTCCATCCGGTCGACAAATTTTTCCTCCATCTCCTCAGGAGGGCGCTCACCCGATTTTACTTCGATGTATAGCCGCGGACTGTTCAGGTTTGGAAAAAGGTCGATGCCCAGGTTGCCGAAGGAGATATACCCCAGCAACAGCGTGGCAAAAATAACCATGCTCACCGTAACGGGGTACCTGACAGAGAATCGTGTGATGGATTGTAACATATCTGCAGTTGTATTTACCGGAGAATTTTCACTTTTGTATTGTCACGCAGCGTCTCAAACCCCTTATTCACAATGCTCTCCCCCTCCTCCAGTCCGGTGAGCACCTCAATATCCGTCGCACTCTCCAGTCCCGTGGTAATAAACCGCGCCTTCGCCACCCCTTTATCCACCACATACACCAACTGCTGCCGGTTGAAATTCACAACTATATCTTTCGGAATAACAAGGGTATTCTCCGAGCTGTTCACCACCATATCGGCCCGCACAAACATCCCGGGGAGCAAAATCTTTCGGCTGTTTTCCACCTCAATAAAGCACTTGAATGTTCTCGCCTCCGGATCAATCGCCGGGGAGATGCGCGTAATAATGCCCGACAATGTATCGCCGGGATTGGTATAGCTCGTAACATACACCTTGTATCCCTTCTCAATGTTCCTGAAGTATTTCTCGGGCAGGTTGCTCTCGAGGTACAACGCGGTATAGTTCACCAGCTTCACCAGCTCAGTTCCGGTTTTAACCCGCGTTCCCCCGGTAATGTAGGGCAGATCGGAAATAACACCGGCAAAGGGGGCCGTTACCGACATCTTCGCCAGGTTGATCCTGCTGCTTTCGATTTCGTACTCCGCGTTGATCAGGTTGATCTCGGCATTCTTCAACTCGCGCAGCGTGGCGCCCCCCTTCTCGTACAGCGACTTCTGCTTCTCATACTCCTGTTTGGAGATTTCGAAATTCACCTCCCTGGAATTAAGCCGCAGTGAATTGTAGTATTCCTCGTCTTCCAGCTGAACGATGGATGCACCGGCTTGTACCTGGTCGCCCGGCACATAGGCCTTTCCCGTAACGGGGTTCTTTTGCAGGCTGTACTTGCCCGACATCTCGGAGAGAAGGGTCACCTCCTGCATCGGATACACGGTACCCGTTGTCTGGATAAATTCCTCGATGGAGGCGGTGGTTACCTCGGTGACGCCTACAGGAACCTCAATGGTCGATGCCACCTCTGGCGCAGGCTGTTTGCAGGAATACTGAAGGAGGAGAATAGCGATCGCCGGGAGGAGAAAGAATTTGCTTATTTTCATGATATACTGTTTTATCTGGCTTTTTGGAATTGAGTTGTTGATGATAGTCTTGGTTCGTACGTTTAGTATAGTCATCTGTTATTTTTTCTGACTTGTGTTTTTATGCTGTTGTTGGTATTCTATACCACCGCGATATTGGTGAATTTCCCGCGTAGCGGTTTTAATTTTCAAATTTTCAAATTTGCTCATTTTCAAATTAATATAGGAGACTCATCTATTAATTTTTATGACTTTTTTATGATTGAACTTTCGTTGGTTCTCTTAGTTGGTCTTTTCCGTTAACTCTTTAGGGATGATAGGCTGCTCCAATTCAAAATCGTAAAGCGTTTGGATTTTCAGGTTCAGCAGTTCAATTTTATAATCGATAATGGCGTTTGTAAGCGCCATTTTTCTGTCCGACAGCTGGTTCTGATAAATCCCCAGGTCCATGCTGGTAAGGTCCCCGTTCCTGTACCGCTCCAGGTTGATATCGTAGGTGAGCTGCGCATTCTCGACCGTCTTCTGCTGTATGCCGATCTGGTTCTCCAGGTTTTTCAGACTCCGCACCACCGACCGAATATTCACCTCGATATCGATCATCTCCACCTTATAATCAATCTCAGCGCTTTGCAGACTCGCCTCAGCCGCTTTGATCTCTGATTTACGCTCCCCCCAGTCAAAAATCGGAATATTCAGCGTCAGCCCCACACTCGGCGTACTGGTCGGTCTGTCAAACAGGTCACTAACCACCTCCTCGTTCGACTGAATCCCCAGCGAGGCGGTGATCGACCCGGCAAATTCATTGACCGACCGTGACTGCACCAGCCCAAATTGCGCATTCTCAATATCGATCTCCCGCTGCCGAAGCTCCATCCGGTTATCCAGCGCATGCCTGATCGCCATCTGCTGTTCAACCGCCACCGTATCGGCCTGCACCTCAGCCATAATCAGAAAATCTTCATCCAGCGGCAACCCGATCAGCACCTTGAACTGATCTTTGGCATTCTGCAGGTTCAGCTCCGCGGTAAACACCGACGAACGGCTGGTGGCCAGGTTCACCTCCGCCTGGTACAGCTCCTCGAGTGCTAGCAGACCTCCCTCCACCTTGTTCTTGATAATCGCGTAGCTCTCCTCATTGTTCCTCAACTCCTCCTCAACAATAGAGAGCCGCATCTGACGGGAATAGACCGAGTAGAAGTCGCGTGCCACATCCCGCTCCAGTGCAAGCCGAGTAAGCAGGTACCGGAGTAACGCGGCTTCATAGTTAAGCTGCACCGTCTCCAGCTCCATCTTTGTCCGGTTATAGGTAAAAATAGGTTGGGTGATCGCCAGATTCAACCGGTTGTTAAAAGTGCGCGAGATGGGATCGACCGCCAGGGCCGACTCGGTGAAGCTGTAGTCGTAGGAAAAGCGGTTGCGCAGGGTGATCATCCCATCGGTGGGCAGGAAGCGCTGACTAACGGTAAAGGTGCCGGCCGATGAAGCTGATTCGTTCAGGAACCACTCACTGGTCTGCTGATCAAACCGGTTGGTCTTCTCGTACTCAAACGGATTGAGCGTAACAGCCAACTGCGATTTCAGCCGCGCACGCTGGGCGTTGAGCTTCTCCTGGCTCCTCACCAGCGCCAGCTCCGTCTGCTTCATGTTCGGACTGTTCTCCATGGCGATACCGAGCGAACGGTCCATGTTAAGCAGCTCCTGACCAGCAAGCCTGGGTGCAACGGCTAAGAGAAGGGCCATGCTGAAACCACAGCAATACCGGCGGACAAATTTTTTTAATCTTTTTATCATCGTTCACATCTTATTTAGTCTTTGTAAGAACCGAGCCTGCGAGCTCGGCGGAAGCCAAAACGCCAACTACTGCGTTATTATTCAATATTATTATCCAGTTTATTCATCCTCCTGACCCATTTCACAGCATCTGCAACAACCCGTTTTCCGTTGGTGTCGTTTGAAAGTTCCACTGAAGCCGTATCCGCCGGAAAATGAAATGTTCCAAGCCTGTTCCACCCCTCTTCAGGATCATTCAGGGTATACCGTACCTCCTCTGTTCCCATATTGGAAGTTACAACGTACAGGTACTCCGTTCCATTATCTGCAAACTGCGGTCCGCGGAAACCCCTTCCACTTCCCCGCTCCGATCCGTCACCACCGCGCCCCCTGCCCGACGGACGCTGCAGCATGGCTGAGACAGGGATATATACATAGAGGTCGTAGAACCCCGCCTCAGGCATTACCGCGCTCCAGGTGGCCCTGCTCCCACCATCACCCCTGCCTGAAAGCAGTGCTGAACGGATGGTCTGACCATAGAAGGCTGCATGAGCAACCGGGGTCCATGTGGCCGGACTCCAGTTCGGATTCATCGCCCTGTAATTGATCCGCTCGGTCGGCTCCTTGCGCGAATCAATATATTTCTTCACCTTGCTCTCATTGGATACAGAGACATAAGAAAACCCCTCATCCTCATTGTCGACAACAATCTCCCCGTCAGGAAACCGGTCCGGCGTATACTCAAAACTCCTCTCATACGCTTCAGGATTCACGATCGTCTTCTCCTCAGCCGAACGCAGAAAAACACTAAAGGCAGAAGGAATATTCCCGGAGATAAGGGTGTTGACTGTTAGCATCCTTGGCTGATTGTAGAAAACAATCTGTACCTCTTTCGTTATCCCCGCCTTCACCTCATACAGGTGCTGTTCTGTCTCCATCCCAGCGCCACCACCACCACCGAAACCACCTTGCCCCGGCATCCTGAAGGTGAGATCGACCAGACCATCGCGCTCACCTGTATTGGTGATCTTCATTTGTACCACATACAGCTCCCCGAAATCGTCACGGGTCCGGAAATATTCGGGCTCCGAAACCAGGAACTCCGGCAGCTGGTTTCCCGCCTTGATAAACGCAAGGTACGTTGCAATATCTAGATCAAACTCCGCTTCGAAATCAGCAGCAAACTGCTCAAACGGAATAACTGAGAAGGGATGATCCTCCAGGTAATAATAGAGGAAATTATCGAATTCGCCCGAGCCGACACGGTTCCTGATCGCCATCAGTACAAAGCTTCCCGCCTGGTGTATCGCAGCTGCCGGGAGTTTCGTATTCTGCCAGGCCATAATCTCAGTAAGACTATGTTCTTTCAGCGCGAGATTGGCCCTCTCGCTCTCGGAGATACCTCCCATGAAGCTTTGCCGCGGCTCCACCTTGTAACCCTCCTTCAGGTAGATTTCGATCATCGCATTAAACAACGGATATTCCTTCGAACTGATTCCATTCACATAGCTGTAGTAAAGCGGAAAGAGGTACCAAGGGTTTTTCGTGTACTGCTGTTCACCTTCATAGACAATCAGGTCCTCCCCCCTGCCACGAAATCCACCACCTGTATTGATCTCAGCACTGAAAAAAGTGTTTCTCAAAAAATTCTTCAACAGGTCGATCTCCATCTCTTCCCCGGTCCGTGCATTATCCCGTTCCCTGTCACGCCGATCCATCGCATGTTGTAGTCGCCTGAAGTCGAGTGTATTAATGCCGGCACCCTTTTCGGGCAGGAACACCATCTCCGGCTGAACGAATTCTGTTGCCTGGCTGCAAGGGCGTTCGTAGGGATGATATTGCACCGGTACCTCCACGATATTCAACCGCTTGAAGCCATAGTAAAGATCCAACTCATCATACTCGTAATCTTCCTTCGCCTCCATGATCATGGCTGCGAGTGTATCCTGTATATGCGCAAAATATTTGGAGAAATAGTCATGTCCCGCCTTAAGAAAAAGATTGTACTCCATATCACCTGCCACCAGTGTTCTCTTCTCAAACGGTCCGATTACCAGCGGAAATGCATTCAGATCGGTCTCCGGCCTGAAGTGCTGCTTTCCCTCCGACTCCTCCTCCCTCCCCGGGGCAACTGCGGTCAGCCCGCGTTCAGCCATGACCGACAAACTGAACCGCACAAAATCGGGCAGTGCCGGCTGAAACGTATGGGTGTTGAATCCCACTCCTGCCACCGGGTACCACAATAGCTCCCGCGTAAGAAGCAGGTACTGGTCGTCGACGATCCCCGCCTTTTTATCGACCGTAGCTACCAGGATCCGCTTAAGCGACGCACGCTGCTGTTTTGTGATATCGAGGTAGGCGATGGACGCATCGGGGGCGCCGCGGTAATGAAACTGTAGCGTGGATGTGCGTCCCGGATCGAGCCCCTCTTCAGGGATAATCCTGATCAGCTGCGCATCCCTGAGGTATTCAACCGCCCCATCAGGACCTGTTATGCGATCTATCCTGAACGCCGGATTCAGCGAAAAGAGCAGGGTATCGAGGGGGGTGGTATGCGGATTGCTGAACGCCAGTTCTGAGGTAACCGTTAGATTTTTTCCGCGCTGCTCCACGGTAAGTGAGTTGGAGATCACATCGGGAACCGGATGATCTGCAAACTGGTTGTTCAATTGCAGATAGTGCTGCCTGTCTGCATGCTGCTGGTGAAATCCCTTATAATACATGTATCCGGTGTAGGTTCCCGCTGCGATGAAGAGGATAAATGCAAACAGGTTCAGCAGGTTCCATTTTCCTGTTTGTGGCAGCCTGCGTAAAAAACGGATCGTAGCAAAAATAAGTCCGAACCCCAGCAGCAGATAGGCGGTACGGTGCAGCAGGATACCACGGAAGTCGGCAAACTGAATGAAATCGGAGTAGATCATCGGCAGGTGAAATGCCATATAGTCGAGGGTGCCGTACAACTTATCCTTGAAGTAAAAAAGGGCAAGGCCGATATAGCCCAGCAGAACGATGAAGGTAACGGCCTGACTCCGGAAGAGGATCATCAGGAAAAATGCCAGTCCCAGGATAAAAAGGAGTGTCGGAACAGAAATCAGCAACGGATAGAGCAGGTAGGCCTGCCAGACCACCGGGGTATCTGTGAGAATAAGGTTCACTATCAGCGCCATGAGCAGCACCGTAAACACCAGTCCGATAAAGAGGACCATGATGCCCAGTGTTTTCCCAACAACGTATTCGCCATTGGAGATCGGACGGGCGTAGATCACCTCGGTGGTGTCGAGCTTTTTATCGCGTTGCATAAAATCGGAAGCGAGGAAGACGGCGATCACCGCCTGGGCCACGTTGACAAACAGCACGTTTATCAGAGGAATATTTGCAGCAATCGCCCTGTTTGTCCACCGTGCCCCTGGCTCCGCAAAGAGTCCCATATTCAGGCCGAACAGAATCAGCAGTGTGAGGATGCTGAATATTCTGAAGAACCAGCTTCTGAAGAGGGTCTTTCTCTCGTACAGGGCAACTGACAATATATTTCGCAGGTTGATCAAATATTCAGGTATTTAGGCCTTTTGTTCGCGACAGCTGAAGCCGGATTCCATATGTTTTTGAGACTGATTATAGGTTCAAGTATTTGGGCCTTTTGCTCGCGACAGCTGAAGCCGGTATTCCACCTATTGCTGAAATTGATCATAGGTCCCAATGTTTTAGTTTACTTTCCATGTAGAGTACGTAGGCGTGCTCCAGGTTGGGAGCAAGTTCCCTGGCGTCGATGTATTCAGGTCGCTCCCCCACAAACTGAATCTCCCAGCCGGTGCCTGATGGAATGGTAGAGATAACCGGGAAGTCAGATTTCATGCGGTCGTACTGCTCCTGGCTCACTTCTGCCGACCAGACCTGTCCTTTCGCCTGCTCAACCAGCTGATCGGGCGTGCCCCGGTAGACCAGCCTTCCCTCGTTAAGAAGCGCCATTTGGCTACAGGTGCTGGAGATATCGCCTACGATATGGGTGGAGAGGATGATGATGGTATCGGAACGACCAAGATCGGACAAGAGGTTCCTGAAGCGGATGCGCTCCTCCGGATCGAGGCCGGTGGTGGGTTCGTCGACGATGATAATTTTCGGACGGGCAATCAGTGCCTGGGCGATGCCAAGCCGGCGTTTCATACCGCCTGAAAGCTTGTTCGCCATCCGGTTTCTGAACTCAAACAGACCGACATTGGTGAGCATCTCATCGATCCGTTCCCTGCGTTCGCGCCTGTCGCTGACACCCCCGAGGCGTGCAGCGTAATCGAGGAACTCCCACGCTTTCAGTTTCGTGAAAAAACGAAAATCCTGCGGCAGGTAACCGGTCATCTGCCTGATCTCTCTCCGGTGATCGCGGATATTGAGCCCGTTGACCAGCACCTCACCGGAGGTAGACTGTAAGAGGGTGACAAGGATGCGCATGAGGGTCGACTTGCCGGCACCATTCGGCCCCAACAGTCCGAACATGCCATGTTCGATTGTCAGATCAATATTATCGAGGGCTTTGTAGCCTCCCGGATAAATCATATCCAGGTCTGATATGCGGATTTCCAAGATTGATTATTTTCGGTGATTGCTTCGTCTGCCTGCTTTGATAACAAATATATCCAAAAGTTTAATTGGTGGTTGCAAAAAACCGAACTTGTGAGCCTGGCAGTGCTAAAAAATGGAGCCTTCTTGCAAGCCACTTTCAAAAACAGACCTGTTTTTAATCTTTGGTGTATTGATTAAACCTTTCTGCAATTGGATAGTCTGATAGAAAGGAAAGATAATTTTAAATACTTTTACACTTAATCAGATTAAATCGAAAACCACATGAAAACAATCATCCGCATTAAAACAGTTTTGCTGGTTGCATTGCTGGCAATCTTCGCTATTCCGGCGATCGGACAGCAGAGACCGGAAATGGGCCAGGGTCAGGGGCCTGGAAGGGGTCAAAACTGGCAATGGTCAGAAGACGATGTAAAACAACGTGTTAACCGTCTGTCACAGACGCTTGATCTTACAGAGGACCAGGAAGAGAAGGTCCTTGAATTTGAGTTGGAGCAGTATAAAAAGAACTCGGTCGAAATGCAGAAACACCGGGGCGACCGCGAGAAGATGCGTGAGATTATGACGAACCAACGGGAGCTTCGTGATAAAAAATATGGCGAGGTGCTTACGGAAGAGCAATACAATAAGTATAAGCAGAACCAGCAGGAGCGGATGCAGAACAGACGACCGGAGGAGCGGCCCCAGCAGCAGGGAACACGTCCCGACAGGGGACGAAACAGGTAGTTTTTCAGGAGGAGAGTCTATTCAGCCTTAAAATCGGAGGTGGTGTGAAAGACCAGGGCAGGATACATCTCCTGTAAAGTTTTCAATCCCCATTCACTCTCCGCGAAAAATACCGGCGTATCCTCCTTATCATAGGCGATCACATTTGCCTTGCGTTGCATGAATTCATCCAACTGCTTCTGGTCATCCGTGGTGATCCAGTATGCTCCCTGGAACGAGAGCGGTGAGAAATTACATTTGGCCCCGTACTCATGTTCGAGCCGGTACCTGATCACCTCATATTGCAGTTCCCCAACCGTACCGATGATCTTCCTGTTCCCCGGCTGTTGGATAAACAGCTGTGCCACCCCCTCATCAGTAAGTTGTCGCACCCCTTTGTCGAGCTGCTTCGACTTAAAATTATCGAGGTTGATTACCTCACGCAGGATCTCAGGTGAAAAGCTGGGGATCCCCTTGAAATGCAGGCTCTCCCCTTCCGTGAGTGTATCGCCGATCTTAAAGTTCCCACTGTCGTAGAGTCCAACCACATCGCCAGGGAACGCCTCATCAACCACCGTTTTGCTGTTGGCCATAAAGCTGGTGGGTGACGGAAACCGGAGCTTTTTCTTCAGCCGTGTATGGTAGTAAAACTTATTTCGTTCAAACCTGCCCGAACAGATCCGCATAAATGCGATCCGGTCACGGTGATTCGGGTCCAGGTTGGCATGGATCTTAAAAACAAATCCGGTAAGTTTCTCTTCTGTTGGTTCAATCGTCCTCTCAGTCGACTCAACTGTACCGGGGGAAGGCGCGATCTCCAGGAAGGTCTCCAATAGCTCAAGTACGCCGTCGTTGTTCAGTGCGCTGCCAAAAAAGACCGGTGCCAGGTAACCATCGAGGTAGAGCGAACGGCTGAAGGGCTCGAACACGCCATTTACCAGCTCCTCATCGTCCCTGAAGGTCGCCATTGTCTCTTCACGGATATTTCTTTGCAAAGCAGGGTCATTGATATCATCAAATCGACTCACTCCTGTGGTCTTGGTGGCAGTACCTTCCTGCACGACCGACACGGATTTTTTATACAGGTTATATACCGCCTGGAATTTCCTTCCCGAACCGATGGGCCAGGTATAAGGGCAAACTGCAATCTTAAGCTCCCGCTCAAGCTCCTCCAGCAGATCAAAATGGAGGATTCCCTCCCTATCCATCTTGTTTACAAAGATCATCACAGGAGTATTTCTCATGCGGCACACCTGCATCAGCTTGCGGGTCTGCTCTTCCACACCTTTGGCCGTGTCGACCACAAGAATCACACTGTCGACCGCTGAAAGGGTCCGGTAGGTATCCTCCGCAAAATCCTTATGACCAGGGGTATCGAGAATATTTACCTGGATGCCTTCGTATTCGAAAGCCATAACAGATGTGGATACGGAAATACCCCGCTGCTTCTCGATCTCCATGAAATCGGACTGGGAGGTCTTCTTGATCTTGTTGCTCTTCACCGCACCCGCCGTCTGGATCGCGTTACCGAAAAGCAGCAGCTTCTCGGTGAGCGTTGTTTTCCCGGCGTCGGGATGACTAATAATCGCAAAGGTTCGTCTTCGTTTTATTTCGTTTTTTAAATCCATACTTTCTTTATTTATCCAATTCTGCTACAGACATGGCGCCCCCCTGGGGCTATACATGTCGCTCCTCTGGAGCTATCCTGCTTCGTTCCTGCCATTCTGCTACAGACATGCCGCCCCGCTGGGGCTATACATGTCGCCTATCGGAGCTAGAATGGCTCCGTTAGGAGCCACATGTCTGTAGCAGAAGGCCAACATGAAACCCCAAGCCCCGCTAGGGGCGGCATGTCTGTATATGCCGCTGTTAGACATACTGACCCAACTCCATCCATCGGTTCATTTTATTTTCCATCAGACCAAGAATCTCCGCCACCCGCTGCGACTTACTATGCAACGCCTCATAATCGTCCCCACCGGCGTTCAGCTCCTGCTCAAGCACCTCCTTCTCCGCCTCCAGCGTCTCTATTTCTTTCTCCAACGCTGTATATTCCTGCTTCTCTTTAAACGTTAATTTTGTTTTCTGCTGATCGCCACCCTTCACCGCAGCCTTCCCCTTATCACCGTTGCTTCCCTGCTCATCTTTCCCTGCCCGGCCGCCCGATGGCCTTCTCCGTTGCTGTCCATCTCCGTCAGCATCCTCTGCACCCCTGGCTTGCTGCTTCTTCGCACCTGACTCGTCCGGCCCCTTCGCCTCCTGCTCCATCCTGTATTGCGAATAC
>CAYSMO010000038.1:7026-16944 GCA_964432125.1 uncultured Bacteroidaceae bacterium | reverse complement strand
TTGCATTATGTTACACCAGCAATATATAAATTGGAGATAATGTCATATTCTTGCAAACAAAAGAAAGAAATCACCCATAATATGTCTTTTTTCCTCTCGAATTATTAGTCCGAAATGTATAGAATAATGTTGTAAGATTTGTGGTAGAAAATGTGTAAAAACCTACTATTAATACTATGAAACTATTACTATCGGGATTGTCATTTATGATACTTTTTGAGGAAGGGCCCTTGGATTAAACAACTTTGCTTACAAAGCGTATTATAGTTTTATATTTCTAAAAATAATTATCATGGATAAACGTTCCTTTATAAAAAAATCTATTGTCAGTGTTACAGGACTTACATTACTTCCTGTTAATCTATTAAGCAGCGATAGAAATATAAAAAAATCGATTCTTAGCAAACCCCAATTATTTGTCAATCCTAACCTGAAAGAGAGTTCTCCTTCCGGTGATAGAAATTTGCAAATTAATTGTGAATTCCCACCGGCTGTATGGTTGCAAAATGGTGGCACCTTTTATGATATTACTAATCCTCCTGCAGGATACACGGCAGCAGTTGGAGATGGCATTATTGATGATACAGATGCATTTAAGGATGCGTATGATTTTTTAAAGGAGAAATTTATGACACAAGCTGATTTCAGGGATGCCTGGTGGAAAACACCATATCATGTTTATGTCCCTAATGGAACTTACAGGATAACAGATACACTTTACTACCGAGGGGCAAGAGAATATATTCATAATGAAATGTGGGATTTAAGCACTATTCGTATCATTGGACAGAGCAGGGAACAAACAATTCTTCAGCTTGACGATAATTGCCCGGGATTTCAAGACAAGGACCAACCAAAAATTCTACTAGCCTATCAACATCCTGGAACAGACTTCAATAACGGGGTTGCATCTAATGAATTGAGGAATATAACAATACGTACAGGTAACGGAAATCCCGGAGCAGTGGCCATGCAGTTTCAAGGCGCTAATCGGACGCAGATGTTTAATGTCAAGTTGGTGTCTGAGGATGGAAATGGGAGATTTGGTATATGGTTAAACAAACATTGTATCCAGGGCTATTATCATGATATTACCGTTGAAGGATTTGATTGCGGTATCTATTTTCCGGTCCCTTACAATTCACAAGGATATAAAACTGCAACTGTCTCACACTCCTCCTGGGAATATGTCTCTTTGCTGAATCAAAATGAATGTGGAATAAAAGTTGAATCTGGCGGGATATCTGTAAGAAAACTACATTCAAAGCAATCAAAAAACAGTGTTCCATCATTGATATTGGAGGATGAAGGCCCCTATGCTGCTATAATTGACAGTCTACTGGAGGCATATGAGGAAAGCCATTTTGCAATCAAAATGACCAAGTCACAAAAGCAGTGTCTCTTCGCCCGGAATATTGACACATCAGGATATATCGGTAGTATATCTAAAGCAGGGGAAACTGAAATTGGATCGCATAGTATTCAGGAGTATGTTAGTTACCCTGTCAAATCTTTAAATGAAAACCAGGTTTTATCATCCTTAGATCTCCCTATTGAAGACACTCCTATGATTCCCTGGTATAACATAGAAAATGAATGGGCAAACGTTCATGATTTTGGGGCTGTCGGAGATGGTATACATGATGATACTGGTGCAATTCAAAACGCCTTAAATTCTGGAAAGCCCGTAGTATATTTTCCAAAGAAGGAGTATGCATTAAATACCGTAACAATTCCAGCAAGTGTTAAACGAATTGAAGGAATGAATGCTTATTTTTCATTCTGCACTTTTGAAATAGAAGAATCCTCATCCGACCCACTACTTTTTGTTGGAATGGATGGAAGTCAGAAAACAGTTCTTTTGAAATCACAAAGAGACTGCATCTTTAGTTTTACAATTCATCTTAAATATAAAAATATTCAGGACAAACCGGTAAAACTCTTTTTAGATAACGCAAACAGTGCCAGGGGAAACGAAGCCTCAATGGACTTTTTCTGCACAAAAAACCAGAAAATATGGGCAAGAAGCATCAATACTGAAGATGCAAGTTTACCAAATTGGGTTGTCAATGGAGGGACAATGTGGGTGTTTGGCTATAAAACTGAACATAAGCCAATACCAGGTTTTCATATTAAAAACAATAGCGTGTTGGAAGTGTTGGGAGGATACACTAATGAAGCAATGGACCTCAATAATAATGCAAGTATACTGGTTAATGAAGACTCCGAAATATCTTATACAGGTTATACAAATCACAAGAATGCCTTTTTAAATTACGTTATAGAGACCAGAGACAGTCAGACAAAGGCAAGCACAAAAAATGATTATCCTTTCAGGGGAGGAAAGTGGGATAATGACAGATTCATCCCGTTGTATGTAAGCTATGGACCTTATACCGATGTTAAAAAGGTCAATAGAGTTCAAAATCAGATTAAAGTATATTCGGATGAATCAGTTGTTTATTTTGAGTTTGTAATTGATGAGCCTGTTAATGACGCATCATTATATATTTATAATTCGACCGGACAAAGAGAAAAACAATTTGAAAACGTAGCTCTAACTGTTGGGAAAAATGTTCTGCAATGGAGAAAAAGCGGAATCGAAGCATATAATTATAAAATATACGAACTGGTTATTGGAGAGAAAAAGTTCACGGGAAAATTTTTTTCGAAATAGATAATATCCTTTTCGCGATTTAAATATTTGACTACATTTGTAAGTGCAATGGCGCTCAGATAGAGGCATACTAAAATTGAGAGCTCTCAGAAAAATAATGCCCCCGACAGAAACTTATGATTACTAAAATTGAGTACTTGCTAGTGTAGTCGGGTATTTTTCCGATGAGCATAATCCAGACTTCGCATATAACAGACAAACAAGAATAATATTTACTGTTTAAGCGAACAGGGTGAAAAACGGTAATTTTTCACCCACGAAATGCGGAAAAATATCACTTTATGTATCATTAGAGCTTCATTCAATGGGATTAAAACGATTCATACTCGCTTTTTTAGCATACGGAGTTCTCATTTTGCAAGCTTATACATATGAGACAGACCCACGTGTAAGATTTGAAAATTATTCGATCAGTGATGGTTTGTCTCACCTTGGAGTAAGTTCCTTCTATCACGATAGTAAAGGATTTCTATGGATAGGTACATATGATGGATTAAACAGATTTGACGGGATAAACTACAAAGTTTATAAACATAATCCAGACAATCCCAACAGCTTGTTAAACAATAGGGTTCGATGCATATTGGAACATAGTACAGGCAAATTATTGATCGGAACAGAAGTTGGTCTAAGTGTATATAATCCAGAGCTGGAGCTGTTTGAAGAGCTGAAGATTGGAGGGTTCAAGGACCAGGTTACCGTAATGAAATTATTTGAAGACTCCAATAACAGACTATGGATCTTAACTAACAAAGATGCAGTCCATGTGTTGGATTTCAAAACAGGTAATCAAAAAAATCTCATTTTTAATTCCAATAACCTAGTAGACAAGGTAGTCTTCCATGACATTGTAGAGGATGATAATGGTTATATATGGCTGGCTTCAACCAACGGACTGATATGCTATCAAAAAGATTTTAAGCAATTTACGCTTGAAAATCTTCCGTTTCTGGAAGCAAGAAAATTACGTACCATTGAACTTGACAATAATAACAATTTATGGCTGGCATTTAAATCAACAGTTTTAGGACTTTCATTGACATATTCAGGGGATACTATCGAAGTTGATTCATTTCAAACCTTTAATATAGAATCTATTGTAACATCAATTTTGTCGGACTCAAAAGGCAATATATGGGCAAGTTCCACAAATGAAGGTGTCTTCCGATTAATCGGCGCCAATAATTTCAGGACCGTAGAGAATTACATGTTTGATCCTCTCTTACCCGGAAGCATTAGCAGTAACTGGATCAGTGAAATCTATGAAGATGAATTTGGAACAATATGGTTTGGAACCGCTGAAAAAGGTATCGATAAATATTCCTATAATGAGATAGCCTTCTTAAACATAGATCAAAGCGCGGGATTAATAGATAATTACATTCTGGAATTATGTCAGTTCGACGAGGAGAGACTTATAATTGGGACCAGAAGGGGAATTTCTGTATTTAATTTCGCAGAGGAACATATTGAAGATGTTTGGTTTGATGATTCAGATTTAAGGGATAAAAATGCTCAGGTATCTGCAATATTTAAAGACAAAAATGAGTATTTGTGGATTGGAATCTCAGGTGGGTTATATTACCTGCTTCCGGGATCCAAACATCCTGAACCACTGGAGAACCTGCCGATTCAATTATCCAGCATGTATATTGCTTCTGTAATAGAAGATGACGATGAAAACCTTTGGGTCGGAACTACCTCCGGTGTTTTCAGAATCTCATTTGATAAAAAACCTGTTGTTTCTAATTTTCTTGATTTCAATTCTCGTACTGATAATCTACTCGATAATAAAAAAGTATCTGTACTATACCTGGATCCAAAAGATGGATCATTATGGATGGGAACATGGTATAATGGTCTTTATCATATTGCGATAAATGGCAATGAAAAAAACGTAGATGATTTTGAAATAAAGCATTACCACTACAAATCCGGAAATTCGAAATCGTTACGAAGTAATTTTATCAGTGTGATTCTTCGCGCAAAAAACGGTGAATTATGGATCGGCACTGAAGGTGGTGGGCTAAGTATCTTACCACATAACAACGATGATTTAGGTTTTATTCATTACTCAGAGGATCATGGGTTGTCCAGCAATGTGGTAAAAACAGTATTAGAAGATGACCTTGGAAGATTATTCTTAGGTACCAATTATAAACTGAACGTCCTTTATCCTCAAAATAAAGAAATAACCTATTTTGGCATTAACGATGGATTAAAAAGTGAATTCTTTACGACTGCTGCCATTAAGCTTTCGACCAATGAAATGGTTTTCGGGAGTAATATGGGAATTACTTTTTTTGATCCTGCAGAAACAGGAAATAATAATGTAACTCCTTCCCCGGAGTTTGGGGATTTTCTGCTATCGTATAAAAAAGTACATCCTGGAGAAGCGATCGATGGGGATATCCTGTTGAAGAAGAGCCTCTCCTACTCAAAAAGGATTCACTTAAAGTACTTCCAAAATACTTTTTCAATTGAATTGCTCGGTGTCGGCTTCGATCATCCCGAAGATTCATATTACAGATACAGGTTGAACAACTTCGATCAGGATTGGATCTATACAAACCCGATCAATAATATGGCCTCGTACACCAATGTTCCCCCCGGTGAATATCTCTTCGAGTTCAATGTATCCAACACAAGAAATGAATGGTCGGGAGTGCCTAAACAAATGCTTATTAAAGTAACACCTCCTTTCTGGAAAACCTGGGTTGCCTACATTATCTATACTATCTTGCTCATAAGTCTTATTGTTACTGTATTTAAAATACTCCTTAATATTGAACGACTTAGAAACAACATTAAGCTTGGGGAACTTGAAAAGGATAAAGAAAAGGAGGTGAATGATATTAAGTTAAAGTTCTTCACCAATATTTCACATGAGTTCAAAACACCTGTCAGCCTTATCCTGGGGCCAGTTGAGAGCCTGGTAAAAGAATGTAAGAATAATGAAAAATTGAAGTATAATTTATTGATCATCCATGAACAGGCAAATTACTTGCTTCGCTTAGTCAATCAGTTACTTGAATTTAGGAAAGTCGAGAAAGAATCAATAAAATTGAAATGTGTCGAGGATGATATTATTTCTTTTATAAGGAAGATTATTAAAAGTTTTAATCCAAGATTCTATGAAAAAAATATACAATACAGTCTTCTCTGTAATGTTGAGGAAATATCTGTCTGGTTCGACCCCTCTAAGATTGAAATGATAATTTATAACCTACTGTCAAACGCTTACAAATTTACACCTAAAGGAGGAGCTGTAGTTGTGCGAATAGAAAAACAGGCTAAAAATGTTGTAATTGAAGTTGAAGACAACGGAGCTGGAGTTCCAATAGAAGAACAGTCCAAAATATTCGACCGGTTTTATCAGTCCACCTCATCGTCTCATTTCCAGGGGACAGGTATTGGCCTTACGCTATCAAGATCGTTAGCACGGATTCATCATGGGGATTTGACGGTCAGCAGTGAACAAGGAAAAGGAACAGTTTTTACGCTATCTCTTCCATTAGGTATGGAACATTTTAATAAAGATGAATTAGTACAGCTAGAATCCGAAAAGCTTGAGGATTTAGTATTATTATCAGATGAATACCCAATCAGCCAGGAAAATAGTGAGGGCATAGAAAAGAAGAAAAATGAGATTAGGAATTTACCCTCCCTGTTAATTGTAGAAGACAATTACAGGTTAAGGGAATACCTGATTAATGTTCTAAGCGAACACTATAATGTGCTATCTGCAGGTGATGGAAATGAAGGTTTTTCCTTGGCTCTCAGCCATGTTCCAGAAATAATTGTGAGTGATGTAATGATGCCAGTTATGGATGGCATTCAACTTGTAAAGAAACTGAAAAATGAAATTCTTACCAGTCATATACCGATAATACTACTCACGGTAAAAAATGAAATTGACAGCTACATAGAAGGCCTTGAAATTGGAGCAGAAGATTTTATTTCAAAGCCATTTCATATTGAACATCTATTGGCCAGATTGAAGAACATTATCGAAAACAGGGCCAGGTTAAGGTCACGATATAGTCAGGACTTTAATGACAATACCGACTGTTTGGATCAGTCGTTCTCGATCAAAGACACAGAATTTATCAATACACTTTACGAAATTGCCGAAGAAAACCTGGATAATACAGATTTCTCTTCTGATGAATTTAGCAAAGCTGTATACATGAGCAGAACAAATTTCTACAAGAAACTACGGGCGTTAACAGACCAAACACCAGGCGAATTCATGAGGTTATATCGGGTTAAAAGGGCAAATGACTTATTATCAACTGGTGAACACAGTGTAAGCCAGGTAGTTCATATGATCGGATTTAAAAGCAGATCGCATTTCTACCAGTGCTTTAAAAGCATATATGGTAAACTGCCTGGAGAAATGTTTAATACAAAAATGTAAAGTAAGTGGCTTTTCGACAGCCATTTACTGATATTCAAGATTGAATTTATCAGCTCAAACCTAGTCGCTCATCCAGCCAGAATTTTAAAATGATTTCTCCCGATCTGGTTGAACAATGCTTTTTCGGATCCATCATGTTCCAAACGGCGGGTCAAAATCTGCAATACAAGCTCGATCAGGATAATTTAATCTGGAAATCATTCGAAGTTAGTCATCCACATTTACTGTAAATTCGAAATTTTTTGAACCCAGTTCTAATGAACGATCACCTGGTGAGGCATTGCCGATAGTAATGGTTGCTCGTCCCCGATGTTGAATTCTTTTTCCATTGCTGTTATAATAGTTGAACACTTCATACGGAATGATAAAAGTGACTTTACTATGGGCTCCTTTATTTACGGCAATTCGCTTAAAATCAATCAGTGAAGCTACCGGTAATTCCTCTTCTTCACTTTCGATGCTTAAATAAGCCTGAACCACCTCTTCTGCATCAACTGAACCATTATTGACGATATTCAGCGAAATTTCCAGTTCTTGATGTTTTCTGACCGTGAAATTACGAACAGATGGAATTTCCCATTCCAGCTCAGAGTAATCCAAACCAAATCCAAATGGGTATAATGGACTGTCCTGCATATATTTATATGTTCTACCCTGCATGGAGTAATCTTCATAATCAGGTAGCTGCTCCACTGATTTCGGGAAAGTTATCGGCAATTTTCCTGAGGGAGAAACATTTCCAAAAATGATGTCAGCAACAGCTTCACCTCCTCGTTCGCCAGGATACCAGGCATACAGTACAGCATCAGAGAGTTCCGATACTTCTCTTAAATCCAGTGGCATTCCGGCACAAATAACAGTGATTAATTTTTTGCCTCCGGCTCTTGTCCGGTCATTAATTCTTCTTAATAGTTTCAGCTGACTTTCAGGCAGCTGCATATCTAAAATATCCCCTTTATTAGGAGAGGCAATTGATTCACCTTCCTCCCCCTCCAACAACAGAGTAAGTCCCAATACCACAATGGTGGCTTCAGCATCCTTTGCCTGTCCACTGTACCAGTCAATATCATTTTTGTTTTCGGTAGTAAGCAATGCACCCTGTCTGTATTGTAACCGGGTAGAGGGAGAAACCTTTTCTGCAATACCCTCAACAATGGTTCTCATATCGGAATTAATGCCATTGTAGTTTCCAACTAAAGCCAGGTTATTGTTTGCAAGTGGACCTGTCATATAAATAAATTTGCTATTTGGATCCAAAGGCAGGGTATTGTCATTTTTTAGCAAGACAATAGATTTTTTTGCTGCCTCCCAAGCCAGTTGTTGCTTTTCTTCGTCATTAATCACTTCAGTTCCAATCCAGCGATAAGGTACCTCTTCCGGAGCATCAAACATTCCCAGTTTAAAACGGGTACGCATTAACTTTCTTATACTGAGGTCCAAATCATCTTCCGTAATTAGATTCTGCTCAATGGCATTTTTAAGGCTTTTTCTATAGGTGGCGCCACAATTTAGATTAACACCATGCAACAGTGCCAGTGCTGCTGATTCGGCAGAGCTGGAAGTGAGCCCATGTTTACGGTGAAAATTCTCCAGTGCCCCGCAGTCACTTACAATATGCCCCTGAAAATCCCATTCATCGAGCAATATGTCCTGCAACAATACATTGCTGCCACAACATCCTTCATCGTTTGTTCGGTTGTACGCACACATGACGGCTTCCACCCCAGCATCTACGCATTTTTTAAATGCTGGCAAATAGGTTTCTCTTAAGTCCTTTGGAGATACAAGGGCATTAAACTCATGCCTCAATGCTTCCGGACCGCTATGAACCGCAAAGTGCTTGGCGCAAGCGGCCACTTTTAAGTATTTGAGATCACAACCCTGCATTCCCCGGACAAAAGCTGCTCCAAGCTCCCCTGAAAGTAAAGGATCCTCCCCATAGGTTTCCTGGCCACGGCCCCACCGCGGATCGCGAAAAATATTCACATTGGGCGACCAAAATGTTAGTCCTTGATAAAGAGTCTGCTTTTTCCCGCTCTCCAGCAGATGGTTGTTGATGGCCCTGGCTTCATCTGAAATTGCATCGCCAATATTCTCTAACAAAGCAGGATCAAAGGTTGCGGCCAAACCAATTGCCTGGGGAAAAACAGTGGCCCGACCTGAACGAGCCACTCCGTGTAAGGCCTCATTCCACCAGTTGTATTCCTCAACACCCAGGTGTTCCACTGCCTCACTGTTATGCACTGTTTGAGCAATTTTTTCCTCGAGTGTCATGGCATCAATCAAGGATGAGATTCGGGTTTCCATTTCCAACTCACTGCTGAACCAGGGTTTTTCCTGTGCATATAATCCTATTGTGCATTGTAGCGCAATAACCGCCAGTCCCAGTATCCGTAGGTCAGGACAAATTGCATTTTTTGTTCTCATTTTTATAATTATTGCTTTAGTTATACCCTAATAATTCTCCCCCCTGCTGCTGTAAACAGGATCCATGAAAATGTAACACTTATGAAATAACTAAACTGTTTGCAGTTAACAAATTGAATTATTATTGCAGTTAAAAAAAGCGGACCGGAAATATCCGATCCGCCATATATGCACAAAGTTTTATAAATTCTCGGTGCAATTCCTGTCATCCAGGTAACCCTAAACTACTACCTAATTCTTAACGACTACTTTGGTGCCATAAATCCTGCCGTTGACCAAAAGATTTAATAAATAAACCCCGTCATCTAACCCTGAAGTATTTACCATGTCTCCTGATTCAATCTCTCTGGCTATAACAGTGCGACCTGTCAAATCGGTGATTGAAACTGAAGTC
>CAYSMO010000038.1:0-6926 GCA_964432125.1 uncultured Bacteroidaceae bacterium | reverse complement strand
CTTCTGCATTTCCGAAAAAATCTATGGCAGGAAAATCTACGTCATTGTAAATTAAGGTATCCATGCTAATATTAGCCTCATGAAGCAATGAGTTATACACCTTCAGTGTAGCATCATTGTCAAGCATGATAGCACTTCCAAAACCAGCACTTGGCATAACATTGCTCCAAAAAATGGAGTTTACAACAATGAGAGGATCTGTTGCGCTTCCCCCTGCAGTCCAGTTGCCATAGTGTATGGAGCCGCCCTGTCTGGCATTTCCTGAAGTTCCGCCAACTGTATTATTCACAAATGTACAGTTTATTACCTCTGCAGAAGAGGATGGAGTCAATGAATGAAAAGCGGCACCAATGGCATTACCACCCGTAGTATTTACAGTATTTCCATCGAAAAGACAGCCTATAAAAGAAACCTTCCCGGTTTCTACAGAAACCGCCCCTCCCCTTACATTGCTTTCATTACCAATAAATTTGCAGTTTACAAATTCACTGGTGTCTTGCAGATAAATAGCCCCACCAAAATTAGTTGATGTGTTGTCTTTAAAAGTACAGTTTTCAAATCTGTTTATTCCCTGGAGGAATAGAGCAGCACCCCTCAGTGTTCCGGCATTTTGGAAAGTGACATTTTTAATATTCAATCTGCCTGTGTGAATATATGACCTGATCAGACGTGAAGTGCCTTTTCCGTCAATAGTAATACTGTTATCTCCCCCATCAATTGATACAGACTCAATCCCTAATGTATCAAGATCCATAACACTGTCGAGTTGGATAACCATGCTTCCGCTAAAGGTGATGTCTGCTACGCCGTCTTTAGCATCAATAAGGGCCTGCCTTAAAGTGCCTGGTCCAGCGTCAGCATTGCTTGTTACAACTGTTTGACTCTTTGCAATTTCAACATTCAATAACAGAGCCATACAAAATAGTAATGAAATGTAGATTTTACTCATAATAGTTTCAATTTAGTGATTAATTCAAAAATCAATATTAAATAAAACTAATCTGCCAGAGTTGTTCTGATGTAACAAAATTCTGCTCCGATTGTATCTGATTGCATGAAAGTCTATATATCAGGATGTTATAAGCCCTGCATATTTGAATATTTTAATCCCCCTTTATAAACCCTACCAAAATCTCCTAAACAAATATTAATGATCTAAAAAGAGAGAAGGGGAAGAAAACAGTGTGGATATCTGACAAATCTTTCATTAGATATAATGTATAACCCTGTATTTCTGTTTATTGTATTATTAAGAACAATTTATGAATCCCACAGGACACCAGCGGGAGAATTGTTCATTAATTTCACTCAACAAAAAGACTCTTCTAACTATAAAATGAAATTTAAGATCTTAAACCAACTAAGCACAATGGCCTTATGAAATCAGCAAGTTGTATTTCAAAATATGATTCGGATGAAGGTTTCCTGCTTGAAAGCAACAAGGGAAATGGTAACCTCCCCATAATTCTTGTCTTAGAAGACCATAAAGATTATTGCAAGCAAATTACCGGTTTGCTAAACAAAAGATTTGGCAATGTAATTACTTTAAACAGCAATAATGGACTAAAATTAGTGACACCCGGTCTTGAATCTGAGCCTCCATATACAGATGATCTTAACCGTAAAATTATGAGCGCCATTTCCAGCTTACGGAAGGTTCAGCAGCGCTTGAATAATGGGGTTGTCATGTATCCGGGAAGAAATACTGAAATAGCACAAAAAGAAGAATTTATTCGAGAGGTGGTGGATATTATTGAAAACAACTTAAATGACAGTGATTTCAGTGTGTCATTACTATGTAAAGAGCTTTGCATGAGTAGGATGCAGCTTCATCGAAAGTTAAAGGAATACACCGGGAAAAGTGCTTCAGAGTTTATTCGCTCTATCCGATTGGAGCATGCTGCAAGTTTGCTTAAATCAGGTAAGATGAAAGTGATTGAAGTTATGTATGAAATTGGAATTGGAAGCTGTTCTTATTTTGCAAAAGCCTTTAAAAACCAATATAAATATACTCCTTCCGAATATACTTCATATTATCAACAAATTAGGAGCCATAAGATGAGTATCGTAAAGTAATAAACTTCAGCCTGTATGATTTTCCAAATACCATCTCCAAAATTGTTCGTTCTTTTGCTTCATTCAACCGAATAAAATATTCATCAAATATTAAGTACATTAACAATACTATGAAAAACACTTTTTTATTTAAACGATCCTTCATACAGTTAATTATAACTATTGCAATTTGTATGTATTCCGTTACCACACATGGCCAGGGAGACAGACGGCCTGATGTAAATTGTGTGTATCCTCAGGATGCATTTATGCATTCCAATAAGGGAGGACGAATAATTGACGTTTCAAAACCACCGTTTAATGCAGTTGGTGATGGAGTCGCGGACGATACTGAGGCTTTTGTTTATGCATATGATTCTGTTCTGGCAATAATGGATACCTATGGTTGGGACCGAGGTCAACCGATTTCGTACCAGTCTACAAACATTATTTATATACCAGACGGTACTTACCGGATTTCCAATACCATTATCTATTCTGGTCCGAGCAGGTACAATCATCCTAATGAACGTTTGGCAAGGATCAGATTCATTGGGCAGAGCAGGGATGGCACTATACTTAAGCTCGATGATAATAGTGAGGGTTATGGAAGAGGAACGAATAAAGCATTACTATCTTTTGGTAAAGGTGATTTTAATAATGGGGTAGCTTTTAATGCAGTACGAAACTTGACATTGAATACGGGAAGTGGCAATCCGGGTGCAGTTGCATTAGATTTTGAGGGGGCCAATAACAGTAGTGTTCAGAATATTACTATTACAAGTGATGATGGTGAGGGCAGCATTGGACTGTATTTAAGAATAGGTCCGAATATGGGATACCATAATGATATTACTATTGAAGGTTTCGACTATGGTGTCTACGCACTTCCTTATCATTTCGGAACAAATACATTTGAATATATTACACTCCGGAATCAAAAAATTGCAGCCTTTCGCACAGATAATAGTGCTTTATCAATCAGAAAGTTGCTTTCTGAAAACACAGTTCCTGCTGTTGCAATAGTTGAAACCGGAGCACATGTCGTCATACTCGACAGCGAGTTAAACAGCTCCACAAATGGAGGTACAGCAATCGATATACAAAACGGGCAACTTTTTGCAAGAAATATTACAGTCAGCGGATATGACAACGAGATTTTTAATAGATATTTCAAGGTTGATCTACCCGTTGCCGGGCAGATAGAGGAATATGTCTCAGGTGAGATATTCAGCCTGAGAGAGGGTCAGAAATTGAAATCCATGAATTTAGCGATAGAAGAGAATCCCATTATCCCATGGGAAAACGATATGAATCAATGGGCGAACGTAAATGATTACGGTGCTGTTGGTGATGGGGTGACCAATGATAATGCCGCAATTCAGGCAGCCATGAACTCCGGCAAATCTTCCATTTATTTTCCGAATGCCGAATATATTATTAATGGATCGGTTAATGTACCTGGCACAGTAAAGAGAATAAATTTTATGTATGGAAGGTTAGAGGGGTTTTTAAAGGTTGAAGAAGACGCATCAGACCCCTTATTAATTGAGGATGGTCTAAGTAAAGGCGCAGTCATTTTACATTATGCCCCCAGAACGATTGTTGTTAATAATTTTAGTGGAAACTATAAAAACCATAATTCAGAATATGGAGCAAAATTGTTTATAAACAATGTTACCAACTTCGGTAAATCAGAAGAGAATTTTGTGAATCAAAAAGTATGGGTTCGTTTTATGAATACCGAATTTAAAGCAGGACCCAATTTCGTTGCAAACAATAGCGAAATGTGGGTGCTCGGGTATAAAGTTGAAGGTAATACCACCAATTTCAAGGTTATGTCAGGTGGCTCCCTCGAGGTGCTTGGCGGAATTATTAATGAATGGCCAGGTGGCAGCGATTTTTCAGAAGCTAACAAACCCCCGGCATTAATAAATGACAGATCTAATGTATGCTTTATTGCCTTTTCCAATGGCCCATATACCCTTATTAACGCAATTGAAGAGAGAACCGAAAATGGTTCAGAATATATAACTGAGGATATGCTACCTGACAGAACAGGTCAATTTGATGACTATTTCATTCCAATGTACGTCAGCTATGATACTGAAACAGATTCCACAAATAATACTGCTGTAGCGGAACAACACGCTGTCTTCGAAATAAGGTATTCTCCCTTTGCCCAATTGGTCTGGATATATCCGGATAACCATAGCAATGAAAGAATTAACTTTTTTGATATCAATGGAAGACTATTGCATGTCTCCAATTCAAATATGCCCGTTGACGTCTCTGGTTTAGAGAATGGATTTTACCTGGTTGAATTAAATGGAAAATGCGGAAAGCTTGTTAAATATTAGGGAATTTCTTTCTCTGATCTTACTTTCCAGCCTGAACAATGGAACGACAATAGTATACAGGTAGCACATTTTCTTGATCAGCATGAAAGAATTAACAATTTATAAAATTCAGTCATACAGTGCTTTGTACGATACCAAACAATAATTGTATATACCAGAACATTTTTACAGATTATCGTGTATATTTTTAACATAAGTTTAGATTACTAACTATATGAAAGCTAACCTATGAAAAAAGTTTTTTTAACTTTATTTATTCTATCTCTATTTAACGCTCTTGCCTTTCCACAGACAAAAACAATTAAGGGAGTTATAACAGGAGGAGACGGAGCTACAATCCCGGGCGTTAATGTGGTAATAAAAGGGACCGTAAAAGGGACCATTACTGACCTCAATGGAAATTACGCTATTGAGGCGTCTCCCGGCGACACAATCACGTATTCCTATATCGGTTATTCAACCAAGCAGGTGGTAGTCGGCGACCAGAATACGATAGACTTACAGCTTACAGAGGATCTTACCAAACTGGATCCGGTAGTCGTGGTAGGTTATGGTCGCCAAAAAAAATCGAGTGTTGTAGGGGCAATTACACAGATAAACAGCGAAGAGCTTAAGCAATCCGGAGGGGTATCGACCATCGGACAAGCGCTGCAAGGAAAATTACCCGGAGTGGTTACAATTTATTCAAATGGTGCGCCCGGTAATGAAGAGATGCAGATTTTTATTCGGGGACAAAGTACATGGAACAACAGCGGATCACCCCTGATTCTTGTTGATGGCATTGAGCGGAGTATGAATGATGTGGACATCAATGAAGTGGAATCGATTTCGGTTCTGAAAGACGCATCAGCTACTGCTGTATTTGGAGTGAAAGGGGCAAATGGAGTTATTCTCCTTACAACTAAAAGGGGTCAGGAAGGGAAAGCCCAATTCTCCATAAACGCCGAGTCGACTTTTAAAACCGTGTCGAAATTACCGGAAAAACTGAATGCTTATGAAAGCAATCTGGTTGCGAACGAAGCGATCGAGCGTCAGCTGATGTATGCTGAAACTTCATGGAGCGATTATACTCCGATACAGGTTGTTGAAAAATACCGGAATCAGCCCACTCAATTGGAACAGGAGATATATCCGGATATTGATTGGAAAGACTACTTGCTAGACGACGTGGTGACTGACCACAGATTGAATTTTTCAGTTCGTGGAGGAAATAATACTGCTACGTATTTCTGTAATCTCTCCTATTTGCAGGAGAGCGATATATTTAGTGATTTTGATAATGGGAAAGGCTATGATGGAGGGTACAGTTTTAAGCGATTTAATTACAGAAGCAATCTTGACTTTAACATAACAAATACCACTAAACTTAGCCTGAATCTTTCAGGTGCGTACGGAATGCAAAACCGGCCGGATTTCAATGAAAATTACTTCTATTTAGGTATATACCAGCTGGCTCCTGATATATATTATCCCCAATACGAAGATGGTAGTTATGGTTTCTTTGATAGCAGTGAGTGGATATTTACCAATCCACTATATTCATACTCTTCCAGTGGATTGATTAAGGGAAACAATTTCAGGCTAAACAGCGATTTCATATTAAATCAGGACCTCGGTTTTGTCTTAGAGGGGCTTTCCTTGCAGGGCAGATTCTCCTTCGACAACAACATAGCAGGATCTCAATCAATTAAAGACGCCAATAATGTTATCTTCAAGAGATACATCAATGAGGGGGAAGATATCATTTATGAATATCCTTCAACCAACAATGATTATGCATATGTAATTCAGCCATGGACCATCGGTTCAATGAATCTCAATGATAAAAACAGAATAAGGAGAGTTAATTATCAGCTTTCTGTAAACTATTCCCAAACTTTTGGTGATGTGCATAATGTTCAGGGGTTGTTACTTTTTAAAAGGGAAAACTACGCCAAAGGAAGTATGTTCCCGAAATTATATGAAGATTGGGTAGGTCGCATTGCCTATAACTATGATACCAGGTATTTCCTGGAGGTTAACGGGGCATATAATGGATCTGAAAAATTTGGCCCCGGTTACCGGTTCGAATTGTTCCCTTCATTTGCTTTTGGATGGATGCCTTCCAATGAGAGATTCATGGAAGATATCGCCTGGATTAACAGACTTAAATTCCGTGGATCTTATGGTTTAGTTGGAGATGATGGTTTTGCCGGAAGATGGCAATACATTTCACAGTGGGAGTCTCTCAATGCCGGTGCGGCGATTAATTCTTCATTTTATAGTGAACCTGGCAGTGCCAACGCCGTCTCGCCATACAATTTTTATCTGGAATCAGTTCTTGGAAACGAAGACATACACTGGGAGACCTCCATTAAGAAGGACTTGGGTATGGAACTTAGTGCATTTAAAAACAGGGTGACGCTGGAAGTTGATTACTTTGATGAGTACCGCTACGATATTGTAATATATGGTGTAAACAGAAGCATCCCGGATTGGTTCGGGAATGAACCACCTGATGCCAACCTGGGC
>CAYSMO010000037.1:0-17138 GCA_964432125.1 uncultured Bacteroidaceae bacterium | reverse complement strand
GGTATACCTGTTTTTTGCCGGGGCATAACTGGTCCACTCTTCATAATTAATCGTGGATGAACCCAGATGGGCCCTGCTGCCGTAACGTCCACTCATACTAAACACATTCTTCTCATCCGGAAACCACTCAATCCCTGCCCGGCCACTGTACCGGTTATAGCCCCTGTTGTAATCGCCGTCAGAGTTGAGGTAAGAGATGGTATCCCCGGAGTAGGTCTCCTGTCTTCTTTCAACGGTGCCTGGATAATTCCTGTCATTATAGTCTCCCCCCAGGTAATAGTTGAATTTTTCTGTACGATAGTTCAGTAGAAAATCTCCTCCATATTTTTCATCCAATCCGACATCCGCATGTAAAAGACCACTTAAGCCTGTCAGGGTACGCTTAGTCGTGATAATGTTGATAATACCCCCTGTGCCTTCCGGGTCAAATTTTGCCGAAGGATTGGTAATGATCTCGATGTCTTTGATCATCCCTGCCGGGAACTGCTGAAGTGCTTCGCTTCCCTCCAGAACAGAAGGCCGGCCATCAATTAACACAGTAAAATTACTGTTGCCCCTGATGGAAACATTGTCTTCAATATCTACATCAATGGAAGGGACGTTTTTCAATAGATCCACTGCCGTTCCGGAAGCTGAAGTATATTGGTCAGCAATATGCACTACTTTTCTGTCGATTTTATATTCAACGGATCGATTTCTGGCTTCAATGGAAACCTCTTCGATATCCACAGATGAACTCTGCAGGTAGATTGTCCCAAGTTCTTCTGAAGGATTGTCCTGCGTCAGGGAAATATCTGTGAATATTGTCTCGTAGCCAATGAAATTTATTCTGAGTATATAGTCACCCGACTGTTTTGCATCGACCATGAACTTTCCCTGTCTGTCGGTTATTATGCCAGTTTCAATGCTGCTGTCCGGCACGCTAAGCAGAGCAACCGTAGCATATTGCAATGGAGCTTCCGCCTGTTGATCCAAAACAGTACCGGACACCCTGTAACGGGGCTTGATCTCTTCGGATACATTTCCAAATACTAAGCTACTGGCAGTAATAAATATCAAAATTATATTGAATGATAATTTTTTCATCTTAAAATCAATTGATTGAAAACTCGACCGGAAGAGGGGAGTTTATCCATTTAATCAGCACGACACACCTCTTTAACTGTACACCGTACATATTGTACCTCGGTCTAACAAGCATTTCTGCAGAATTGTTCAGTTTAACCGATAACCAAAATTAAAATTGGAAAGGTTGCAAGTTACTGGTATCGGGTGGAGCGATACAATCGTTGGCAGTAATTCAATCGGTCAGCACTTTCATTGCCTCCTTATAACCGATGTCAAACATCTCTTTTCCATGCCTTACATCGAAGTAGCCATATTTTTTTAAGCTGGTTGGTTCAATGAAGTAGTCGAGCCTGTTTTTCTTTGTTTCAGTATCGGATTTAACGGCCAGGTGAAAGGTGTTCGTGGCCAGGTGCAAAAGTCCCTTATTCGGATCATAGGGTGCTGGCGGATTGGCATGCACCCCGACAAGCTTTTTGCAGAGGCCCTCAATCGGCTCCAGGGGAAAGTTGTTGGTTACCCCGCCATCCACGTAATTGTTCCCGTTGATCATGGTTGGATGGAACAGCACGGGCAGACTTGCAGATGCCAGGACCCGGTCGAGCAGTCCCCCTTCTGTAAAATAGGTTGTGACCCCTTTATCGAGGTTGGTAGTCACGATGACAAGCGGTTTCTGAAGATCCTCAATCCGTTTGGAACGAAGATTTTTTTTCAGCACATCCCTTAACCCATCAATACTGAAAATGCCGTGTCGTTTGAATTTCAGCTTCACAAACTCGAAGATCCTCTCTTTACGGAAGATCTCACAAATCTCTTCAGGCCCAAAACCATCACAATAAAAACTCCCTACGATCGCCCCGGCACTTACGCCCGAGATGATCCCGGGGGCGAGGGAGCGTTCAGCCAGTGCCTCTAAAACCCCCAGATGAACGAATCCCCTGGCAGCACCGCCGCTAAGTACTGCTCCAACATCAAAGGAATAATCGCCTTCCTCATTAGCGAATTTGTCTGGTAAACTGGTCGGTTTATTCATTGCTTATTGGGTGTTGGTATAATCAAAATAGTCATCAATATAATTTGTTAAAAAAACCTGAAATCTTCAACATGCACACATATCCCAATATAGATTTTTATTTTCGATAAACAAACTGTTCATTTATCCGTTTTTCTTTTTATGAATGCAGAATCGAATCATACCCCATTGCCTGAGAGTAAGCCGCGGACCATCAGGGACCTGGTAAATACGCCATTTAAAAAGGCGATGTTCGCCGTGCAAATCCTTAGCTATTTCCTTATCGTGGGATCGCCATTTATCGGGGGAGCGATCGCCGGGATGCTGGAGCTGAGCGGTAAGCAGACCGCAGCGGTGATCTTCGGAGTATTTCTGACCGGAGAAATCCTGTTCTATGGTTCACTGTTTTTCCTGGGCAAGGAGATTGTTCTGTTACTGAAAGACAGAATGAAAGGGTGGTTCAGGCGAAAAAAGAGCGGGTCGGCCATTTAGGATTGAACATATGCTTCTTACTATTCGGAGATTTATTTTGAGGTTAAATTCTTTTATTATCGAATCTTAGGTTGGTCTATTTCTCAATGTTTTAAACTTGAGTTGCTTTTATCTGCGATTGGGTGCGATAATAACAATCGGATAAAGTAATTGAACGATTGCCTACTGGGATTGCGAATGCCTCAAAAACTGAAAGAACGGAATGCATTTCTATTTACTCAGGGATACCCTTCAAAAACCCCGAAAGACAAGTAATATGAAAAAAAAATGAAGATTTGTATTTAGGAATAAAAATATCTATATTTTACATAAATCATTTGGTTATGAAATCGACCCTACAATTGTATTTTCTAAGCACTTTTGCAATCTTGTTCATGTGTACCTCCTTTAATTCCATAACGGCTCAAACACTTGAAGAGCAGATTACAGATAGAAAGAATCAGTTGGAGTTATTGATTTCCGCTGCAGAGGGGCAAGGAATTGATGTGCAAAAAGAGAAAATGACCTTAAGGACAGCGGATGTTTTTGTACAATATGCAGATTGGGATGAGAATAACATAGCGATAAACAAAAATTATTTTACAAAGGTGCCAGGAGATTTCACTGAAAATGCCCAAAAATATGCAGAAGAATTACCAGAATTAATACGGAGTAATATTGTCATCATGATTCAGGAAGCCATTGATAGACTTAATCTTTTAATCGATGGTGAAATTTACCGAAAACCTATCCCTGATATTAACTGGGCACAAGTGACTCATGAAGGAGATATGCTAAAATATAATGGAAAGCCTGTTTTTTTGGCTGATTATACCTGGAAGCCCCGAATTTCTCAACTAACAGAATTTTACGGAAATCTGGATGGCTACACTCTTCTCCCCGGTCAGGTCCAAAATGATCAGGGCGATATTGCATCCTCAAATTTAAGTGCCTTGGAATCTAAACCCAATGGAACAATTGGATATATTTTTTTCGGAAACTCCTCGGTTCCTCAATGGGCTGAAGACAAATATGGCCCGGGTTTTCGGATGCGGGAAGATACATATATTGGTTATGATATTGATAACCCCGGAGCCAGAGAAATGATGCAGTTTCTTATTGAAGGGACGGTACCCCTAATGGCAGGTAAAAAATATAGAGAGCTAGGATATATGCTGGTCAATGAACCTCATTTTTACACAACCAAGGATCAATGGGCAACAGGACCGGTTTCTGAATATACAAAAGAAAAATTCAGAACCTGGCTTAGTAACAAGCATGCATCAATCAGTGATTTGAACCAGCTCTGGTCAACCAGTTTCTCTTCATTTAATGATGTTACAATACAGATTCCAATAGATGCCAATCTACAGGGAACCCCAAAATGGTACGATTGGGTTATTTTTAATAATTACAGGGTTACAGAATGGTACGAATGGAAAAAATCAGAGATATTAAAACACGATCCAGACGCCAGGGTTCATCTCAAAATAATGACGAATTTATGGTCGGAGAATAAAAGAAATCATGGGATTGACTTAGAGGCGATCACCCAAATGAGTGGAATCAGCGGAAATGATGCCGGTGCTGAAAATTCCTATATGTGGGGAGGCCCTAAAGACTGGGAGGAACACTATTCCTGGGAGTGGCGTGAAATATGTATGAGTTATGATTTTATGAAATCTGTGAGTCCGGATAACATTATTTACAATACGGAGTCCCATTTTTTATCCAAAACTGCTTTCAGAGATCTTTATATGGATCCTGCTTATGCCCGAACAACATTCTGGATGGCTCACTTACACGGATTAAATGCCAGTCAGATATGGGTCTGGGCCAGAAATACCGATGGTTCAATAAATGGCAAAGCCGGTAAAGGATATCCTGGTACATTTAACCAACAACCACGGATAGTTAATGAGATCCATTCAACCATGATGGACCTGAATTCTAATGCAGAAGTGATTACCGCTTTTCAGAAGCAAAAGAAGCCAATACGGGTTTTTTACTCAGAAACATCAGCCACGAATAAAACGAACCACATGGATGATGTTTTCGACATGTATGAATCTTTGTTTTTCGAAGGTATCCCCATTGGCTTTGTAACGAAAAACATTTTAAACAATCAGGACCATTCCAATTGGGAAGTTGTTGTTGTTCACAAGACCGAATATGTTACAGAAGCAGAATTAAATGCACTGCAAGATTATTTAAACAGTGGAGGAAAAGTAATCATTGATGATGTAAGTCTTACCTTTAATGAATATGGAAATTCTTTATCCGATTTAAACCAGGGTACGGGTACATTGATTAAAGTCAACTCCATTGATGAAAAAAGGGAAGAGGCGCTGAAAATCATCGATCAAAAAGGCCAATTGCCTGATGTAATAATCACGGAAACAAACACCGGTGGTCATAAAGGTTGTGCCTGGAAAGTTGTAAAAAACGAAGCTGGCAATGTTGTTTTATCCATTGTCAATTTAGGGAAAACCGAAGCAGCATTAAAAATCGAGCTGAAAGATGCCCAGATTGGTACAGCTTGTAAAGACCTGCTAAAAGGTATTCCTGTTACGAATAGCCCGAAATTACAACCCTATGAAGTCTTTTTTGTAGAGATCACGGACAATGAAGGGGTTTCCGGAATATTTGAATCAAAAACTTTGTCAGATGATTTTGCCAAAATTTATCCAAACCCATCTGAAGGAGAATTTACCATTCATCTGCATGATTTTCATGATAGTATAGATATGACAATAAGCAATCTTTCCGGAAAAATGATTTTCACCAATCGTTTTTATACGACCAACCGGATTTCTCACAGCATGGAGTCAAGTCCTGATGGTTCCTATATTATTAACCTAAACGCAGGAAATGCATCACAACATTTTCTTTTGATTAAGCAATAAAAATGGTTTGGGGAAGGATTGCCTCAGACAAAATGAACCCGCCATTTGTTGTGCGAGTAGCTGATGTTCCTCCGGCATTATGATAAAAGCTTACCTGAAAACTTTAAAATCTATAGAACCGGTGGAATTTCCTGATTTCGCAACCATAGAAACAGTTCCCGTAGTTTTTCCAATCCTGACGAGAGCCGTTGCAATGCCAGCTTCTGTTTTTAATTCGCCAACATTCATAATCTCAGCATCTCCATTAATGGAAAGATCAATACTTTCAGTGAAATTTGGAAGAATAGTGCCATGAGTATCAACTCCTGCTATATATATAAACAACAGGTCATTACACCCGGCTTCAGGCTCTTTATTGCTTTTGTCAACCCAAAGTTTTAAAGAGGCAGGCTCTTCGGGTGTTTTTACAATATGCTCTGTTATTAATTCTCCCTTAATATAGCCCATTGCCTTGAGCTCTCCGGGGCTAAACGTATCTATACCAAATGTAAACGGAGGATGGTTAAGATTATATGAAATAGAATCAGTGTCAGGCTGGCGTACTTCAATCAGCTCATCATTCAGATAGAGAGCAACTTCATCACAGTTGCTAAAAACTTTTACATCCAGGAGGGATTCTTTGTTCCAGTAACTGGCAATAAATAGGGTCGTATCCTTTTCTATATCCCGCTGGCTTTTAAAAAAGTAGTTTAAGAACTTTGGCAGTCGGAAGATGTCCCTAACACCGGAATATTCGATTTCGTCATCGTAGCCGCGATTATAATCATACATCACCCAATATCCATCAGCAAAAGCGGGTGTATTAAAATTGTCATTATGTGCTTCCTGAACATTGGCAACCTGCTGCAGCATTCTGGCCTCGCCAAAACCACGTTTCTGACGGCTACTCATCTCATAACGCAGCTGTTTACCATATTCGTGCTGGTTTAAACCGGCATTCATCGAAAAATACTCCCAGTCGCCATACTCAGCCACAACATAAGGTTTTGTCTGAATTGAATCATAGTGCTTGATTCGATGTTGACGTGCCTGCAAATAAATATCATAAACGTCGTTTTGCCAGCCGGCAGTACATGTATTGTCACCCGGATACTGACGATGAACAATATCATGTAGTTCCTGCATAAAAAAACGAGGCATTTTAGTTTCGTTCAAGGAAGCCTCCCATGCCAAAACGGAAGCATGATTTCGATCACGGTAAACCAAATTACGCGCCGATCTGTAACAATACGCTCTAAAGGCATCGTTATCAGAATAATACTGCCAACCAAGAATGGCATTGATGGTCACAAGTCCCAACTCATCACATGCATCCATAAAAGCAGGAGAATGGGGATAATGAGACAACCGCACATAATCAAATCCGGCCTCTTTTATTTTCCATGCATCCCTGTATTGAGCATTGTCAGAGAGGGCATACCCGACAAATGGATATTCCTGGTGCCGGTTTACACCCCGCAAAAATGTTTTCTCCCCATTAATATAGAGTTCATTATCCTTAAAATCGAAAGACCTGATGCCAAACCGGTTTTCCTGAGAATCGACAACAGCGTCGTCTATCAAAACTTCTGTTTTTAAATGGTATAAGTCTGGCGAATCTGGAGACCATAATTTTGCATTATTCACCTCCATTGTCTGTAATTCTTCAATACCTTCACCGGGATTTATGACCAGATCATTCGAGGTTTTTTCTTGAATTAAATGTCCGTCAAACATCAGCGACTGGACAATGGAAACCGATTGGGGATGATCTGCTCTATTTACTATATGGGTTTTAATCCGAACCATTGACTGTTTCTCATCAACAACAGGTGTTGTAATAAAAATGCCGCCCCCGGCTTCTACCTGTTCCAAAACAGGATGGGAGATGTGTACCCTGTTTTTTACAATGAGCCAGGCATTTCGGTACAATCCACCATACATATTAAAATCAAGAATCTTTAATGGTTTTGGTCCGGTGACCGGATTGTCCTTATTATTCAATCTAACTGCAATTAAATTCTTTTTTCCGGGCATTATATGATCTGTCACATCGATAACTACAGGAAGATAACCTCCATTATTCTCAGCGATCTTGATTCCGTTGAGCCAGATTATTGAGTGGTTCATGGCCGCTTCAAACTCAATCCACACTTCATTTTCATCATAAATATCCGGGACAAAAAATGATTTTCTATACCAGCACACGCCCTGCCACTGATCATTTACAATTAAGGGTTCAATATTTGCTGAATGTGGCAAAAGAATTTGTTCCCAATCCGAATCATCATATTCAACCTGAAAAAATGTTTTATTCTGGGCAGCAAAGCCATCTTCTATCATGAATCTCCAGTCATCATTGAAGCTAATTTTTCCTGATTTTTCAGTGTTACTACAACTGCACATCGAAAGAAAAATCAGGAAGAAAGAATAAATTAAATATCTCATTCGTACATCATTTATTTAAGTTGCTGGATGAATGGTCAAATACAGCAAATAATTCTTCATCATCGCATAAATCACTAAAATATAAAAAAAACAGTAGATTGTTAGTACTAATAGCTGCGTGCTCATCAGTAAAGGAGATAGAAGGAGAGTTTGCCGGGTTATTCCTCCAGCTAAAAAAAATGAATTCAAAAAAGAAATAAAGTAGCAGGTACGTTCGGACTGTTAGTTAACTCATAAGAGTATAGAGCAACAGTCCAAACATACCTGCTTGCATTACTACCTAACAATCTGAACAGGCAAGACAAGCGACTGATCAGATGTAATAACCTGCATATAATAATGTCCTGGGAACAAATTATTGACATTCAGATGTTCCACCAGATTATGCACAACATGATCTGATACTATTTTCCCGGAAATATCCATGATCCTTATTTGTTGCATCATTTCTGTTGCTTCTACAGTAATAATATCTACTGCGGGGACAGGATATACACTAATTACCGGCATTTCTCTTTTGGAGATTTGTGTAGCTACAGAGAATGTGGCTGTTAAGGAGATGTTCCTGTCAGGCATCGTGAAAGATGTTGCCAATGCGTTTGCATCAACCAGCAGGGCAACATCTTCCGCATTGCCTGTCCACCCTGTAAAGTCATAACCAGTCACAGCACTAGCCGAGATTTGCACATCCATAGATTCTATATAATCTCCCGCTCCCTGTACGTTTGCATCAGTTGCTATTTCTGAAGGGTCAACAGCTAAAACAATAGGGTAGGTTGTGGGTTGTTCTATTTCCACGATGGAAATATCATCTACATGAAAAGTTCCTGAACCTGTTTCGGGAAATAATCCCTGACTAATTTGGATCACCAGCTGACGTGAAACGCTTTCGCCTTGTGATAATCCTTCTCCTGAATATCGAAATATTTGTGTCTTTTCAACCCATTCATCTCTTTGAGTTATACCGTCCAAATCCCAGTTAATAATTTGATAGCCGATACCGCCATCACCTTTAATATAAGTACCAAAACCGGAGGGGAATAGAGCGTCCGTCGCATCTTCCATATAAATCTTCAGTTTAATTTCATAGAATTTCCCCATCTCAAAGTCGATATTCCAGTCAGGTTTTGATTGCGTCCATACACTAACACTATTGTAAACTGTTGAATAATCAGCAAAAGAGAACTGGTTAGAATAATTACCGCTGGCAGCAATTAAATCATTAATCTCGACATATTGTTTCATGCCAGCCGGTGTATACCAGCTATCAGCTCCCAATTCAAAACTAAAATAGTGTTCATCGATCGGTGTTTCCGGATCATCCAGATCATCGTTAAGAGGCGAAAAAATCTCTATATCATCCACGTAGAAGGAACCAGCTCCCTCCATCACCGTAAAAGCAGTTTGATAGATTTGAATCACCATTCCTCCATCAACGAATTCAGGCAGTGTAACCGTCTGCTCTAATTCAACCCACTTCCCTGTCTCAATCCCGGAAATATCCCAATCCACTTGTATCCAACCGGGTTTAAAAATGGTTTTAAACAAGCCTGGAGCATTATCCACAACATACACTTTTACTTTCATAGTATACGTGCCTGCCGCAACATCAACTTTCGATCCGACCGCCACTGCAGTCTCTGCGTTAATAGATGTAGAACCATCACTTAGGGCACTGTAATCAGGAAAATTAAATTTCAGACTCGCTGTTCCGGTAGCAGCCTGCTCATTAGATATCGCCACATAAGGATCGCTTGCAGCGTTCATAAACCAACCGGTCGGGTCTGTTTCCTCAAAACCAAAAAAATTCGAAGGTAACAGGTTTGTTTGGGCTGTTAGTAAACCAGTAAAGCTTAAAAACAGAATAAACAAAATACTTCTTTGTAATTTTTTTTTCATAACAGGTTATTTTTAAATTTAACGTTGACACTAATGTCAACAATTAACTTCTCATACAGGTATCCTTGAATAAACAACATGTGTCCAAGGGTAAATAGTCTAAAATTTCTGTCAGCGCCTCTGTGGAAGTGGGTCCCATTCATCCAACCATTCAAGAAACGGCAATCCGTTTTCATCGAACTGAACAGGCAGCCATATGTAACGTCCGTCGATTGCATTTCCGGGGCGCCAGCGATCTGCCATAAATATGAACGCGTCTTCTTTTCCCTGAACCGGTAAAATATAGGTGCTTTGCGAATCGAAAGTGGTTTCTCTTCCTTTGCCCATACAAGGATTTCCATGCTCAGTCCATGGGCCGTAAATATGATCGGCAACTGCCAGACGGGCTTCGTTAGGCGCCCAGCCGGTGCATCCCGAAGCAATGAAATAGTATTTTCCCTGATGTTTAAAAATGGCAGGTGCTTCCATATAGCGGTTAGGAAAAACCCTTACAAATTCATTGGTAAAGGATAGATAGTCCTCACTTAATTTTGAAATATGCGTGGTGCTGTTTTCCTCAGAAGAATGGATGTGATAAGCTGTTCCGTCATCATCTACGAACAGAGTCATATCGCGTGACATTTGCCCTTTTTTAAAATCGCGGCCAAGAATATTCGCGGTGTCTGGGTGAACGGGCATGCAATTCGGGCCTCCGCAATAGGAAGACTTTGTGGTCTCAGGAACGGGCTGCTTATGAATCGGGCGGACATTCAGCGGCCAGTCTCCTTTATTAGGATTAATACTGTGGATATAGTTATAAGGACCAGTGATCTTGTCGGAAACTGCCAATCCGGTTTTTGCTGCATCGTAACCCATCCCTTTTGGTTCGTGATGGAACCACATGACAAACTGGTTGTTTTTCTTGTTGTAGATTACTTTGGGACGCTCAATAATACTTCCTTCTGCAATTGGGCTTTTCGGGTTTTTACTTACAGACAATGCGATTCCCTGGTCCTTCCAGTCGGTCATATTTTGCGAGGAGTAGCAATGCACACCAACCCAGGCCTGATTTCCCTTTTTTCCTTCAATTTTGTGCTCGCCAAACCAGTAATAGGTACCTTCATGAAAAAGCACGCCACCGCCGTGTGCATTGATATGAACACCATTGTTATCGGGCCATAGCTCACCAGGTTTGATGGTTTGGGCATTGTTCCTACTGGTTATTAAAAGTGCAAAAAGCGGGATTAGGAAAAGTATTTTAAATTTCATGTTGATTTGTACATTTAGTTGTATAAGTTGACATTCTGTATTGCACAGATCCAATTGCTGATTTTTACTTTATTCAATATCAATCTCAGCAATAGCTACCTCATCGCTGTCGCCATAAACTTCTACCGCTTCAAATTTTATATACCGTGTCGAAACCTGTTGTTCCAAATTGATTATTACCTGTTGAGCATCGTTGGGAAGGGGCCCTGATTTAACTGGTGTTCCCCAGCTTTTCCCGTCATCTGAAATATAAATATTGTATAGTGTGACCCTGTTTTTTACATTATCCGGTGCCGGAGTATATTTTATAGTTGAAAATGATTTCTTTGTTTTTAGGTCAATTACAATATAGTGGGGTAATGGTTTGCCGCCATCTCCACCGGGGAATTTCCAGAATGTATTCTCATATCCGTCAATTACCAGTCCGGGATAATTATCGACCTGCGAGCCATCAGAAGATACTTCTGCTCCTATCTTTTTTAAAGAGTTACCGACATGTTTCCCTGGATCGGGCTTTCTTTTTAATTTTCCATTACCGTAGCGTGGTTCTGACATTTGCAGTCGCCAGGTGCTATAAATATTTTCCAGATCGTTAACTATTTCTGGGTATTTATCCGCAAGGTTTTTTGTTTCACCGATATCGTTTTCCAGATCAAAAAGTACGGTTCCGCCCGGGAACAGGTAATCTTTTTCAGCTGGAACTGCCACTCCGTTTTCAAGCGTATACGTGTTATGTACCCATCCGATATTTTTAGCAAGCTTCCATTTTCCTTTTCGTACAACCCAGCTATCCCGACCATCCGACCATACAAGTTGATGATGAATTTCCTGATTTTTTTCAATTACCGGCCACAAGCTTTTTCCGTCCAGGTTTTCAGGTATATTAGCTTCTAATGTTTCTAATACAGTAGGCAGAATGTCCATAATAGAAACAGTTTGGGTTAGTTTGTTTTTTGTTTTGATTTTTTTGGGATAGGATATAATCATCGGAATGCGTATTCCTCCTTCTCCAAACATGTATTTATACCCATTCAGAGGATCATTTTGAGAGTAGGTGTTTATAGTACCACCGTTATCAGAGACAAAAATAATCAGGGTATTATCCATTTCTCTGGTCTCTTCCAGGGCATCCAAAATCTTCCCGATTCCTCTATCCATAACTTCTAATTGCAATAAATACCGTTTTCTTCCATGAGGGTCCACCTCTCCCAAATGTCCCCACTTTCGATGCCAAGATAAATAAGATTCAGTTTCCGGATTCCAGAAAGGAAATTGTCCTATTCCGTATTTGTCCAGATAATCTGGATGACATACATAGGTAGGATGGTGAACGGCATTGTATGCCAATTGGATATAGAGTGGCCTGTCGTCTTTGTTTAAAATCGTTTCAATTGTTTTTTTTGTAAAAATGTCGGTGGTAAAACTATTTTCAAACGATTTCTCTTCCCGGCCATCGAGCAGTGGCCCAATATGTGCTTTTTTCGCATTTTCTTTTCCGTATTTTTCCACATCATTTTGGCTTAAACGCAGGTAGTCCCAGGTATGATCTATAAACCCCAGGAATTCATCAAATCCATGGTCAAGAGGATGTTCTACGGGTCCCCCGTTAAGGTGCGTTTTTCCAACTTTGATATTATAATATCCCAGCTCTTTTAAAAATTGTGGAAGGGTTTTTTCACTGGCCGGTAAGCCTCCTTCGCTATACCAGTAATTTCCCCAGCGCTGGTGGTATCTTCCTGTTAATAAACCAACCCTCGACGGACTGCAAATGGGTGAAGTTGAATAGGCATTGGTAAAGAAAACACCATTTTCCGCAATCCGATCAATGTTTGGAGTATGGACATCTTCAGATGCATAGGGAAGAAAACTAAGATCGGAATAGCCCAGATCATCGGCTACAATTACCAGGATGTTGGGTTTTTCCGATTGCCCGCACCCAATCACAACTTGAAAAGTAAGAATCAAGACGAATAGAAGAGGTTGTTTCATTATGTCTGTATTAAGATGAATTACATGAATACATAGATTAGACGCGAAAAGGCTTACTGTCGTAAAACAGCAAACCTTTTTTCACCTTTATTCCGAAATTTTCATTTATGGTCTATCTTCCAAAAGAATGAATGAATAATCATCAAGATATAATTTTACATCTCCGGCATCAGGATTATCGACCGGACCTACTTTCCATTCGAATCGAGTGGTTGGAGTTTGATCAAAGGTTTGCACTTTTTTTAGCGTCACCCATTCTCCTTCTTCAACATTTGATAAATCCCATGCAATCAATGTCCATGGGCTGGCCACAGGTGTTAAAGCCTGGGTCAGGTTAGAACCCGGTTCAATATATATTTTATACGAGATTTGGTAGGTGCCTGGTGAAGATAACATTCCGGCAAAACCTCCAAACCCTAATGTCACAGCTTCTGAGATTCCTCCAGGCATAGTAAAGCTCATAACCGGCTGACCAGTAGGCGAAGCACTGCCTTCAACACGCGCCCAATAGGGATTGCTTTCAGAGCCATTTTTATTACCTACCCAGAACCCCTCACAAAAGGCTTTTTTCCAGTCAACATGATATTCTTCGAAACCTGCCAGGCTTTCATTAAGCAAATTCGGAGTGAGATACATCTCAACCTCATATGGGTTAAAAGGTTCAAGTGTACGTTCATCTACCGATTTTATACTCCCACCTGAGTAACTAACTGTAACTACATCGGTATTATAAATATTCTCGGCCAATACCAGATCAATTTTTGTAGCATCTGAACTGTTAACCGAGACTTCGGAAACAGCAATATTCTGGCTGAAACCTGCAGTAGTATTTTCAACATGCACAATGAAATTATCCTCTTCACCAGCAAATGGCTGTATTTCTCCGGAAACATTAAAAGAAACAACCTCATTCTCATTTTCAGTGAAAGTGCCCTCAACAGCTATGAAGGGTTGTGAAGATTGGATTACCTTCACTATCATTGGAATGGTTTTATTGGTTTGGGCTTCCGGTAAATCTCCTCCACGCGATGCGGTTATAGAGGAGGTGTAGCTGCCTAATCCGTAATAATGTACTTCGGCAACTGAATCGTTACTATTACTGGTGCTGAAACGTCCACCATTGACAATCCAGTTCCGGCTGGTTGGACGTCCTACCGTTGTTATATCAACATAAGTGAGGGAAGCTCCTGCTTCAACATACACTGTATCCCATGTTTGTCTCTCTTTCTCCTTTTCAGGGAACACATTTTCCGAAACACTGGCTACCAAAACGCCATCCTGATATACTTCCACAGCGGGATCAATCTCATCGTAAACATCGATAATGAACGTCGTGTCAATCACCCACACATCACCCTGCTTAACGGCAGGGTAGGTCACTTTTCCCTTGTATGCAACGGAGTCTAAAAAAGTATTATAAAGCCTTACCTTATTTACACCTACGTTGTTAAACAATACATGAATCGTTGTATCTGTTGTAGTTAACTCCATTTCATTGTTAATAAAAAGGGGAAGCGAATCATTTTCAGAAAACATGGGAATCAGGTAATTGTTTCCTTCTTCAATTGTCCATTCATGTGATATGGCACCCTGCGAAACATCCATAAATGAAATGTATTCTCCAACATTCACTGCGTATAATGCACCTGGATGTATTCCGGTGTACCATGAAACATCAGACAAATCATCGGGTGCTAAATATTCATCTTCCTGACATGCATGTATTAAAAAGATGGCAAGGAATAAAAATATCAGATTATTTTTTTTCATTTTTTTATAATTTTCAGGTTACTCAAAAGTTGTGTTTACTCCGGTTTCACTGGATGGAATAGTATAATAATCATTCACTTCAGGATTGTAATTCTGAGCTGATTGAATATATTCATAATCGATTACCGCTGTTTCTCCTGTGTATCCTGTTGGAACAACCGTTACGAGTGAGGCCCGGCCTTTCTTTTGAGGTTTGTTATTTTCATTAGTAAAGCTATAATCAATGGCATAATAAGTTCGTTGGGCTAAATCATTAAGGCGCTGTGCAGTAATGCCCCAGCGGCGCATATCAATCCATCTTATCATGTGGCCTTCGTTGGATAGTTCGAGAGGTTTTTCTAAGTACATAATGAAATCCATAAGGTCTTCAGCCGAATAGTCTGCTTCATCGTATGTGTGTGAAACGTCAGTTCCAGATTTACCAAGTAAAACCAATCCCCAGCGGGCACGGTTTGCATTGATCAATTTTAGAGCTTCATTTACATCACCTGATGTATTAAGAATACATTCAGCCATATTGATATATACTTCAGCAAGGCGGTTTAGAGTTACATTCTTTCCTGATTGCCAGGGGGATCCTCCGGACTCATTTTCTGCAGTAAGATGGTCATGGTTGGTATACTTTTTTGACATGCCAAATCCCCAGCCATTCCAGGAAAAATTTGCCTTCTCAGTAGTGGGGCTTCCATAATAAAGTGATTGCTGATCTTCAACAAGGGTTACCATGGTGGAAGCCCTTAAAGGAACATTTCGCATTTCTCTCATGCCTGTGTGCGGATTATCATAGTAATTTCTTGAATCCAACGGATCCATTTCTTCAGATTTATATGAATATGATAGCCATGCAGGACTTAAGTTTCCTGTATTTGAACCGGTTGTCTGAGCCCAGCGGTTATGTAAACTTTCTTCATCCCACTGGCTAAGCTCAGTTCGGAATTCCGTGTTATAACAAATCTCCAAAATCGACTCTTTATTTAATTCTCCTTCTATTGTAAACATTAAATCCATGTTATTAACAAGTTCATACCCGTAATCAGGGTTGTTTATCACATCATGGTAGTAATCCATTGCTTTATCATATATTCCTTCAAACAGATAGCTGTTACCTAAAATCGTTGCTGCCGCGCCTGCCGTGACCCGCCCCTGATCTTCCACATTTGTATATTTGGCGGGAAGATTTTCATATGCATATTCTAAGTCGGTACGAACAAAAGCGATAACCTCCTCAGAAGATGATAGAGACTTGCTAAACTCTTCCTGGGTAAGTGCCAATTCATCGCGGATTATAATACTACCATTGTTATAAGTCTGATAGCCATAATAATGAAACAGACCTCTTAAAAATCGAGCCTGACCCATCTGAACCTTCCATTCCTCCATTTGCTCTTCAGTCATTTCTTCTTCGATTTTATTGAGACCTTCAATCACCTGGTTTGCCCTAAAGATTCCCAGGTACAATGCCTGCCATTTTCTTTCCACTTGAGGAGTAGTAGCAGTATACGTATGATAGTAAAAAGTCACCGGTCCGGCTCCATTGGGAGATGGCCGGCCGTATCCAGGCCAACCCATATCAGCACGACATCCTTCGGCGTCAATATTCAGAACAAAATGATTTAGTAAAGAAGCATACGCTGCAGTTAATCCTGATTCAGTATCATTCAGATCCCTCCAATAAGTATCACTAGATAAAAGGTTTGGGTCTGATTCAGAAAGATAATCCTCACATGAAAAGATACCTCCGGCAAAAATTATTAATATCAGAAATTTAATTATTTTAATTTTCATGACGTCTGTTTTAAAAATTTAGATTCAAACCAATTGTGTATAATGAAGTAACAGGATAATTTCCTTTATCTAATCCTCTGTTTTCAATACCACCACCAATTTCAGGATCATATCCTTCATATTTGGTGAATGTAATTGGATTTTGAGCAGTTAGAAATAATCGTGTTCGCTGAATTCCTACAGATTGCAGAATTGATTTTGGGAAGCTGTATCCAAGTGTTACATTTTTCAAGCGAAGATAGGTTCCGTCTTCTAACCATAAATCTGTATACCCTTTAAAATTATCATGGCTCTTTATATCAGCCCGATACGATGGAATAGGTGAATCGGGGTTTGCCTCCGACCAGGCGTATAGCAAGTCTTTATGTCTCCCATATCCATATGCCATTGCTTTTGCTCCATTCATTATTTCATGGCCGATAGCCGCATACCATTGCATCGAAATATCAAATCCTCTATATTCTGCATTTAAAGTAACACCTGCCTCGTATTCGGGCAGGCCACTTCCACCGTACACTCTGTCAGCTTCGGATATTTTTCCGTCGTTATTGTTATCATCATAAATT
>CAYSMO010000036.1:0-17201 GCA_964432125.1 uncultured Bacteroidaceae bacterium | reverse complement strand
GCAAAAATCTTAAATCCTCGAATACTTTAGTATACTGCGTCTTAAGATTTTTGCGGTTTGCTCTCGAACTTTATGATCCAGCCACTCCTACTTTATTGACACACTAAATAGTTGGCGTTGCTTCAGCTTATAATAGACTGATCCTATCGGAGATTACCGGTTTTGGACCGGTTTACACCTGAGTTGAACAATTTATTTTTAGGATATTCTTTTGGCAATGTGCGGTAATTTTAACTATATTGGCAGATATAAAACCTGTAACCAAGCCATGGTGCAAGAAAGTAACCAAAAAGCTGTAGTGTTGTATGTCGACGACGTGCAAGCCAACCTGATGTTGTTTGAAGCCTCCTTCGGTAGTTTCTATCATGTAATTCTTGCGGATTCGGGCAAGGAGGCCCTGCAGTTATTAAAGGAGAAGGATATTCATGTTCTGGTATCGGATCAAAATATGCCCGGGATGACTGGCAATGAACTTCTTGAAATTGTTTCGAAGGAGTTTCCTGATGTCATGCGGTTCATGATAACTGCTTATACCGATTATGATGTTGTTGTCGATGTAATTAACAGAGGTGATCCCTACGGTTTTTTTAACAAGCCCTATAATAGAGATGATGTAAGGAAAGCAATTGACCGCTCTCTTGAGGTCAGAACCCTCAGAATTAGAAATAGGGAGATGTTTGAAAAGTTGGAAAAGGCCAACGAGATGATGTTAGGCCTTGACCGATCAAGAAATAATTTTTTAATATCAGTCACTGAAGAGATACGGATGCCGATCAACAAGATCATGACGGCTGTTCATATGATCAAGGATAAGATCGATTCCAGTGAGCTTGCTGAGCTACTCAATCTATTAGATGTTTCAGTGCGAAAGCTTGAAGGGTTTTCAGATGCAACCAAACACCTTGTCAGGTTATACGATCCCGGGTTTATTCTTGAAAAGAGTTCCATATCCCTTAATGAGATCATAGAGATTGGTATTATTGAAAAAGGAAACATCATTACCAGCAAGAATATTACTGTCAAATTTGAAGAAGTTTCAGGAAATTTCAATGTTTCGGGCGAGTATGATCTGCTTCAATCCTCTTTTAACTCCCTGCTTGGTTTTATAATTGATCATACAGAAAGCGGAGCAGTAATGCATATGGGATTAAGTGAATCTAAGAAGGGTGTTGTTTTGAAGATAATGTCCGATGGCTCAAATTATTCTGATAAAGAGAAGAGGGACCTGGCTTCGCTTTCTTCCAGCACTGAGGCATTTGTTGAAAGGGATTTTAGGATGGAGTTGTTTTTAGCCGGTGAGATTATGAATGCCCACAAAGGAAGTCTTGCCTTCTCCGAACGGGAAGATACAACTGAAATATCACTTATATTCGCGGAATAATCTATTTTTCCAGACAGCTTTTTTTATGTGTTATGACAGAATCTATGTTACAATCGCTGATGAAATTGTTTGCCTTACTGGCAACCATCAACGTGGATTCATCAGGATTATTCTCCAGAAATTTTGTAGAAACCTATCTTAAAAGTCAGTTCAGCCTAAAAATAGTGGAGCGGTCTTTGGTTTTGTTTGACTCCTATATGGAAGAGTTGTCTCCTATTCGGTCACATAACGCGAATAAACGTATTACGCTACTTTCAGTGAAGATTCTTATGATCTGTAGTGAGATAAACAAAGAGCTTCATTTAAAGAGTAAATTTCTCATTCTTATAAGCATTATACAATTCTCCCGACATTTTGAGGCACACAGCGAGTCACGTGAAGAGTTCCGGGAGACAGTTCTGGATGCTGTGGTTACAATTTCGGGGGCATTATTAATCAATGAGCAGGAATTTGCAAATTGCAGGGCTTTTATAACTGAGAAGTTTTACAGGGTTCCCGATCGTTCAGCGCTGCTTGTCATAAGCAGTATGGAATTCTATCAGTTGTCTGATATTAAGCATTTCAGAAAAGAAGGTTTAAAGGGTCAGTTTTTCTTTCTAAAAATTTTACAGGCGGATATTTATATTTTTTACTACTCAGGACAGGAGGTGATGGAGCTGGGAGGGAAAAGTATTTTCCCGAACCATATTTATGTTCTTCCTAAAGGCTCAGCCATTAAGTCGGATCATATGACTCCAATTTATTATGGTGACATTGTCTCGGCCTTTTGCAGGGGTGCCAACTACCCAAAAATTTCTCTCAGGGCTGAAAAGATAGTTTTTACCTATCCTGATTCTGATAATGGATTGCATGAACTGAGTGTTGAATTTGAGGTCGGAGAGATGGTCGGAGTAATGGGGGGAAGCGGCACCGGGAAGTCGACCTTGATGAGAATCCTCAACGGCACGATTTCTCCGGACGATGGAATCATTGATATTAACGGTAAACTATTAGGCACATTAAATCAGGATCATCAGGGTATCATGGGGTTCGTTCCGCAGGATGATTTGCTGATCGATGAGTTATCTGTTTTTGAGAACATGTATTATAACGCGAAACTATGTTTGGATCATCTCAGTGAAACAGATATTAATAAACGTATTGATATAGTGTTGAACAATTTGGGGCTCTTTTATATCAAAGACCTGAAAGTTGGTAATCCGCTTAATAAATTTATTAGTGGTGGACAGCGAAAGAGATTGAATATTGCTCTTGAATTGATTCGCGAACCGTATATACTTTTTGTAGATGAACCCACTTCCGGACTATCCTCTACTGATTCTGAAAATGTTTTGTCATTGCTGAAAGAACAATCACTGTCGGGAAAGATTGTTGTTATCAATATTCATCAACCCTCTTCCGATATGTTTAAGCTTTTTGACAAGGTTATTATTATGGATAAAGGAGGGTATCCTGTGTATAACGGAAATCCGCTGGATTCTGTCTCATATCTGAAAAATGTTGCGAAACGGGCAGACGCTGCTGAAATCCAATGTGAATCCTGCGGAAATGTTCAGACGGACGATATTCTAAAGATACTTGAAGCAAAGAAGGTAAATGAGTTTGGCGAATTCACTGCTGAAAGAGTTTTGGATCCACAGGACTGGTATGGGCTTTTTAAGGAAAGGATTGAGAAACCTTTAAAAGCCCCGGTTTTTGAGCAACTGCCGAAGCTTAATTTCAGCATACCATCCGGCATCAAACAATTTGGTATATACAGCAGACGGAATTTCTTTACCAAGCTTGCAGATAAGCAATTCGTTATTCTTTCATTATCGATTGCACCAATTCTTGCAATTATTCTCGCCTTTTTCACAAAGTACCTGGGAGGTATGGAGGAGGGCAAACCTGTTTACCTGTTTAGTCTAAATGAAAATATTCCCGCCTACCTGTTTATGTGTGTGATTGTTTCTCTTTTTGTGGGACTGATCATTTCGGCAGAGGAGATTATTCGAGACAGAAAAATCAGAGCGCGTGAAGCATTTTTAAACCTGAGCAAATACTCCTATTTTAATTCCAAGATCATTTTTTTATTTGGTTTATCCGCTTTACAAATGTTCGTTTTTATACTATTGGGCAACAGTATACTCGAAATAAGGGGACTAAATATGAACTATTGGCTCATTCTTTTCTCTACCTCCTGTTTTGCCGTGATGCTTGGGTTGAATATCTCTTCCGGACTAAAGTCAGTGGTCTCCATCTATATTATTATTCCGTTTATACTGGTTCCGTTGATCCTGTTATCAGGGGTGATCGTAAAATACGACAAATTGCACCCAAAAGTTGCAGGTATAGAGTATGTTCCAGTGGTGGGAGACCTGATGGCCAGCCGGTGGGCCTATGAAGCGCTGATGGTGAACCAATTCAAAAACAATGCTTTTGAGAAAAAATTCTTTGAGGTAGAGACGAAACAGGCAAATCTACTATTCAAGATAAATTTTCTTATCCCTGAACTTAAGAACAGGATCGCGGATCTCGAACTGGCTCTTTTATCTGGAGATGAGGAAGAGGCCGTCAGATTGGCTGGGATTCTCAACAACACCTTTTCCGATTATGATTATCTGCCGGACGGATTAAGGGAGTTTCAACCTACTGAAAATTCTGTTTTACTTATGAAAAATTATCTGTCTCAATGGGGGGAGTACTTGAAAAGGGAAAGTGGACGTATTGCAAGTGAAAAGGAGCGCCTGCTGCAAATACAAATTGCAGCTTTGGCAAACCCTTCAGATTTGGTGCGATTGAAGCAGCAATATCATAATGAGGCAGTTGCCGATCTTGTGCTGAATCGAAATGAGATGAAAAAGATTTTGGAATATGATAGCAAACTGATCCGGAAAGATAGTCCCGTGTTTCAGATTCCCGGATCCGTTGTGGGAAGATCACATTTCTTTTCGGCAGTAAAGGTTGTCGGGCCTTTTCAGATTGACACAATATGGTTTAATATTTCGATATTATGGTTAATGACGCTATTTTTGTATATTGCGCTAGTAAATGATTGGCTTAGGTTACTATTGATCAGTCTAAACTACGGTAGGAAGCAGAGAAACTACTATAATTGATAGATTTTCGGAGCGTTAAGAAAAATATTATTATGAAACGAATAAATAAAACAGAACTAATTCTGCTCTGTCTTTGTTGCGGATTTCTATTCTCAGGATGTAAAAATCGCGAAAGAAAGATGGATGATGGCTTCAGGTTCGAGGAGAACATGAAATTATCGGATATTGAGGTTACCAAATCATTTGTTTACCTGTTTCCTGCACCTGGTGAGGTTCTTGATCGTTTCTATAATGCAGATTTGGAGTTTATTGAAGGTCATCTTCATGATCCCGGGAAAAGTGATACTTACCTGACGGTAAAGGAGAAGGGACTGAATCTGGGAATTTATATTACTGACATGGCCTACTGTGCCTTGTTTTCCAGAAATTCTGAAGCCACAGATTATCTTGATGTTATTCGAAAATTAAGTAGTGATTTGAATGTGTCGACCATTGTCTTTGAATCGCTTATCGATCGAGCCAAAAACAATATTGGTCAGCGAGACTCCCTGGTTGTAATAAGCAATGAGGTGTTTTATAATATGGTTGAATTTCTTGAGGAGTCTGACCGGGAGAGTGCAATCGCCATTATATCCAGTGGTGCTTACATTGAGTCGTTGTTTCTTGCATTGAATTCTGTTGAAGAATACGATCAGGATGATCCGATAATCAGGCAAATATCGGAGATGAAGTATCCTATGGAGAACCTGATGGGTCATGCAGAATCGGCCTCCGATGATCCGAATGTTCAAAGTATTCTGAAGTTTATTGAGGAATTAAATAAGCTTTTTAGAGAGCTTGAATCAACAACACTACATACAGTTGTTAGTGAACCGGGTGTTATTTCATTTTCTGGCGGAGAATCACCTGATCTAAACCAGGATAATTTTCATGAGATGAAGCAAATGGTAATGCTTATTAGGGAAAATATTATCAGTAATAATTTAGAATCCAAATAGATATGAAAAGAATTGTCATTATTATATTGGCTCTGATATTGTCTGTTCCCGGCCTGATAGCTCAAAAAAATTCGTGCAAGAAATTTCATCTTTATTCCGAGTGCAATGTTAATCCCGGGCCGAGATTTAAATATGATGGTCAGTCCAGAAGCAATATTGTCGGGGCAGGCGATCAGATGATTTATAGTTTGGTACTTTATGGTGACAAACAATATAAGATCAATTTTTGTACATCAGAACTTTTTGAGCCTATTCATTTGAAACTCATTAAAGCTGAGACAGATGAAGTTATCTATGACAATAAAGATGATGATTATCTGGCGATGCTTACCTTGAATATCGATAGAACCCAGCGATTGAAGATATCTGTTGAAGTATTGGCAAACGATATGTCTGAGCAGGATAAATTGGAGTATTTCGGTTGCCTTGGAATGATGATCCAGGCAAAAAAAACGGAATAAAAAATAACAGGCAGCTCACCTGAGCTGCCTGTATGAATAGAACCGAGCCTCTCAGGGGACTTGAACCCCCGACCTGCTCATTACGAATGAGCTGCTCTGCCAACTGAGCTAAAGAGGCATTTCTGTATACAAATATCTGAATAAAAAGTATAAAAAAGTACATTTAACCTGTTTCCTAACCATTGTTAGCATGGATTATTCATGGATTTAGTTTAGATTGAATGAAATGGTACATCTGATCGTCGAGTAATTCAGGTCATGCAGACCCTGCTGGTACATGAATCTGTATCCGGTTTTCCCGGTGGTTCTGTTTTCAAGAATAAACCTGTAAGCCAAGGGTCTGTCGCCGTTTTTAAAATAACCGGCAAAACCAGTCAGCTGATGCAACATATTCATCTTTCTGAAAGCTGTTAACATACCTGCACCATATAGAAAGGCATCGTTCTGATAGTGTTTTTTTGAATAGGTTTGGAAAGAATAGAAGCCAGCTTTTGCGTATATTTGATGGTATTGAACCAGGGGTCCTTGCCTTTTGATTCTTTTCCCCATTGTAGCATCAAACCAATATCCGGGTGTATCAGTGTGCCTGGCTGCATAAAGATTGTTTCCAGATGCTGTTTTAATATTGGCAGAGATCATCAAATCGGGAAGTCGGTCGTGGTCCCTGATAAGTTGCACAAGGGTTGTTACATAGAAATCGCCAACGCTGTATCCTTCCGGTTCCAGTTCCCTGGATCTTCTTATATCCCTGGTTATTGTGTCAGTTCGGTAGATTTCAACCGGGCGATAACTGACCTGTAGCGTGGCCCTGTCAGTGAAAAGAGGGAAGTTATAGTTCAGGTAAAGATTGGCTGTCTGATCGCCTTTGCTGTAGTGTCCTTCCAGCCCAGTTTCAAGATGGTGGTTCGTTGGGATTGTTCCACTGTACATCTCAGGAACCGGCAGCGCATTGGGCCCCATGAATTTGGGAGAGAGAATCATGTATTCGGTCCAGTATTTTGAATCATCATAATCATGCTTATTATTCCACCATTGGTAGTCGGTTTGTCCGGAAAGATGACATGAAAAAAATGCCAGAAAAAAGATGATATGCCGGCTTTTTAATGAAATATTACCTTGCATGATTGAAAAGGAGTATAAAAGCTTTTTGTTTGGATAATTGCAAATATACTATCTTTTACAAGGTATTGTTAATTGACACGCACACTTATCCTGACTTTTTGAATTGCGAGAATAAGGAAAAAAAAGAAAAGTATAATAGAATTAATACTTACAATACTAAGGTATAGTTATAGATTCCTTTTTATAAAGATCAATGTATGTATCGGTTGTGTATTCCGGAATTGTAATTTTATTGTCCGGATCCAACCAAACAGTAATGGTTTGTCCGCTATATTGCGCAGAAGGAAGGTTATAGCTAACTGGGTCAGTTTCGAACCAAATGCCTAATCCATCCGGATTATTACTCGCTAATTTTTTGCCATTAGAAATTTCAGTTTCCCCTGACATGATTTTGTATTCAATTTCAATTGATTCACCTGCGAAGCCGTATTGAATTTGAGCTTTAAATGTTAAAACATCGTTGCTATAGGTAGGATCATCGGCAAAACTGACTAGCCCAGTCAGTTCGTTATCGGGATCGGGATCAGAATTACAACTGAAAAAGATTGCTGATACAATCAAGAATACGAATAAAGCGTTGATTTTTTTCATTTTGGATTGAATAGATTTATTGATAAAGGTAATACTAATACTATAATTGATTTAAAGATAAGATTAATTAATTCTTAAATAGCTACTGTCGGGGATTATCTTTTATTGGCGGAGAAAGGGGGATTATTTACATGATCCCCTGAAAGGAGGGCTTCAATAATGGATAATCCACGCTGCTCCCGAGGTCGCAGCTCGGTTTATTGTTCCTTTACTCTTATGAAAACTCCTTACAGTCGTTTTCAAAGAGCTTCAGAAACAATAAACCCCCTCCATCTGGTGCTGTCGGGGATTATCTTTTATTGGCGGAGAAAGGGGGATTCGAACCCCCGGTCCACCGTAAGGCGGACAACGGTTTTCGAGACCGCCCCGTTCGACCACTCCGGCATTTCTCCGCTGCAAAGATAAAAAAATGGTGATTAAGTAGAGTACTTCCCGGAAAGATTGTACAGCACTGATGTAAAAGCCACATAAGGTTTTTTCCCGAGGCCGGATCTTTTAGCCAAAGATCATGATCCCTTTCGTGATCAGAATAGTAAGCAAAGCTACATGGGTATAATCCCCCAAATGGTTTTGCAATTTGGTATAGAGGGATATGTATGGATCTTTACGATAAAAGGGGATAGGTTGAGGTTGCCGGGGATTTCATTTTTTTGAGAAAAAGTCATACCTTTAATGAAACCAATCCTTATAGCTATGCTTCGTTTTCTGACCTTACTTTTTTTTGCAGCGATGGTATTTATGAATTACCTGGCCAATGCATTGCCCATCAACGGTAAAACTACCGGAGAGTTGTCGAACGCCTATCCCAACCTCTTTGTTCCGGCAGGCATCACCTTTTCAATATGGGGCATCATTTACCTGTTGTTGGCCGGATACTGTGTTGCTCAATTTTTGCCAGCCTACAGGGACATTGGGGTCAGGATTAACCTGTTGTTTATTATTTCCTGTGTATTCAATGCACTCTGGATTGTGGTATGGCATTATCAAAAGCTTCCGTGGTCATTGGTGGCTATGACAGGGATACTGGTCTCTCTTATCCTGGTTAATCTTCAGATCAGGGATCTTCCTCCGGGACTGGTAAAAGCGGCATTTGGCATCTACCTGGGATGGATTTGCATCGCAACCATTGCCAATGTAACAGCTTTGCTTGTGCATGTCGGATGGAATGGATTTGGTATTCAGCAGCACATCTGGACCATCATCATGATCGCCATCGGTACCCTTATTGTCCTGCTTTCCATCATTCGAACCAACAATCCTTATATCGGTCTGTCCGTGGTTTGGGCCTTTGCAGGCATCATCATAAAACGTTCTGATGATTACAGAAGTATTGTGATTGCAGCCCTGGTCGGTGTTTTAATCGTGGGGGTCTTTACGCTGCTGGGTTTTCTGGGATTATTTCCACCAGTAAGTCACCAGTTCAGGAATTAGTATTGACAGATAAGGTTTGTTCTTTTTTCTGTAAACATTCCTCCAGGATGGCAAGGGTTTGTATCTTCAACGATGCAGACAACCATTTTTCTTCTAAAGAAAACTTGATACCGATTTAACGTAAGATTAAACTTGACACAACGTACAAGTTTCCTTGTATGTGTATTCTTGTAGATTGGTTTATAATGCAAATCTCCGATGAAACTACCGGGTAAGGGAAAAAAGATGGCTAAGCGTAAGCTGGAAATTGTAGTCGTATCAGATATTCATCTCGGCACTTACGGATGCAAAGCAAAAGAATTACTCAGGTACCTCAAGTCAATTAAACCAGAGATCCTTATTCTCAATGGTGATATCATCGATATCTGGCAATTCAGTAAGCGGTATTTTCCCAAATCCCATCTGAAGATCATACGGTACATCGGCACGCTACTAACCAAAGGAACCACAGTTTACTACATAACAGGCAACCATGATGAGTTGTTGAGGAAATTTGAAGGTTTTAGTTTGGGTGAGTTACATATTGTTAATAAGCTATTGCTCGATCTGGGGGGGAAAACGGCCTGGTTTTTTCATGGAGATGTTTTTGATATAACAATGGAACACTCGAAGTGGATTGCCAGGCTTGGGGGAAAGGGGTATGATCTTTTAATTATCATCAATTTAATTGTTAATAAGGCCAGTAAATTTTTCGGATACGGAAGGATCTCCCTTTCGAAAAGGGTGAAGGATTCAGTAAAAAGCGCTGTGAAATTTGTGAATAATTATGAAAAGACAGCTTCCCGCTTTGCTTTATTAAAGCAGTATGATTACGTTATTTGCGGGCATATTCATCAACCTAAAATGGAGGTGGTACGAAACAGGCAGGGAGACGAAGTGTTGTACCTGAATTCCGGGGACTGGGTTGAAAACCTAAGTGCCCTGGAATACAATAAGGGAAAATGGTCGATCTACTCCTATTATGATGATCCCGTGAATCGATTTGCTGATTATGAGGAAGATGATCCTGTTTTATCGGGAATCGAGGAAAAAAACAGCAAAATCTTTAAGCGTATGATTGAAGACTTTAATCTGTTTATTCTAACAAAAGAGATGAATGAGACTTCGAAAAACACTAAAATTCCTGTTGACAGGGTATCCTAATGTCGATATAGGATGCTATGTGATTTTAAAGAAAGAATTTATTTTTTGAAAATAAAGAAAACTGCGACGACCAGGAAAAAGAAACCAATAATGTGGTTTAACCTGATGGACTCATTCTTGAATACCACAAATCAGCCAATCCATTCTGTTACCTCTTCCAGCGTTACTGTTCCGATCTCAAGCTTGTGCTTCTTCCGGTATCCCATCATCTCCTGATGCAGTTTGCCCGGTTTTTCAACAGCCTTCAGCTTCTCCAATGTGTCGTATCCCAGTAACTGCAGAGGCCCTACCCACTCCTCCGGGATGCCGAGGGTGGTGTATTCTTCAACAGGGCTAACCACCGTTTTTGCTTTGGTTTCCGGTTTCATCTGTGGGAAGAACAGCACATCCTGGATGCTACTTTTGTTGGTCATCAGCATAGCCAACCGGTCTATGCCCATTCCCATTCCACTGGTTGGGGGCATACCGTACTCCAATGCCCGAACAAAGTCCATATCGATAAACATCGCTTCGTCGTCTCCCTTTTCTGAGAGCTTCAGCTGCTCCTTGAACCGTTCGTACTGGTCGATGGGATCGTTCAGCTCGGAATAGGCATTGCAGATCTCCTTGCCGTTGATCATCAGCTCAAATCGCTCGGTGAGCTCCGGGTTGTCGCGGTGTTTCTTGCACAACGGTGACATCTCCACAGGATAGTCCATAATAAAGGTGGGCTGGATGTAGTGCCCTTCGCACTTCTCTCCGAAAATCTCATCGATCAGCTTCCCTTTGCCCATAGAAGGGTCCGTTTCGATATCCAGTGTATCGCAGATCTCCCTTAACTCTTTCTCGGATTTGTCTGAGATCTCATACCCAGTATGCTCTTTGATGGCATCTGTCATGGTGATGCGTTTGAAGGGACGCTTGAAATTGATCTCTTTTTCACCCAGTTGTAACTTCGTTGTGCCATGCAGATCAAGTGCCACCTTCTCGATCATCTCTTCGGTAAAGTCCATCATCCAGTGATAATCCTTGTAGGCGACGTAGATCTCCATCACCGTAAATTCCGGATTGTGGGTACGGTCCATGCCTTCATTGCGGAAGTCTTTCGAAAATTCATAGACGCCATCGTAACCTCCGACGATCAGCCTTTTCAAATACAGTTCATTGGCAATACGCAGGTAGAGCGGCATGTCCAGCGCGTTGTGGTGTGTGATAAACGGACGTGCTGCTGCTCCGCCCGGAATGGGTTGTAGAACCGGTGTCTCCACCTCGAGGTATCCCTTGCTGTTAAATAGTTCCCGGAGTGAATTGTAGATCTGCGTTCGCTTGCGGAACAGCTCCCGTACCTCCGGATTGATCACCAGGTCGACATACCGCTGCCGGTACCTGAACTCCGGGTCGGTTACCGCGTCGTAAGTCTTCCCATCCTTCTCCTTCACGATGGGAAGCGGACGGATGGATTTGCTTAAAACAGTCATTTCCTCGACGTGCACAGAGATCTCACCCATCTGTGTTCTGAAGGCGAAGCCCTTAATACCGACAAAATCGCCAATATCAAGCAGTTTCTTAAATACGGTATTATACATGGTTTTGTCCTCGTCCGGACAGATGTCATCCCTGCGGATGTAAAACTGGATCCGGCCCGACTCATCCTGCAGCTCAGCAAAAGAGGCGCTCCCCATGATCCGCCGGCTCATGATCCTTCCAGCGAGCGTGATCTCCTTCAAAGAATCTTGTTCCTTGTCAAATTTATTTTTTACCTCTGCTGCTTTATGCGACACCTCGAACATCGCCGCCGGATAGGGATCGATGCCCAGTTTACGTATCTCCTCAAGCGAGTGCCGCCGAATCTGTTCCTGTTCTGAAAGGTCTGTGTGAGCCATGTTTGTACCTGTTTTCAAATGATGGGGCAAAGATAAGTAAAAATATATCGAAGATTTAAGACATCGAAGATCAAGGATTATGTTAATTTTGCATGAATACAATTTGGGGGGAGTGGAGAAAAACTGGGTCATAAAATCACAAGGTTCTGAAGCCGAGGTTCTTGCATTAAGCAGATCACTCGGCATCAATAGAGTACTCGCTAACCTGTTGGTGCAGAGGGGGATCACTACTTTTGACGCAGCCAAGGCTTTTTTCCGGCCGGAGCTCACCCAACTGCACGATCCTTTCCTGATGAAGGATATGGATGTTGCTGTCGATCGTATCCTGGCAGCCATGGCCAGTGAGGAGGGAGTGCTGGTGTACGGCGACTACGATGTCGATGGAACCACTGCGGTGGCACTCATGTATTCCTTTCTTAAAGATCACCTGAAAAATATCGATTATTATATCCCTAACCGCTACAGCGAAGGCTACGGGGTATCTAAGAAAGGAATAGATTATGCCGCTGAGAAGGGATACCGAATGATTATCGCGCTCGATTGTGGGATCAAGGCTGTGGAGAAGGTGGCCTATGCCCGGTCGAAAGGGATCGATTTCATTATCTGCGACCACCACAATCCGGGCGATGAGATGCCCGATGCAGTGGCAGTACTGGACCCCAAGCGGGTTGATTGCAATTATCCCTATAAGGAGTTGTCGGGATGCGGGGTCGGCTTTAAACTTGTCCAGGCACTTGCTGCAAGGATGGGCATTGTTTTCGATGAGATTATACACTTTCTCGACCTGGTGGTGGTAAGCATCGCTTCAGATATTGTACCCATCAACGGAGAGAACAGGGTAATGGCATTCCACGGACTTAAGAAATTAACCGATTCACCCCGGATAGGGCTTCAGGCCATTAAGAATGTGGCCGCGTTTAATGATAAGCAGATTACTATTGAGGATATTGTCTATAAAATTGGACCCAGGCTAAATGCTGCAGGCAGAATGGAGTCGGGCAATACTGCCGTTGAACTGCTGGTGAGCAACGATCCGGACCATGCCATGGCGATCAGCAAAAATATCAATACGATCAACATTGAGCGTCGTGATGTCGATACCTCAATTACACGACAGGCGGTGGAGATGATTCAGCGTGATAAGCTGCTTCAGGAGCAGAAGTCGACAGTGCTGTACAACCCTGAGTGGCACAAGGGTGTGATTGGGATCGTGGCATCGCGGTTGATGGAGCATTATTACCGGCCGACGGTGATCCTTACCATGTCAGACGGTCTGGCAACCGGTTCGGCGCGATCGGTTAATGGATTTGATGTTTACCAGGCGATTGAGTCATGCAGTGACCTGCTGGAGAATTTTGGCGGACATAAGTATGCGGCCGGACTCACAATGAAGGTGAATAATATTAAAAAGTTTACCCGTTGTTTCGAGGAGTATATCGGTGAAAATATTCACCAGGATCAATTGATCCCAGTAGTGGAAATTGATACGGAACTGCAGTTGGCTGAGATCGATGAGAAATTCGTGAGGGTGCTGAACCAGTTTCATCCGTTTGGTCCGGAGAACAATGCACCGGTTTTCCTGACCGAAAACGTGTCTGACAATGGCATGGGTAAGCGGGTCGGGACCGAAGGGGATCATTTGCGGCTGAACCTGGTACAGGAGGAGAACCCATTCAAGGTATTTACTGCCATCGCTTTTCAAAAAGGGAAAATGTTTGAAAAGATCTGTCAGGGTAAGTCGTTCGATATCTGCTACTCTGTGGAGGAGAATGAGTACAGGGGACGGAAGAGTACCCAGCTGAATATTCGTGACCTGAAATTTGACTGAAAGAGTTAGAAGTCAAGCTGTATTTGCATTTCCCCATCCCATACGCGATTTCCCGGCCGGATATCATGTCCCGAACCGGTTTCACGGCGGTGGGTGTATGCTGTCATGCCCAGTTTTGATCGTACAGTGAGCCAACGGTTCAGTTTGGCTGAGACGGTTAGGATATTTCTGGTTCCTTTGCCATACCAGGCCGGAAAAAGGAAGCTATACCTAACCCCCGGTTCATAGGTGTAGATGCGGTTCTCCCAGTGATTTGAGTTGAACGCAAGATAGCGGTAGGTGAGCCTGATCTTCTCTTTCGGAATCACTTTTACCTGTGAATAGATCACCTTTCCTGTCTGTTTTTCCCCGCCTGAATGGAGGATTGCCAGTTCGATTCTGCCCGACAATACAAGCTTTTCAGAGAGGTCCCATGACCCCTTCAGCCGGTACCTGTTCTGTTGGTTCGTGGCATAAGCGCTATTGCCCGACCTTGTTTCGGATAGCTTTTTCTGCCGTGAGCGTCCTGTAATCCTGAACTCAAGATCGGGTCCATTCGTAAAAGCATAGCTTAACCGCATGTTATTGCGGATGGAATAGCCGGGGTCGCTCCCGTACCCGGGAACATTGCTTTCCCCCGAAATATCGGTAAAGAGGTACAGCCGTGCGTTGCTGAATGGTGCAATGTTCATCCCGCAGTGGATGCCTGTTTCATTCCCGGGCTTTGTTTTTGCACCATATGCTTTTGGGGTCTGACCGGCGTATTCCGGCTGGTAGGTCCGGAAAGAGAGATTCAGCAGCAATGCAGGGTTGATCTCAAAGGTGCCACCGGCAAGCAGAGCCATACTGGCATGGTGGTCCACCGCCACCTCACCAAACAGTTCATAGCCCTTGCCAAAGCCTACGCCATAAAATGAGAGTCCGCCCTGGGCCTCCTCCTTCAATATACCTGGAGCAACGAGGTGAACAGAATCCCTGCCCCGATTGGTTAATTCCATTTTTGACCCTGTAGCGGACCATCCTATGTACCATTTTTCAGCTGACCGGTTGACTGATAATCCTGCTGCGTACTGGTGTGCCAGGTTGAAGCCATTGCGTTCCGGGTCGGTGCGGTGCAGACCGGTCCTCCTGATCTGATCGAACAGGTTCACCGGGGCCTTCAGCCTGAAGAGCGAGATATCCTCCGGTCTCACTGAGCAGAAGAGGTCAGCCGTCCATTGATGCTTCGATACCTCGGCATATACCCCCCGGTAGTAGTCATACTCCATCGTTGAGGCAAATGGTTTCGCATACGATCTCCTGTATCCGTCTGTCGTCGCCCCTGTCCCCCCTGAGCTGAAACCCAGTCCGTGGATCAGCCCCATACCACGGTGGAGCCTGAAATTTCCCAGTATCATTTTTGAAAGGAGCTTATCGGAGGTATATGCCAGGTACCCGGTAAAATGTTCGGGGCTGTTTCCGTTGGTCCACCGTTCGCCGGGGTCCTTTTCAAACGCCGCACCGGCCGACCACCGTTCACCCGCATCGTACCTGAGCCGGCTGGTGAATTTCAGGGGCGATCCGGGATAATGAGGAGGGGTGACGGAGTCGGCCAGATAAGCAAGTGGGGCAGGGGTTCTGATCGCCAGGTTGGTTAGCAGCATTCCTTTATGCACCTGCCGGGAATCTCTTCCAGGCCCCTCTGAAAGCGCGATCAGCGGAGCTACCGCTTTCAGCATTTCCTGTGTGAACCCTGGGATGGCCGCCAGCTCGTAGATGCTGAAAAAGGATCCGTACTTTTCACGGTATTTGATGATGCCATAGACCTGAAAGGGTGTAAACAGGCCTGACGCATTCAGATCGCGCTCGGAAGAGGTGTTCAGGTTCAGGGGATTGCGAAGCAGGTCGGAGAGCATTTCATGAACACGCTCAGCATCAGCTTCATCACCGTTGTCCACGATTCTTTCTGTAAGCTCCTCCAGCATAGGGGTTTCCTGGGAGGCGGCATGTAGCATGCTGAGCAACAGAAGCGTTATGAGCAGGAGCTGTTTCATTGCCGGGGAGTGTATGAAAGTGTGATGGCCGGGGTGATACCGGGGATGGCCGACCAGCGGAATGCCAGGTCGATCTGCAGCGTGCCAAGCTCAAAGGTGGTGCCAAAGGAGAGGGAATGGGGTTTCGAGTGGTAGCCGGAAAGGAGGATTACGGATCGGTTCAGCCGGCATGCAAGGCCGGTTTTGAGCCTCAGCAGGTCAGCGTTCGAGTAGGTTGCTTCGGCGAGCAAGGTGGTGTGTTGGTATATCTCATGGGAGAGGGCTGTGGATAGTGTTGATGGGAGCAGCGGACCGTAGCTGTGGTAGTTTCCTAAGGAGAACGGGCTGTTCAGCAGGAGGGCCACAGAGGTGCGGGAGGAGATGGTGTAATAAATGCCCGCTCCGGGTGAGATGCTCCAGAGATAGTTCCATTGATCATAGGCGATTGTGTTTCCGTAATTAAAAGAGATTCCCGCGGTGAGTTTTTCCGAGAGGGCCATGCCGAATCCCAGTTCGGAAGAGATGGTTCTGTACCCCTGGAGTCCGCAGGTATATGTTTTGAACTGAAACGCACCGGGATGAGCTGTGATGACAGCTTCCAGGGAGGAGATCCCCAGCTCTTTGATTACAAATGGACGGGCATGACCGGTAGAGAAAGAGGGGCCTTTAGCATGTCCCAGCAGGGCCGGATTTTGATGTCCTTGTGTTGGGGAGGTGCTGATGGCACTGATGCCCCCCAGGGCCAGGCTGCGTGCTCCGGGATAGAACGATTGTCCGGCCGTCGGTTGAAAAATGGACAAAAAAAAGACCGGAATGATTATTTCCGGTCTGATGATTGCCCGCATGATGCGTGCGTATTTCATATCTCGTTTGTGTTACATGGTGTGCGGCTTAGTTGGTTTTGAACTTATATTTCACACTTTTCAGTTCTTCGTTGGCCTTCACGATTTTGCCTTCGAGACCGGCCTTGAATTTCTTTACTTCTTCCAATACCTTCTCATCGCCTGTTGCAAGAATCTGGGCTGCGAGAATCCCTGCGTTTTGTGCACCGTCGATTCCAACGGTTGCTACCGGTATTCCCGGAGGCATCTGGACAATGGAGAGCAGTGAATCCCATCCGTCGAGGGAGATGGATGCCTTGATGGGCACTCCGATAACAGGTACGGGTGTGAGTGCTGCGACAACACCTGGCAGATGTGCTGCTCCTCCTGCTCCAGCGATAATTACGCGTATACCGCGTTCGTATGCTCCACGTGCAAAGTCCATTGCCTGTTGTGGTGTGCGGTGTGCCGATAGTGCATTGATTTCAAATGGAATTTCAAATTCGTCGAGGATCTTTGCGGCCTTTTCCATGA
>CAYSMO010000035.1:0-17426 GCA_964432125.1 uncultured Bacteroidaceae bacterium | reverse complement strand
CCTACTGCAGTTGAATAGGACCCCGATGCTTCAGCTTCAACCCCAAGGGCGATCGAGTAATCATCATCTACCGCATTATTGCCAGACACATAAAGGTACTGACCGTTCGGTGCTTTGGAGCTATTGTATCCGCCCACGGCAAATCCACCCTTGATCCCCTTGGTATCTTCTTCATTGATATACATGCGGATACTATCGGGCGTGATCCGCAGGTATTCTTCAGGGGTCGCTTTGGAAGGATTGTATCCGCCCACCGCAAAACCGCCTTTGATTCCTTTTGTATCATCGTTTGCATAGACCCAAACCATGTCTTCATAAACAGCAAAGGCAATACTGCCATCGGATCTTTTCACCTCAAAAAGTGCCTCTCCCTCTCCGGCCACCTTGTCGGCCTGCACAGCGAAATTGCCGGCTGCTCCTTTGGCTGATTTTGCCGACTGTGCGAACTGTGCTACAGGTACTGTCTGAATGGGTGAGCCACCCATATTCAGGTAATCTTTATCCTTCTTCACCCTTACATTCAGAAAGTATTGTACGGTCGACCAGTCAATATCATTGAATGACTCAACCTTTCCCGATTGTCCGTAACCATCCGGTCCGCCGACAACCAGGTTGAACATGCCAAGTTTATTGGTAGTAACATCATGGTCCTCCTGCCATATCAACAGGCCTTCGGCATCTCCTTCATGGATTGAGATTCTTACAGTAAGTGGTTGTGAAGAGAGTGGATCCCCGGCATCATCCCTGGCAACTGCCTGGTATGAAAAACCGGTTTGTGGTTGTTGGGAAAATGCTGCTGATCCAATGAAAAGCATCAGAAATAAGATGCTTGTAACCTTTACAATACCATTTCTTTGTTTCATGATTTTTATCTTTTATCTGACAAAATAAACCGAATAGTCGGGCTCAACAAAGTTAAAACCCGTAATATAATGTTATTCTATAGAGAATGATGACTAATACATAAGACAAGCAATATAGCCCATAAGTTTCATTGTCGCTACTTTTATTTGATGAATTTCATCTTAGCTTTGAAATTCTTCGATAAAGTTATGACTGTAATAAATTGGTGACGGTTGCAAAAGAATCAGTATGAGGGGTATGAAACCGGTGAGTCGAAAAAAGTTTTTCGTTTAAAAAAAAAGTTTATTTTTATAACATAATCTCTGTTAAGATATTAAGTATGCGAAAAAAACTAAAAATCCCCCTGGGAGAATCGATTTCCATGCTAATCAAATATGCATGGGTCCGGATCAAAGAGCAAATCAAAGCTGTTGCATTTATCATCTTCTATTTGATCCTCTTCCAAACGCTAATCTTAAGTGTTCCTTTAGCCAATGCTGTCGGTACAGCAGCGGGTATAACATTGGTGGTTTTTGGTTTGGCTTTTTTTCTTGAAGGCCTGATTCTGGGCCTGATGCCACTTGGGGAACGGGTGGGTATTAAGATGCCGCAGCGTGTAGGGATCGGTATCATCGCAGTTTTTGGATTGATATTGGGATTTGGAGCTACCCTGGCAGAACCTGCCATCAGCTCATTAAGAACGGCCGGCTCTGCCATCACTGCCTGGGATTCTCCACTGTTGTATATGTTGCTGGAACCCTATGCCGGCTATCTGATCATGTCGGTTGGCATTGGTGTGGGGATTGCCGTTGCTCTGGGGATGTTCAGGTTTTATTATAGCTGGTCAATAAAACCTTTTATATATGTCATCATTCCGGTGTTGCTTCTTGTATCGGTGTATGCCTACTTCAATGATAATCTCAGCAAGATTATCGGACTGGCCTGGGACTGTGGCGCGGTTACCACGGGGGCTGTCACCGTGCCCCTTGTTCTGGCACTGGGTATTGGTGTATCCCGTTCATCCGGTAAAGGACAGGGCAGCAGTGGTGGATTTGGAATTATACTGTTAGCATCTGCTTTTCCTATTATGGCAGTCCTTAGTTTGGGACTGTTCCTGAACAGTATTGCCCCGCAGCCCACCAATGAAGAAGCCTTTTTTTCCCCTGAGAACCGGGAACAGGCTTTGCGGGTTTTTGAAAGCCAGGAGCAGCTCATGAGCCATGCTTTCACCCATGCCGGCGAAGAGGGAAGGCGTTCATATTTTGGTTCCGATGGAGCCTACAACGAGTTTCTTCTTACATTACAGAATAGTGCTGACGTGCAAAAGAATATGCTCGGGATCCTCTCATTGTCCGATTGGCTTAAAAGCAAGGCTTCTGATTATGAAAGAAGCAGAATATCTTCGGCAGATGCAGCCGCGGAAGAGGAAAGTACCTCCTCCCATTTTATCGATGTGATAAAGGAGGAGGCCACGGCAGGCGTTCGTGCCGTTGTGCCGCTTTCGCTGCTGCTTTTGATCGTGCTGATTCTTTTGTTAAAGGAGAAGATCAGGTACAAGGATGAGGTCGCTCTCGGGATTATATTCTCACTGATCGGAATGATCCTGTTAACTTCCGGCATACGCCTGGGTCTGGCCTCATTGGGAGGAGAGGTGGGCGGTGAGCTCCCCAGGGCCTTCGCGAAAGAGGATAAGTATATCGACCGCATGGAGATCAGTAACTTCGATACTACGCTTCTGTTTAAAGGAATATCACAGGGAGGAGCAACAAAGGAGTACTTCAACATGATCGATGAACAGGGGGAGCTCAAGCGTATTGAATTTGATGAAGAGAGATACAATCCGCAGGACAAAACATATGAGCATATTATTACGCAGGCACCATTGTTTGGAAAAAAACTTACTGTATTGGGACTGATCCTGGTATTGGTCTTTGCCTTTGGAATGGGATTTGGAGCAACCCTTGCAGAGCCAGCGCTGAATGCCCTTGGTCTGACTGTCGAGAATCTGACAGTCGGTGCGATAAAGCAGAAACAAATTGTGCAGATCGTGTCCATCGGCGTAGGGATCGGCATTACACTGGGCTTTTCAAGGATCCTGTTCGATCTGCCGTTGATATGGCTGATCGTCCCCCCATATATCTTATTGATAATACTTACAGCTTTTAGTGAAGAGGAGTATGCTGCGATGGCCTGGGATAGCGGCGGTGTAACTACCGGTCCTGTTACGGTTCCCCTTGTTCTTGCCATGGGACTCAGTATCGGAGGGGCGCTCCGGATCTCTGATGGATTTGGCATCCTTGCCCTGGCCTCAGCATTTCCGATTATTACGGTATTGACCTTCGGCCTGTATACCAGGGCGAAGCAGAAACACTCCATCGAAAACAAACAAAGTTCAGATGAAGATGCAAAATAGCGACCAGGATTCAAGGGAGAAGAGGGCTTTTTCACCCTCGAGGGCTGTTTGGCGAACCCAAATGGCAAAAGGGATCTATACCCCACACAGGGTAAGCAGGATCACCTGCATAGTCAACCAACTGCTTGCCGAAAAGATCACCGATTTTCTGAAAAAGATTGAGGTGCTGGTTTATGACGAAACCGGAAGGATTGTCAGGGAGCGGATCAAGTCACGTTCTTTCGGTTTGCCCGGTGAAATTACAAAACTGGAAAGTGCTTCTGTACGGGTGTTTCGTTTTACGATTCCCAGGAAGAACTCTGAAGCGGTTATTCGCGCAATCATAAAAATTGGCGATTTGCATGTTCCCGGAAGGGGTTCTGTTTTTGCCCAGGAGCTCATGGAGTTCTCTAAAGAACCTCCGGAATTCAATGTGATTGCCCTGAATGAATTCAATATTGAGGAGAATGGACTTCTTTTGATGAATAAATTGTCGTACGTGATCTGTGTTCTTTCAGATCCGGGCAGTGGTGATCAGCTGGCCCGGATCGCACTTGATCTTGGTATCGCAGTCCCACTGATTACTTTCGGGACAGGCAATGATATCAGGGATCAATTGGGGCTGATCAGGATCACGATCCCCGCAGAAAAGGAGATCGTTCACCTTGTGATGCCTGAACAGGATTCAGAAAGTGTAATAAAATTGCTTGTTGAACAGGGAAGACTGGATAAAGCCGGGAAGGGTTTTATTTATCAGACACCTGTATCGATTGGATTGATCGATACACGGATGAAAATTGGAAAGCAAAAGAACGCAGCAAGCATGGAGCAGATTATTGCAGCCATCGATCAGCTGAAGTCAGGAACCAGTTGGCGAAAAAGATTGGACACGGATGCTGAAAAATCAAAAATTGGCAAATCGATGATGCCCCAGGATAACTGCGAGATCTCTATTTTTTCCGATGAGGACAGGATCGATATACTCAGAGAGACTTGCCTGGAGGTAGGTGCCGCCGGTGCAACAACATCCAAGGTGAAGCCGATCACCACCAACGAAAAGTTGTTGACAACGATGATCAGGAGTGCCATCAGTGTGCCTGCACAGATTACCGACGAAGTAGTTGATAAACTGCTAGATATTAGCACAATAAAGGAGAGTAACAATGATAGAATACAAATTTTGGATTCCCCGGTTGCGTATGTGAGGTCATTGTAGCTTGACTGCGAGCGGGTAAAAAGAGCGTTCACCTGGTAAAAATGTCGTTATTCGAATATGGGTGTATGTGGCAAGACGTGTTAAATGATCTTCCAGCCCTTTTTCTTTGCCAGCCAGCCGAGTTTGATCTCAGGTTTTACGCAAACAGGATGCCCTACACTTTGCAGGATAAACCGGTCGGAATAGGCATCGCCATAGTACCAGGTACTTGTTAGACTGAAATTGTTTACATGACAATACGCCTTCATTCTTGCCGCCTTCTCTTCACCAAACACAAGCTTATTGATCGGATTTCCGGTAAAATATCCATTGTTTACTTCGAGCCTGGAGCAGACAACATCATCCATCCCGAGGTATTCAGCAATAGGATTACAAAAATATGGCAGGGCCGAGGAGAGCAGGACCAGGCGGGCATTGTTGCTCCGATGAAATTCAAGCGCACTCACCATTTCCTGCCGGATATTTTTTTGCATCTCCGGAACAATATGCTTCCCCGCAAGATAGATAACCTCTTTTTCTTTTAAACCTTTTATCCATTGCATCATAGATAAAAGTATTTCATTTGGATTTTTAAGGTCGAACTTATAAACTAAAGAGTAAAATATGGCCTGATTATACTCCCGCCTTTTCATCAGTCCGAAACTGCGCGACATTTTTACGACGAGTCGGCTGCTGTTGACAGAAAGCAGGGTTTTGTCGAGGTCGAAAGCAGCGATATAGGAATGTTTATTTTTCACGCTCGAATGTGAGGCTTACCTGGGTGAATTTATCCATTGAAACTTCTCACTTGTTCAATCCGCATGGCAAACGGAGCTTCGTCGTGGGAAAAGGAGTATTCCACTGAGCTGCTGCTGGATGCTTTGGAGAGAATTTTGATCCTGCTTTTTTCAAGTGCAGCATCCATCTTTCCGCTGAGTGATTTTTCGACAATCAGTTTTATTGAACCGTAATAGAGCTCAGTGATCATATGCACTCTCCTGATCCTGCCGTCGTAATCCTTCCACTTCTTCTCTTTCATCTGTTCAAGATATTGGTCGATTTTCACCCTGAGCAGGTTGTCCATGATCCTGACCTGAAGCTCTCCGAAATTGAATTTACTGATTGCCTCCAGCTTGAAATCCCCTTCGATTTTACCCAAAACCGGGTGATGTAGTTCAGCGATCAGCTCCGAATTCACATCTACATTTTTATCTGCGAACTGGGCGGGAATTAGCTCAATTTCCGTGCTCTCTTTTTTAAAGAGAGTAAATTCATTCTTATCAATAAGCCCTGCGTCCAGAAAGGCTGTGTAGATATTTCCTGGCATTCCGGGATGGGACAATCCAGGCGTTCCTATTAGTGGATCCCATACAAGATTTCCCAGAGCAATTTCTGAATGGGAGGTTGTTATCAGTTCAAGTCCGTAGTTGTTTCTGAATTTTTTGATTTCCATGGCGCTTTGTTTTAGGATTGAAAAGATACCTATTTTTGCAAAAATATCAATAGCCGGAGGCCAAATTTTACTTTCTTTATTATAATTGGGTTCATTTTTACTCCTTTATTGAAAATGATTTGTTTATTTTGTTGTCGCATTTTAAGAATGAATATCCTTGATATCATACTCGCTATTCCATTGCTTTGGGCGCTCTACAGGGGGTTTCGTAAGGGCTTGATCTATCTGATCGCATCCTTAGCCGCCCTTGTACTGGGTGTTTTGGGAGCAATAAGGTTTCACGAACAGGCAGGTGCTGTTTTAAGCAACTGGTTTGAGATCAATCCTGAGCACCTCAACCTGATCTCATTTGCAGTTGCTTTTATTTTTATTGTATTGGTGGTACATCTTGCTGCGTTTATGGTCGACAAGCTGATTAAGGCTGTTGCCCTTAGTTTTATTAATCGTGCTGCAGGTATGGTTTTTGGGCTCTTTGTATCTTCATTTATCATTAGTATTATTCTGATGCCATTGGATGCTGCAAATAGTAAGAGGGAGTTTATTAAGCCTGAAATAGTCGACAAATCATTGCTTTATAGTCCGTTAAAGAAGTTAGCTCCAACTGTTTTACCTTATTTGAAAAGAGAGGAATTCAGAAATTTGTTGCCGGAGAGGAATCAAGAGAATAGTCAGGAGGATGCGAAGATATAGAACCAATGGATTTCAAAGTGTTTCTTGAAACTGACAAGGATTGTGGGTTTTGGTTTTACTGGCTCTGTGTGTGCTAAAATTTGATAAACAGATGTAAACAAATATTTGAAATGAGTTTTGTAGAAGAACTTCAATGGAGAGGAATGATTCACGATATCATGCCGGGAACTGAAGATTGCCTTGAGAAGGGGATGGTTTCAGCATACGTGGGAATTGACCCGACAGCCGATTCGCTCCATATCGGTCATCTGGTCGGGGTAATGATGCTCAAGCACCTTCAGCATGCTGGACACAGACCCATTGCCCTGGTTGGTGGAGCAACAGGGATGATTGGTGATCCGAGTGGCAAATCACAGGAGAGAAACCTGTTGGATGAGGAGACCCTCAGACACAACCAGGAATGTTTGAAGAGACAAATCGCTAAATTTCTCGATTTTGAGACCCATGCTCCTAATAGGGCATTGATGGTGAATAATTATGACTGGATGAAAGGGTATTCCTTTCTGGATTTCATACGTGATATCGGTAAGCACATTACTGTGAACTACATGATGGCCAAAGATTCGGTCAAAAAAAGGGTCACCTCTGAGTCAGCTACAGGAATGTCTTTTACAGAATTTACCTACCAGCTGGTTCAGGGTTTTGACTATCTGCACCTTTACCGTGAATTGGGGTGTAAATTGCAGATGGGAGGATCCGATCAGTGGGGCAATATTACCACAGGTACAGAGCTGATCAGGAGAAAGGAGGGTGGAGAGGCGTTCGCACTTACCTGTCCGTTGATCACCAAGGCAGACGGTGGCAAATTTGGTAAAACGGAGGAAGGAAACGTATGGCTTGATCCGGACCGTACATCCCCTTATAAGTTCTATCAGTTTTGGCTGAATGTTTCCGATGAGGATGCAGAAAAATATATTAAAATCTTCACCATGCTATCTATGGAAGAGGTGAAAAATCTTGTAAAGGAGCATGCTGAAGCACCGCATCTTCGGGTGTTGCAGAAAAGGCTTGCGGAGGAGGTCACCACGATGGTGCATTCGGGGGAGGATTACCAGATGGCAGTTGAGGCCTCAGAAATTCTGTTTGGAAGAGCTACTGAGGAGACATTGGGTCGGATCCCAGAAAAGATGTTTCTCTCGGTTTTTGAAGGGGTTCCTCATTTTGATATAGCACCGGAGCGAATGGATGCAGAGATCATGCAACTCCTTACAGAAGACACCAAAGTATTTCAATCGAAAGGAGAACTGAGACGGCTTATACAGGGAGGTGGACTCAGTATCAATAAGAAAAAAGTCTCCGATCCGGAGATGATTCTCAACCCCGAATCATTCATCAATAGCAGATATTTGCTGATACAAAAGGGGAAAAGAAATTACTATTTGGTTCGCGTCAAAAGCAAATAAATTTTGGATATTGACTAGACAGCTGACAAGGTCTTAGCATTGTTTTGGGGATTTACAGCTATCGGACTTTACGGACAGCCACTCAGATTCCGGGAAATTGGGCGCAGAGAATGGAGATGTCATCGAATATTGTGGCAGCGCGTTCCAGAATTCCCTGTTTTCTTATAATGGTATCTATATTGGCAGTAATGGACTCATTGTTCGTTAATTCTACCTCCAGCTTTTCAGCTCCGATTTCGATCCCCGATTCATTCAATACCTCTACCAGTCCGTCTGTATAGCAAAGTAATTTTGACGGTTCATTCATCGTTAGTGACTGAACCTTAAGGAACGGCAGTTCATCCAGCATCCCCATTCCGACTGTTCCATTGGTAAGATGAATGATCTCTTCACTTCTAATTTTATAGAGGATCGGGGGATTATGTCCGGCATTTACATATTTTAATTCTTGCGTTTCGTAATTATACCGGGCGATGAACAGCGTTATAAATTTTTCTCCTTTGGCACTGCTCAAGACCCTTCTGTTTAGCTTCTCCAGTAAACTATCCATCGGTATCTCTTCGGTAAAAAGGGCCTGAAGATTTGCCTGGAAGTTAGACATCAGGATGGCAGCAGAAATTCCCTTTCCGGAGACATCTGCAATGCAGAACCCGATTTCATGATCGTTTAGTTCAATTACATCATAATAATCTCCGCCAATTTCAAAATGCGGCTGATAAAAGGCGAACATCGAGATGTTGCCATTTGAAGGAAGCTGCTCATCTTTGGGGATGAGCATGGTCTGCATGCGTCTGGCCAGCTCCATCTCACGTTTCAGCGCTTCTTGTCTGAGTGATTCTTTGAACAGGCGCCTGTTCTCGATGGCTACAACAATGATGTTGGAAAGGGTCTGGATAAATCGCAGATGTTTAAGGATTGGGCTCATGCCTTCCCCCTCCTCCTCAATGTCACCAATCAGAACGAAAGCGATCGGTTCATCTTTATGCGCTACGGGAATAATAATATCAAGCACCTCCGGGAATCTGTCGTGTTTCGAGGTCACATGTTCAATTTCATTCAGGGAGAGGAGATCCTTTTCAATATTGATCTTCTTGAAAAAATCGGATGCAAAGCCTGAATTCAATATACACTCCCATTTTTCGCCAAACTTGATCAACATCACCTTTCCAATAGAAAGATCAATAGTAAGAAGCCTTTCAAATCTTCGGACCAGTTCACTGATGGCCACATTATCATTGATGGCTAACGTCACATCAAGTAAAGAATTGAGCTTAAACTTGGAGGTCTTCAGACTTTTTAGCACTCTAGTCATGATGGAAATTATTTATCCATCTAAGATAGGTAAAAATTATCTCTTTACCCTCTCTGAATAGGAACGGTCCCTGGTATCGACCTTAATGATTTCGCCCTGTTCTATAAAAATCGGGACCATGACAGTGGCTCCTGTCTCAAGTGTTGCCGGTTTGAGTGCCGTCGAAGAGGATGTGTCGCCTCTTACCCCTGGTTCAGAATAGGTGATCTCCAGTTCAACAAACGGGGGCAATTCGCAGGAGAGGGGGGTTTCGTTATCGGCATGTACCACAATCTCAACGGGCTGTCCCTCCTTCATAAGGTCTGCATTTTCAATCAACTTCTCTTCAATCACGATCTGTTCGAAGGTCTCCAGATGCATGAAACTATACCCCAGGTCATCCTTATAGAGATACTGGTAAGGTCTTCTTTCCACACGGGCAGTGTTGACCTTTACCCCGGAGGTGAAGGTGTTGTCAATCACCTTTCCTGTGGTTAGGCTTTTAAGTTTTGTTCTTACAAACGCGGGTCCTTTTCCGGGTTTAACATGCTGAAACTGCACAATAGCAAAAAGATCATTGTTGTATTCCAGTACAAGACCGTTTCTGAAATCTGAGGTTGAAGCCATATTTTTAATATTTCAAATAAAATTTCGAGGTTACAAAATAAGGAAATAAATTCTTCTGTGACAACTTATCAGAGAACTTCAGAGAATTTTCTTTCTCGGTGTAGTTGCAACAAAGTCCTTGAGATAATAGGGTTCAAAATAGGCGGTATCTTCAAATATCCTGTTTTCGTAATGGTAAAAAGCCAACGGCACCATCGCTGCAGCTGAAGGTTGTACCTGTTGAATAAAGTGAGCATGAGGATGTTGAATAATGTCTGATATTTTATCCGCACCATTTCCAAAAAAGAGAATGTGGTTCTCTTCCAGCTCCTTGTCAAAGCTGTTCTCTCCGACCACGGTTGCGGTTACAGGAGATACAATGGCCCTGTTTTTATCATACAGTGCAGTGTAAACCTCCAATCTTCGGGCATCGATCATAGGACAAAACAGAATTTCCGGAATCTTTTGTTCTAGCTCCTGAACGGACAGAAGGTGGTTTGCAGCCACAACCATTGCCTGTAATGTAACGATACCGATTACCGGAATATTCAGGGCATAGGCAAATCCTTTGGTAACCGAAACCCCAATACGCAGACCCGTATAGGAACCGGGACCTTTACTTACCGCTATGGCGGAGATCTCCTCTGGCTTTACCCTGGCTTCGTCCAAAACCTCCTGCATAAAAACAGTAAGCAGCGACCCATGTGAACGGTCTTCATCACTTTCCCTTTTTGCCACGATTTTTTCGCCCTTGCAGAGGGCCACTGAACATACATTTGTTGCTGTTTCCAGATTGAGGATAAGGGGATGAGTCATGGTTATGGAAATATTAATCATCTTCAGAATACAAACGGTCTTCCGGAACCACTTCGATACTATTTCCATCAGCCAGTTGTTTGGAAACTGCTGAATAGGGTGCAACGATGATCTTGTCGTCCGGACTGAGGCCCTCAAGAATCTCAATATACGTATTGTTTTGAATTCCGGTTTTTACCGGTTTCATTACAGCTTTACCTTCGACCTCCAAAAAAACAACCGTCTCTTTCTCCTCGTTTTCAGCGATTGTTGTCTCGTTTTCCCCATTATCAGTGTCCTCGTCGTCGACTTCTTCTTTTATTGCCCTTGTGGTGACCGCCTGAATGGGAATTGAGTACACATTGTTTCTGACTTCAGTCTGAATGTCGGCTGTTGCAGACATGCCCGGTCGCAGAGGATAAGGATTATTTTCTGAAACCTTATCCCTGTATGATTCGGGAAGCAGGCGGATCTTTACATTAAAATTGGTGACCTGGTCGGTTGTAATCCCTGTGACATTGGCTGAAACAGGAATTTCAGTAACCACCCCCAGGAACCGGGTATCAAGATACGCATCCACCTCAATAATGGCGGTATCCATGTGGGCTACCCGGACAATATCGTTTTCATTGACTTCGACCTCGACCTCCATCATGCTCAGGTCCGCCAGCCTGAGAATTTCGGTTCCTGACATTAGCTCGGTACCAACAACGCGTTCACCCAGTTCAACATTAAGGGCCGAAATAGTACCATTCATGGGTGCATAGATGGATGTCCGCTCAAGATTCTCTTGGGCCTCCTCAAGGGAAGCCAAGGCGCTTTTCACTGTATAAATGGCTGCTTCTTTGTCTGCCTTTGCGGAGTTGTAATTTGTCTCCGACTGCTCAAATTCAGCCTCAGAAATTGCATTCTGGTCAAAAAGGGTTTTGCTCCTTTCATAGTCCAGTTTACGCATTACAAGTTGGGCCTCGGCCTGCTTTTCCCTTGCTTTCGCGTTGTTGAGGGATGCTTCAGCACGGTTTCGCATCATGATATAGTTCTCCGGCTTGATTTTTAGTAAAAACTGTCCTTCTACAACTTCATCCCCTTCTTTTACAGCAAGCTCAACGATCTCCCCGGAAACATCGGGCGATATTTTTACTTCGGTCTCGGGCTGAATTTTCCCATTGGCCGTGATGATCTCCGTAATGTTCCTCTTTTCCCCAATTTCAACGGCAACCTTAACATAGGCCTCGTCTCCAAACCATCCGACCTTTTTCCCAATGCCGAAGAATGCAAGCAGAATCACTGCAATAAAGGAGAGTATAATGAGAAGTTTTTTTGATTTCATAATGGATAATTCAGGTTATTTTTTAAAAAGTGATGGGTTCACCCATATAGAAATTAAGGATCCTGGTTTTGAAGATAAAATCATATTTGGCCTGCAACAGATCCGATTGGGTAACCATCAGTTGGTTTTTTGATGTGTTGTAATCGACCGTGTTCACCAGCCCAACCTCAAATTTTTTCTCCGTATAGTTAAAAGATTCCTCCATGTAGATCAGGGCCTTTTCCGTGGATTCAAACTTTTTCAGTGCAGCGACAGCATCTGTGTAGGCGGTCTGTATATCGCGGTAGAGTTCGTTTTTTCTTTTCTGTAGCTCCAGCTGAGCGTTTTCTATACTGATACGTGCATTGGCGATGGCCGTTTTTACCTGGTTGCCGTTGAAAATAGGAATGTTTAGTCCCAGTCCTACCCCAACACTTAAGTTATCATTGATCTGCTCGAAGAAGGGGTATTTACCCATAATGGGTATGTTCAGCAGGGGATCGGTTCCTATCACCTTTTCCCTGATGTCGGAATAACCGCTGTTGTAGTTGCCCGACATGGAGAGCGAGGGGTATCGCATTCCTTTTGCAATGTCGAGGTCTTTTCCGGTGGATTCCAGGTTGTATTCCGATTTTTTGATCTGTGGCATGATTTGCTCCGCGGTTTGATACACGTCTGAAACATTCATGATCAGGAGCTCTTTGCCCGGTTCTGGGATATCTGGATCATTGATTTTGAACTCCGGATCATACTGAAGATCGAGTATTTGCTGGAGATTCAGGTAGGAGAGAAGCAGCTGGTTCTCGGAATTTACCATGTTCAATTCTTCCGCGGCCAGTTGGGCCTGGATCTCCAGCGAACTGCCTTTTGCCAGCTTTCCCGCCTCTACCAGTTTACGGGTACGGTCTACCTGTTGACGGGTAATCTCAACCTGACTTTCTGTAACGCCAAGCAGCTCTTCACTAAAAAGAATCTGAAGGTAGGCTGCAGCGATGTTCAGGGAGATATCATTTTTTATCTTTTTTACATCTTCATAAGCAGAGAGTAGATTCAGTCTGTGTTGTTCGATGGTGTTTTTCTTCTGAAAACCATTGAAAAGATTTACTCCGGAGGTGACGTTCACACTTATTGAGTTGATCTTCTGATTATCTGTAAATTCATAGGTGGTCTGATCGAGCGCCCTTCCAAATGAATAACTGTAATTTGAGCTCGCGTTCAGGTTGGGAAGTATGGAGCTTCGCGACTGATTGAGAACATTTTGATTATATTGTGTGTTGAGTTCCGACTGCTTGATGGTAATGTTGTTTTCCATGGCATAATTAATACAATCTTCAAGACTCCATTGATTGTCCTGCGACAAAGTAACGGTATAAGGAACCAGAAGAAAAGTCAGAACAGCTGCTATATTTTTAACCATTGTTATATTACTTTTGGAGTTGTAAAATCAAAGATAGGGATAATGTGTTTATTATTGTGATATGATGGATGAAAAAAAGATCTGTTATGAGGAGATTGGAGAGGTGGAATACCACAGGAACAGACGCGCGAAAAACATTGCGATAAGGATTAATTCCGAGGGGCATGTGAGGGTGACAGTGCCAGGTAGGTGTGATTTCCAGCGGGCAGAAAAATTTGTTATTGAAAAGGGCAGGTGGATTGTCAGGAAAAAGGAGAATATCAGAAGGAAGACAGCAACGAATCTTACCTGGGAGCCCGGTGCTATTATCGAGATTTTCAATGGAAGGATCTATATTGAGAAAGGTGGTGGGAACATCTTTGAATCTGCAGGTAGGAACAGTGTGTATGGTATCATGGTACCGGCGAATTTTGATTCATTGGACCCAGGTCATACAGAACTTCTTTATGACGCTATTGCCCGGATTGGTTTGCAGGAAGCAAAACTCCAATTACCCGATATATTGTCTAAATACGCTGAAGCATATAACCTGCCCTATACTAAATTGACAGTAAGAAGAATGAAAACCAGGTGGGGAAGCTGCTCTTCCAGGAACAACATCAGCCTGAACAGCAGTCTGATTTTTTTGCCTGAGGCGTTGATCCGTTATGTATGTCTGCACGAATTGGTGCATACGGTTCATAAGAACCACAGCCAGGTTTTCTGGGCGGCTTTAACCGGCATACTGCCCGATGCGCTTAACCTCAGAAAGCAGTTAAGGCAACAATCCATTATCGCCTGAGACAATGGGATATGATCCTTCAACTATCCGGGCTATATCTTGCTATCGGTTTCACAATCCAACTCATTCTCTTCGACGATCAATTGTAAATAAAAGGAGTAGTCGGAGATCATTTCATTGGAATTTACCGGTTGAGTTTTTAATCTCTTTTGTTTAGACATGGGTTACAATTTTGCTGCGTGTGCAATATAAGAACCTTAACTTAAGTGAATCTTAATTTTATATTAAGTAATCAATATGATTTTAGCTGTAATGAATGTGTTTCTTACTTTATCATTCTTTCCTTATAAGCTGATTACCAATCTTGTGGTGTTGTATTCACTGTAAAGATGGATCATTTGCATGAAGGATCATATAGAAGAATTACCTGACTTTATGCGTAGTATTACCTGATTTTGTATGAAAACAGAGTGCGCAAAATTTTTTGGCCGCAGCAATACAGTTATCGGACTGTGCTGACAGATAAATAGCATGGTCAATTGAGGTCATAAGCAAGAGCATTCTTCTTTGATATACATTTCGGCGAAACAAATTTTTTATAAATAGAAAAAGTTTTAAATTTGCATCCCGATTTGGCAGAATCATTAAAGGTTCAGTGGTTATGTTTTAATTGGAAAAAAGGTATTGACCCGTGGTGTAATTGGCAACACGTCTGATTTTGGTTCAGAAGAGTCCAGGTTCGAGCCCTGGCGGGTCAACATGAAAGGGATTATCTCGAAGAGATGGTCCTTTTTTCTTTTCAAAAATGGAATAGTTTTATTATCCAATGAATTCGTACAGAAAACCCGGGAAGAAACTGTTTTCCCATGTCTTATTTTTTTGAAATAATACCTTAGCTATTCCTTAAGCTTCAGGCCGTCCGGTGTCATCAGCCATGTTTTTCCACCCATTTTCCAGGTGGACATCTGATCGACGTTGTGGGTGTTCTCCAGTATTTCACGTACTTCTTTTTCCAGGTAAATATATTTCCCTTCCGGTATCTCCAGGGTTAGTTCCACATCTGGGATTCTCCACTTTTCATCTCTTTCAAGAAAAAAATAGGGATTTAGAACTAATTTGTTGCTGTTTGTTGTAAAACTATAATTTAAATTGGCAGCCCTGGTGGTTGCATCATCCCTGTTCCTGCCTTTGGAGCGCTTGTTTATTTCAAGCATAAAAGTTTCATCTTCAGATTGTTCTATATCAAGTTCAATTTGTCCGTATATCCTTTCAAGATCCTCGGTAATGAACCATTCGTTATCAAGATCTAAATTGAATCTGCTGCTTTTATCGATCTCTTTTTTTTGCGATTCATTGACAGAGACAATCAGTGTATCGGAGAGGATATGTATTTTGTTTTTAGTTTTACTGTATCCGGTGCTTGAATAATTGCTGGTTTCAGTGGCCAGGATTCCTATGGTCATTATAAGGGAAACAATCCACAAAAGTGTTGCACCAATTGTCAGCCCACGGTTTTTTGTTCTGATGGCAAAGATCAGTTTTATCAATCCATAGATCATTGCAATAACCGGAATGAGGAACAGCAATGTAAGAGCGATAATAAGCAATGTGATGCTCAGGGGATCTGAGAAGGGAGTTAATAGTTCACCCAACGAGAAATTGTAATCCGGGTAAGGGAAGATCTGCATTCCGATAAAGCCACCGAACACAAGGCCGATAATGATACCAATGCCGGCTAAAACCAGTCCTGTGCCCATGATGATTAATACCACCTTAACGAAAATCAGCAGGACCTTCCCTACTTCCGAAAAAAAATCACCCGCTGCTTTTTTAGTTTTTTTTACCGGTTCCGATTTCGCCGCTGCTTTGACATTCTCTTTTGCCGATTCATACTCCTCACGAATTTTTTTTTCAATATTGGAAACCGTCACCGGTTCACCGCGCATCTCAAGCTTTTGAGCAGCAGTTTGTGCTTTCGGCAATACGATCCATAAAATGATATATACCAGGACAGAGGCCCCCCCGAGAAAGAACAGCACAACAAACAGTATCCTGATAATGATCGGATCAATATTAAAGTAGGCTCCCAGACCTCCACACACACCGCCGAAAACTGAATTTTCAGGGTCCCTGTATAACCTTCTTGAACCACCCGTTGTTGAAGATGATTTCGATCCCGTACCTCCTGTGGCTGGATCATCACCGGTATTGATGATCTCCTCCGGGTCACCCATGATGTCAATCACCTCAGAGACCATGGAAATGGTGATTACCTCTTCCTCCCTGGGTCTTTTTTCCTGGAATAGTTCTGCGATCCTCGATTCAATATCATTCAGAATTTCACTGCCTTCATCCTTTCCGGAGAAATGACGACCAATGGCATCGAGGTACTGTTTTAATTTTTCATAGGCGTCTTCATCGATATGAAAAATCACTCCACTGAGATTTATTTTTATTGTCTTTTTCACAGCTGTAATTTTTGATGGAATTATAAATTATTATTCGATTAATTTATTGCTATATATTTTTTAAGATGGGTTTTATATGATCGAATTAACAGAATCAACCAAATCCTTCCATGAGTTCTCAAGTTCCTTTATATATGCTTTGCCCTTATCAGTAAGCGCATAATATTTTCTGGGGGGACCCTGTTTGGATTCTTCCCAGCGATAACTTAATAAACCGGCATTTTTTTGTCTGGTAAGCAGAGGATAGAGCGTTCCCTCTACCACGATCAGATTCTTATCCTTCATGGTAGCAATGATATCAGAGGCATAGCAGTCTTTTTTGCTAACAATTGCCAGTATGCAAAATTCCAATACACCCTTTCTCATTTGTGCCTTAGCGTTTTCACTATTCATAATGTAACATATTTTCCCGTCTCATTTTTCATAATGATATTATACATACAACATAACATTGCAAAGATATGAATAATATTTAGAACCATGCAAGACATAGTACTAAAAAATTAATGTTTTTACCTGAATAAACGTAACTTACAAAAAGTTAGACAGTTGAACTGAAATAAATTTTGGAGTTGTTACAGAATTAGCTGAACTGAAGTGAGGTTATACCATCATTGTTTTGATTTCCCTTCTGAGTTTTTCCCAGATAGATTCGTCCATTTTTGCACCATACACCTCAATGACTTTTGCGGCAATTGTGGCGCCTATTTTACCGCACACCTCCAGGGGTTGGTTGCGGATCATCCCAAACAGGAACCCTGCAGCATACATATCTCCTGCTCCAGTTGACCGGCCTGCATCCTGGCCATATTCGTAAAACTGAGTGTACCCTGCTGCTGAAAT
>CAYSMO010000034.1:0-17477 GCA_964432125.1 uncultured Bacteroidaceae bacterium | reverse complement strand
ATAATTTAAATATCGTTCTAACTACAGGTAACTTGTTGCCTCGCAGAATAAAAAATTTTCAATGGTGCTCGGCGAGCCCTCATCATAGTAAAGTTCGTTACTGAACAATTTATACATGTCCTTTTGACTTTGTGCCGCTGAAATACCTATTCCCAATGATGAGGGGTTCATAGGTATAAATTCTTAATTTAAATGCTTGATATATAATAGTACAGATATAATGTCTCAATGATGAGGGATTCATTTTCTAGAAATTTAAAAGACATTTCTTTAATTAATCCTTAAAGGAAAAGATATAGTTATCTGACGCCAATATATTTTTTGCTTCAAAAATTGGGCCAATGCTCTTTAAAAAAATCATACCCATTAAAAAAAGCAACCTTATCTCGTCGAACCGCTAATTGTAATCTTTCCTGTTCCCTCTGCAGTAAATGAACCTATCATAACAGCTTCGGTTACTCCCAGCCCATGTAACTCTTTCAGACAAGCACCCGCTTCCTCCTCCGGCAGAACGATGAGCAGTCCGCCAGAAGTCTGGGCATCACACAACATCAACTGCTGGGTCCTGGTAAAATTACCGAAGTCCACATGTTCCTTTACATAATCAAGGTTATTGAAGGTGCCTCCGGGGATCACACCTGCGGCCGCCAGCGCTTTTACTTCATGCAGAAAAGGTACGGTATCAAAAATGATTTCAGCATCAACTTTCGATGCGCGGCTCATCTCGAGCAGATGACCAAGCAATCCGAAGCCGGTAATATCTGTACAGGCATTGACCCGGAATTTCATCATTGATTCAGCTGCAAGTCTATTGAGTGCCGACATTTGCGCAATAACCTCATTCTGAATAACTTCTTCAACCATTCCCCGCTTTAATGCTGTGGATAGTATGCCTGTCCCAAGCGGTTTGGTAAGAATCATCTTGTCGCCCGGTTTGGCACCAAAATTTCTGATCACCTTATCAGGATGCACCCCACCACAAACAACCATCCCGTATTTTGGCTCGGGATCCTCAATGGTGTGTCCACCCTGCACGGAAATACCTGCTTCAGCGGCTTTTTCATGCGCCCCCTTTAATATTTGCTCAAGAACCGACATCGGAAGTGTCTTCTCAGGAAAGCCAACAATATTCATCGCAAACAGGGGAGTGGCCCCCATAGCATAAATATCGCTCAATGCATTGGCTGCTGCAATGGCACCAAAATCATACGGATCATCGACAATCGGCGTAAAGAAATCGAGCGATTGTACAATGGCAAATTCATCGGTTATCTTAAAAACTGTGGCATCGTCAGAGGTCTCTGTTCCTACCAGCACCCTTGAATCTTCACGATAGGGCAGGGAGGCCAGTATGCTCTCAAGCTGCTGCGGCTGTATTTTACACGCACATCCCAGTCCGTGGGTATACTGTGTGAGCTTTACCTTGCCAACCTCTTTTTCTGTAACCTCCGCATCATTATTTGAAGACGGCATCAATGTTCTCACTGTGGCAATAACATCTTCTGCAGCCCTCTGTATCTCATCCATTGTGTTGTTCCTGCCGGTAGAGAAGCGTATGGTTCCCATCGCTACCTCAATGGGTACCTTCATGGCCTCCAGTACTGCAGACAAATCGATGCTTTCAGAATGACAGGCGGCACCAGCTGAGACTGCAACACCCTCCAGTCGTGAAACCAGTGTATTGGCCTCTACATTAGGAAAAGAGAGACTCAGTGTATTGGGGAGCCTTTTTTCCGGGTGACCATTCATCTTTACCGATAGTATGGCCTCGCTGATCAAGGTATACAGGGAATCCCTTGTGGCCTTGTAATGCGCGCTGTTGCTCTGCAGCTCTTTCTCAGCCAATTCACATGCCATCCCAAGCCCGGCAATCTCAAGCACATTCTCAGTACCGGCACGAAGGTTCTGCTCATGATCGGCGCCATGAATCAGTTTCTCCAACTGTACCCCCGATCGGATGTACAAAGCTCCAATCCCTTTAGGTGCGTAGAGCTTATGCCCGGCAATACTGAGCAGGTCCACACCCAGTTCCTGAACATCAGTAACAATCTTTCCGGTCGACTGTGCTGCGTCGGTATGGAACAGGACATGGTGCTGCCTCGCAATAGCAGCGATCTCCTGAATCGGTTGAATGGTCCCCACCTCATTATTGGCATGCATCACCGAAATCAGAATGGTTTCCGGCCGCATCGCATCTGCAACATTCGCCGGCGACACCATGCCATACTCATCCACCGGCAGGTAGGTCACCGCAAACCCTTGTTTTTCAAGATAAATACATACCTCAATTACCGCCGGATGCTCAATGCTGGAGGTGATTATATGGTTTCCCTTTTTCCGGTTGGCAAAGACCGCTCCTTTAATTGCATAATTGTTCGATTCTGTACCCCCGCTGGTAAAAACTATTTCCGGGGGATCGCAATGTATCAACGATGCTACCTGTGCGCGCGCCTTCTCGACCGCCATTTTTGCCTGCGTGCCAAAACTGTGGGTGCTGGATGGATTGCCGAAATACTGATCCAGAAAAGGCCGCATCGCATCTGCTACCTCTGGTGCTATAGGAGTTGTAGCATTATGATCCAGGTAAATCGGTTGCATGGTTTAGCCGTTTTTCTGCCTCTTACGTTCATGCTCCTTGAGCATAATCTTTCGAAGGCGTAAATGTTTAGGTGTTACTTCAACATATTCATCTTCACCAATATACTCCATCGCCTCTTCAAGTGAAAACTTGATCGCCGGTGCAATGGAGGTCTTATCGTCCGATCCCGATGCCCGCATATTGGTGAGCTTCTTCGTTTTTATCACATTGATGACCAAGTCATCCTGACGCGAATTTTCACCGATCACCTGGCCTTCGTAGATATCTTCATTGGGGTCAATAAAGAATTTCCCCCTGTCTTGCATCTTATCAATAGAATAGGCGATAGCCGTTCCTGTCTCCATGGCAATCAACGCACCATTTCTCTTTTCTGTCAGCTCTCCTTTCCATGGCTCATAATCCTTGAACCGGTGGGAAACAACCGCCTCTCCTTCGGTAGCTGTAAGAATCGGATTGGTGAGCCCGATCAGTCCGCGTGCTGAGATCTTAAACTCCAGGTTCACCCTTTCATCCTTCTTCTCAATATTCAGAATGTCTCCTTTTCTTTTGGTTACAATCTCAATTACCTTTCCGGAAAACTCCTCTGCAACATTGATAAAAAGCAATTCAACAGGCTCATGCAGGAATCCTTCAACTTCTTTCGTAACAACTTTGGGCTGACCCAGCTGTAGTTCGTACCCCTCCCTGCGCATCGTCTCAACAAGAATGGAAAGATGAAGAATACCCCGGCCATATACCAGAAAACTATCGGGTGAAGCAGTCTCTTCAACCCTGAGTGCCAGGTTCTTTTCTATCTCCCTGAACAGCCTTTCCCGAAGGTGGTTGGAGGTTACATATTTGCCATCCTTGCCAAAAAATGGTGAGTTGTTAATGGTGAATAACATGCTCATGGTTGGCTCATCAATGGCGATGGAGGTAAGTCCTTCCGGATTCTCATGGTCCGAGACCGTGTCGCCAATATCAAAATTATCCAGGCCAACAATGGCTACAATTTCACCATTTCCGATCCTCTCCTTGGTTTTTACTTTCCCCAATCCTTCGAAAACGTATAGTTCTTTCACTGTTGAATGATGAATTTCTCCATTTCTCTGAACGATAGAAACCTTATCACCCATCTGGATGGAACCCCGATGGACCCTGCCCACAGCTATACGTCCCGTGTATGTTGAATAGTCGAGAGAACTGATCCTCATCTGTAAAGTCCCGGGATTCTCTTTTGCAGGTTTGATATGATCAATAATCGTTTCCAGAAGGAAGGTTACATCTGTAGTAGGAGTGTTCCAGTCTGCACCCATCCATCCATTTTTCGACGATCCGTAAACCACTGGGTAGTCGAGCTGTTCCTCAGTAGCATCCAGCGAAAACATCAACTCAAAAACCATCTCATTGGCATCTTCAGGCTTGCAATTGGGTTTATCAACCTTGTTGACTACAACAATAACCTTCAATCCCAGTTCAAGGGCCTTCTGCAACACAAATCGTGTTTGTGGCATTGGGCCTTCAAAGGCATCCACCAGCAGAAGCACACCATCGGCCATATTCAATACGCGTTCAACCTCCCCCCCGAAATCTGAGTGACCTGGGGTGTCGATAATATTGATTTTAGTCTCTTTATAACGCACTGAAACATTTTTGGAGAGAATGGTAATTCCCTTTTCACGTTCCAGGTCATTGGAGTCAAGGATCAGCTCCCCGACCTCCTGGTTATCTCTGAAAAGGTTGGACTGGTGTAAGATACGGTCAACCATCGTGGTTTTACCATGATCGACGTGGGCTATGATCGCTATATTTCTGATTTCCATTATAATTCAATTATCACTTTTGAGCGTGCAAAAATAGTAAAAGGAGAAATAGGATGGTTACTTATCGCAAAATAATTATCCGGGGGATCGCATTATGGTTGATGAGGTGCGTCGATTGTCCGGTTTTGATTTTAGTAACAGAAGTCAAAACCAAGTCCCATTTCACAGAGATTCCCACTTTTGAATACCATGTGAATGCTGAATCTCTCGCCAAGCATAACACGATCAATAAAATCGAGTACAGCATGCGTTTCGGCTTCAATGAATGGGGTGCCGGCATGCTTGTGTCCTTCATTGCAGTAAGTCATTAGCTGACTGCTGCAATTCAGCGCTGTAAGTCTTTCATGGATTGCCAGGCTGCCAAAAAACATCATATAGCCGGATCCAGTTTGTGGGCAGTAATGGTGTGGGGCAATATGGTAAGGAACAAGTGGGTCGCAGGTGCCATGATAGCTGAGCACCGGAATTAAATTATTATGGGTTATCATGTTAATGTCCAGCAATGCTCCGGCACCGGATATGATCCCGGCATATTGGAAGGAGGAAGAGAGGGTGTCGCGGAAATAACCCTGTTCCAGCGGGTTCATAAACGCTGCCTGAAGCACGGCTTCAGCACCTGCACTGCTTCCCGCAAGGAAAATACTATTTGTATCGATTGCAAATTCAGGAGCATTTTCGAGGAACCACAGGGTAGCGAGCCTGGTTTGGTGGGCAGCCATCTGAATGGCTTTTATCTTCTCAGTAAGTATTCCCTCACAACTGAAATTTTTACCTTTCATTGACAGGGAATAACTGATCGAGGCAGCTGAGATGCCATTCTCAGATAATAATCTGCAGAAAGGATGACCATGAGAGCGATTTCCGCCTGCGAAACCCCCGCCATGAACATATAATATAAGAGGAGAATTATGCGATGCACTATCAGCTCGAAAAAAATCCAGATTCAGCTTCAAAGTGTCGTTCTCGAAGTAGGTAAAAATATCATAATCCTGTTCTTGACCTTGAATAAGTGCCGGGACAAGGAAAAAATATAATAAGAGTAACCTACGAGCCATTCTGCAAAAAAATTAAGACTCCAAATGTAATTTAAAACTTTCAGAAAACTCCTTTGTCGGCACGAAGTTTTTCCAGCTCTTTCAGAATCTTATCTGCTTCAGCATATTTTTCATCAGAAAGCTTCCTGTTTGAGGTCGAGAGCTTGTATCCTTCTGCCATCAGCTTATCATATCTCTTTCCCAGCTTCTTTTCGGGGTTATTGTTTAAGCCAAACATAATCTGTATTGTTTTTGTAAATCAAACATTTGAAATCAGATTAGGTTCATTAACATTCTGATAATTATCAAAGAGCTTCTTTCTTGTTAATTCTTCTTTTCTTTCAATATTAGATTTACTGCTCCTGGACGTATTTCGACCTTAAGGTTCTTAAATTCCCCGATGATCTCACCATCCAGTTGTAGAAGCCTCGGCTTGTCAAAACTAATCACAGCCTTTTTCGCAGATATAATTTTGCTTAACTGGTTATCGAAGAAACGCTCATTGAATTTCGATAGACCGATTTTCAATAAAGAGGCAATATTGATCTCTTCAAGAATAACAATTTCAAATTTTCCATCCATTGGATCACCATCCATTGTCAAGGGTATTCCGGTTCCGAACTTTCTGGAATTACAGATTGCAACCATCAATGCCGATTCCTCTACCTCCTCTTTATCAGTTTTTATTTTTACCTTGAAAGGGGATGCTTCTTCTACCTCCTTCAGGAAGTATTTTGCATAGGTGAGGATCCCGCGATTGGGATCTTTTTCAAAGTTCTCAACGATACTGGCATTTGAACCTACATCACCTATATGAATTGAGTAGTGTTTTTCATTCACTTCAATCATATCCAGACCAGCAACCCGATCAGAATCAATAATGTCCATGAGAGCATCGATTGGCTCCGGATCGATTTCCAATTCTTCAGCCAGTCCGTTGGCTGACCCCATTGGAACTATACCCATGGGAATTGATTTATCCTTTAAAACAGATGCAACGAGGAGGTTTGTGCCGTCCCCTCCTACAGAGGCAATTCTGTCTGGACTGAAGGAGCTGATCTTTAAACTTAGCCTTTTGATGTCTTCCTCACCAGTTGTATCGAAGATTTCATGCTGAATGTCATGCTTGGAACACATCTTAACAGCCTCTTCCATGAAAGATTCTTTCTTTTTAACCCCCGATACAGGGTTAACTACAAATAGCAACTTCATCGGTATAAAATATTCATTTAACTAATCATCTCTTTCCCGACCTCATCAGCATCCCGGAAATAAACTGCGTCAACACCCGATGCCAATAGTTTATTCCATTTTTCATCTTGTATCGCTTTCCTGGTTAATCTCGTTTGTCGAATATAAACTCTTTTGATCCGGTTAGGATACTCTTCAATTGCCTGAGTATAGACATCCATATCTCTTTGAGAATCGTCACCGAGAAGGATGAACTTTTTATTCGGCATCTGGTTAATGAGAAGCCTTAGGTAGTTCAGTTTGTAGTCCTCACCTTTTTTCGGATTAAATAACTGCCTGAACCTCAAAAAAGGGGTAAGCAGCAGCGGACCTCGGGATAGTTCCCGAAACGTTAACACCGATGTGATGAGCCCAAATAGGTTACTCTCGCTTTTCGAAAGATAATTGATGCGATAGCCGCTGTTCTGGAACTTTTTGAACAGGTCATGTGTGTAGGCAATTGTTTTTCTCTTTTTTGGCCTGTAGAAAAGGATGGCAGTAATTCTTTTGAGCGCTGAAGCAGTATGCGATAGGAGAATAGTATCGTCAATATCCGATATAACCTCTGTATCAGAATCATTTTGTCTAAAAAGAACCGGATAGTTTTGCGGCAATTCCAGGGTATTGCCTTTTATTGTAATTGTTATATTATTATCCCAAGGCTCTTCGATCATAATCGAAAAAAAGCCGTTTTTGGTTGTATTAAGTGTTTCGGAAAAACCACCCAGATTAATAGTAATCTCCCTGTTACTGTAGACTTTCGCAAAATATGACCTTAAAATCTGAAAAAAATTTCCGAAGATTGTGGATGTGTCAGATTTAATCCTTTTGCGTCCTTTTAGGATTGTACCAGTAACTAGTCTCTTTTGGTTCAGTTCAATTGCCGATAGTTGCCATATATAAACTCCCATACAACAAATGTATGGTTTTCTTCGCAATTTTTGCCTGCAAATTCACGTATTCGCCTTATAAAAAAGTCCCCTGATTTGCTGTACCGGCAGGATCTTGTTTTCAGCCTCCAGTACATCCAGATATTTATTGATCTCGACAACAGGCAAACCCAAAATTCTTTCAAGGTCATCAATGGTGCAGGGTCTTCGGACAATGGTTTCCAGAATAGCCGATTCAGCATCTTTGCGGAATGCTTGAACAGCTATTCGCTGTTTTGGCGGAGCAATGATTTCAAGATTCTTAAAATCCCACATTTCCACAATTCTATTCAGTTCTATATCCGTTGCAGCTCTTATGTTTTCAATGACTCCCGGACGATCAAGCGTATTGATTTGCACCGAATCAGGATCAATTTTTTGTATAATCCGTTTTAATTCCACCAACTCCTTCTCATTATCATTATACCCCGGTAATATAAATACTTCCAGCCAGATTTTACCTTTGAATTTTGAACTGAATTCTATCAGTCCCTGAATGTATCTGTCAAATTCCAGTTTTTGTGCAGGACGGTTTAAGCGCTCAAAGACATCTTTCGTTGCTGCATCCAGTGATGGCATCAACAAGTCAGCTTCCATTAACTCCTGCTGAACACTTTTATTATACAGCATAGTTCCGTTGGTCAGCACAGCAACAGGCACATTCGGCTTCATCCCTTTCACAAACCTGATTACATCTCCAATCCTTGAATTGAGGGTTGGTTCACCCGACCCAGAGAAAGTGATGTAATCGGGATCGGGATTTTTTTGAAAATAGTCTTTTAGTTCAGATATAACATTTTCATATTTAACATATTCCATTCTTTCAATTGTCTGTTTTGAGGTTTTCCCTACCTCACAATAAACACAATCGAGAGAACAGACTTTCTTTGGAACCAGGTCAACCCCCAATGAGATGCCCAGTCTTCTTGATGGCACCGGACCAAACAGATACTTATACATGAGTTAAGAATTTATATAATGACTATTACCAATATGACTAGACTTATGTTTATGATAACAAAACAGGACAATAATGCGCAAAGTTGCAAATATATTTTCCATTTTTACATTTCTTATTGACAATTGAAATGCTATCCTAATTATTATGAATTATACAGATAAAATACTACCGGGGGAACCATATCCCCTGGGAGCTACTTATGATGGGAGCGGGGTTAATTTTGCCCTTTTCAGTGAGTCAGCCACGAGAGTGGTTCTGGCCCTATTCGATAATCCTGGAGATGACAGCCAATATAAAGAGATAGATATTCACGAAGTAACAAATCATGTTTGGCATGTGTATATCCCAGGTTTAGGTCCCGGTCAGCGCTATGGTTACAGGGTCGATGGGAGTTACCATCCTGAATCGGGAATCAGGTTTAACCCACGAAAACTTCTTTTGGATCCATACGCCAGGGCCATTGAGGGCAGAATTGAGGTAAAAGAAAGTATGCATGACTACACTTTTGAACACAGATTACAGGGAAATGTTTATGAGAAAAATAATGCAGATAGTGCCCCGGAAATAAACAAGTGTTTGGTAATAGATGATCTATTTGACTGGGAAGGTGTGAAAAAACCAAATATACCAATGCATGAATCTGTAATCTACGAACTGCATGTAAAAGGATTTACTGCAACCCATCCTGAGATTCCGGAACCGGAGAGGGGAACTTTCATGGCTCTTGCAAATCCGAAGATTATTAATTATTTCAAGGAGCTGGGAATAAACGCTATAGAGTTGATGCCAGTACACCATTTTGCACACAATAAATTCCTGACCGACAATGATCTTTCGAATTATTGGGGGTATAATTCTATTGGTTTTTTTGCTCCACACGCAGAATACAGTGTTTCAGGCAAGGATGGTCAACAGGTAAATGAGTTTAAAGAGATGGTCAAGGCATTTCACCGGAATGGTATAGAAGTGATCCTTGATGTTGTGTACAATCACACCGGTGAAGGGGATCATCTTGGGCCGAACATTGCTTTCAGGGGAATTGATAACCAATATTATTACCATCAGGATCCTGTGAATCCTTTTTACTACAGGGATTATACAGGTACCGGAAACATGCTTGATCTCTCGAAAAGTCAGACCTTACTGCTGGTAATGGATAGCCTGCATTACTGGGCAAATGAGATGCAGATTGATGGGTTCAGGTTCGATCTTGCTACATCGCTCACTAGAGGGGCCGAGGGCGATATCCTGCGGTCAGGTTTCCTGGATGCTGTTTGCCAGGATCCTGTATTATCAAACATTAAAATCATTGCTGAGCCATGGGATCTGGGACCCGATGGGTACCAGGTGGGTAAATTTCCGGCTCCATGGTCGGAATGGAACGGGAAGTACCGGGATTCTGTCAGGCGATACTGGCGTGGCGATGAGCATCAGCTGAAAGAGCTGGCATATAGACTCCGAGGCAGCAGTGATTTGTATGAGAAAAGTGGCAAGTTGCCAGTAGCTGGTATAAACTTTGTAACAGCCCATGACGGATTCACTTTGCATGATCTGGTGAGCTATAACCAGAAGTATAACCGAAAAAACAGGGAGGATAACAGGGACGGGGAAAATGATAATATAAGCTGGAACAGCGGGACAGAAGGCCATACAGATAATCCCTATATTGTTGCATTGCGGGAGAAGCGAAAGAGAAATTTTCTCTGCACGCTTTTTCTGAGTCAGGGGGTTCCGATGCTCAGTCATGGTGATGAATATGGCCGGACGCAGCACGGTAACAACAATGCCTGGTGTCAGGACAATGAAACCGCTTGGATGAACTGGGGTTGGAGTGAGCATCAGAAAAAACTATTTGAATTTACGAAAAGCATCATAGCCCTCAGAAAAAATCTTCCCGTTATACATTGTCAAAACTATTTTGACAATATGCCAGGAAAGGAGGCGGGGGGTGAAAATATCAGGTGGTTAAACACAAAGGGGCTGGATATGGAAAACCGAGATTGGAATTCAAGATTTAACCGTTGCATGGGCATGATGTTAAAAGATCAGTCAATGACGGTATCAGATAATCATGATGGTATGGAATTTACAAGCTATCTGCTTATTCTATTTAACAGCTACTGGGAAGAGATATCATTCAGGTTGCCCCATGGAGAAATAAGCTTAAAATGGAAGATACTGGTTGATACTGATAATGGAGAAACCATCGAATCTGAGGAGATATACACCAATACTTATCAGGTTCAACCCAGATCAATGGTTATCCTTAAGAATGTGCAATAGATTGGTAGAGTTGGTCATTCAGATTATTAAGCCGGACCACCTGAACCCATGCTTTTGCTTCTCTCAATAGACTGGAGTGCTAAATAATTATCTCCAAATTTACCCATGTTTTCCAATTCAGTATCATACTGGTCAAAATGTCTCTCTTCATCTTCTACCAAGGCCTCAAACAATTTTTTTGAAACTGAATCTGCGTTGGCTGAACACTCATTCGCCCATTTGTTATAATCGTTGGCACTTGAAGTTTCCATCTCTGATGCCATTTCAAGCATTGCCTTAACATCATGAATTTTTTTAACATCATCGGAGGCGGACATTTCAACTTCCCCTTTCAGAAAAAGAATCCGCTCAGCAAGTTGCTCAATATGAATCATCTCCTCAATTGCGGTCCGTTTGAAAAGATTTGCAAGAAGGTCGTACCCCTGGTCATCACAGTGAAAATGAAAATACATATACTGATGAACTGCAGTTAGCTCATCGGCAATGGCTTTGTTTAATAATTCAATGCTTTTTTCTTTCATGTGTAATGTATTAATTCTTTATTTATTTAACTTATTGATATAAAATATTTTAAATATTGTTCAAACTGCAAGTGACTAGTTGCCTCGCAGAAGAAAATTTTTTCAATGGTGCTCGTTTTTCAATGGTGCTCGGCGAGCACTCATAATCTCCACTTCGTTCCGGTTGTTGCCTCAAATATAAACAAATATAGCTAATATATCCACCGATGGAAATCCCTATTTTTAAGGTATCGGTATCCAATTCTGCTAACAATTGTTAAATATACGAAACTCACCTTATTTTTTCAGATCACCGTTGCGTATCTTTTCAGCAGATAATGATATTGTCCTTTTTTTTCAAACAACTTTTCATGTGTGCCTGATTCTACCACTTTACCTCCATCCATTAGCACAATCATGTCTGCAGTTGTCAATGAAGATAATCTGTGAGAAATTAGAATAACCGTTCTTCCCAAATCTCTCATGTTTCTGATCATACCCATCACCCTTGCCTCTGCATCTGTATCCAGCGCAGAGGTAGCTTCATCCAGTATCAATATGGAGGGTTGCCTGTAAAATGCCCGGGCCAGTGAAATCCTTTGTCTTTCTCCTCCTGAAATTGAAAAACCCTTTTCACCTACAAGTGTGTTTATTCCTTGCGGTAGCTGTTCTAAAAGTTTGTTTAATCCTAGCTTGGAGCATATTTCCAATGCGCAATTCATATCGGGGTGCAATTCCCCGGGTGCAATATTCTCCAGAATAGTGCCTGAAAACAGATCGGTGTGCTGGGGGACAATGGCTATACACTTACTGAGACTCGCCTGGCTGTATTGATTCACAGCATGATCTCCGATTGAAATTCTTCCCCCGGTAATCCTGTACAGACCAATGATCAGATTAGCTATAGAGGATTTTCCGGACCCACTCTCCCCTATAATGGCTGTTACTTTTCCTGATTCAATATGCAGATTAAGCTCTTCAAACAGATTTCCACGTGTTCCATACGAGAATTCGACATTCCTGAAGACGATCTCTTTTCCCAGCAGGTTTTTGACATCTATTGTTCCCTTATTGTTCAATACCTCCAGGTCCATAATCTCAAACAGGCGGTCGGCCGCGATGTTCGCATTTTGAAATATCTTATTGATTCCTATCAGACCGGCAGCTGGTCCGGACATGTATCCCAGGATTGTGTAGAAGGACATCAACTGTCCAATGGTCAGCTCATTGCGAAAGACAACTATGGCACCAGACCATAGCACCAGCAGTGTGAAAATCCGTGAAATAAACTCTGAACTTGTACTTGAGAAGATAGAATTTGTACCTGACTTGTATCCCGCTTTAAGAAGATCGATGAAGCGCCATTCCATCTTTTCCGCCATCCTGTTCTCCAAATTCAGTTGTTTTACTGTTCTGATGTGGTTGATAGATTCGACTAATTGACTTTCGAGCTCTGCACTCTTCTCCATAATTACTCTTTCCTGCGTTCTGTTCAGCCAGTTTGTAATCCCGTAGATAATTCCATAGGCGGGAAGGATCGCAGTTACCAGCAAGGCAAGTTTCCAGTGAAAGAGGAAAAGGATAATGCAGGAAAACAGGAGTATGAGGACATTCAGTATAATATTAATGGAGGTGTCACTTAAAAATTGCCTGATTTTTCCGGCATCATTGATTCTGGAGATGATTTCACCAACACGCATTGAATCAAAGAAATGTTGCGGAAGTCTTAGCAGGTGCCTGTAGTAACCGAGGATCAACCTGGCGTCAATGAGCTGTCCGGTGCGCAATATCATAGAATTCTTGACAACGGATAATACAACCTGAAAGATGACCAGGATGAGCATTATAACACCTGCAACATGAAGTGCCTGTCTTAATTGAAAAACGATGATATAATCGGTAAGCTTTTGGATGTAAATGGATGTTGACAAACCCAGAAGAGTATAAAGCATTGCCCCAATTATGGCTTGTAGCAGGATGCTTCTATGTGGTTTTATAAGATAGAGAAACCTTTTTTTATTTGATATGCATTTATCAGTTGGCTGGTAATCTTTACCCGGTGCTGAAATGATCAGTACGCCTGACCACCTTGATTCAAATTTATCCCTGGTAATATGCTTTATTCTGCCATTGGCGGGATCCATAATCTTCACCTTTTTTTTTGTTACGCCATAAATTACAACATAGTGATGAAGATTGTTTTTAATGACCAGATGAGCAATGGCGGGACAAGGAATGTGATCAAGGTAATTGGCCTGACAACGAAATCCTTTGGCTGTAATCCCCAATGAATCAAAGGCCTTTACAAGTCCTAAAGCACTTGTTCCCTGTTTGTCTGTTCCCGCTATCTGCCTGATGCGTGCAACAGGAATTCTTGATTTGTACCAGGCAGCAACGGATGCAATACACGCCGGTCCGCAGTCAGTAGCATCCCGCTGTCTGATTTCAATTTTACTGTTTTTTCTCATTGAGTGGTATGTCAGGTGAATGGAGAATTAGTTTCTCTCCCTTTTCAATAATAAGCTGCCACAATGTTTTTTTTGCTACCAGGAAAAGAGCAGTAAAGGTCATACCGCTTTTAAGTACTGCATCATCGTATTTTGACGAGTACTGAAATCCTTGCTCTATTTTACAAATAATGGGAAAACCCGGAATTCCCGAATGGATTGTTGCATCTTCTGGTATCGATACGACTGTTCCTTCAATTCTGCCATAGGTGGAACCAGGATATGTATCAATGTTGAGGTTCACCTTCTGACCGGTTCTTATTCTGGATATTTTATCTGCTGGAACCATACAGGTAGCTACAAGCTCACGATCAGGCACAATTCTGGCAATAACATCGTTGGACGCAATGAAAGAACCGGTTGTTAGGTCGGAATAATCTGCAATATATCCAGTTACAGGTGCCTTGATATAGTGTAGTTCCATTGTTTTTTTTAGATGTGCCAACCTGGTGTTTAGTTGAAGATATTCTAGTTTGTAGGCAGATAATTCACTTTGCCAGCGGTTCTGAAATTCTCTCTTCCGCACCTCCAGTCTAGTTTCTGCTGACAGCAACTGTTTTCTGGATGATTCATAATCGAGTCGGGCAAGGTATCCCTCTTCATAAAGATCTTTATTGGTATCATGAATTTCCCGGATATATACCAACTCACTCTTCAACAATGATAATTCATGTTCGTATTCCATCATTGCCTGGTTGTATCTTGTTGTTCCCACGACTTCTCTACCGTTAATTAGCATATTCAGATCATCCATGTAACTTTTAATTAATAAGTTCGCTGCCCTGCTGTCAGCTATTTCGTTCTTAATTGCTTCATGATTCAGGATGATCAGTGTATCGTGCTTGTTTACAAAACCGTTTTTTTTGATTAAGATACAGGCAATTTCTCCCCCAACAGGTGCAATAATGCGGGAAGCATTTTCTTCAGTTCGCAGAATTCCCCGGGTCGAGAATGTAATATCAACCTTTACAACCGGCAACGCAATGAACGATGCTATCAGCAATACAATAACCAACAGATAAAGCGGTTTTCCGCGAACATTATTTCTGTGAAAATGATCTTCTGCAGAATACTGCACGATCTCCTCCGGGAAAAGATATTCCATATAATAGATTTCATTTTCCCTGTTAATGTGTTTTGGTTTCAATTTATCGAAAGCCGTTCAACTTCCGACAAGATTGATAAGATTGATCAGCCGGTAATTCTTACCATAAACTGATCGAGAAGTAGTAAGCCGGAATACACAAGGGGAATGGAGATGATGCTAAAAATGGTGGTTACAAATACATTCTCTGTAGCCAGACTGTCATCTGAACCAAATTTATTGGCCATTACAACGATGGTCGCCATACAGGGCATGGAAGCTTCCAGTATGACCACTTTGCGGGCAATATCTCCAAATCCGGGAAATAAAATGTAGGTTAGAATATTAATTGTAAATGCCAGTATAATTGGTATAAGGAGTAGTTTATTGAAAGATAACAAAAAAACATGGGGCTTATTCATAACGCCTCTTACCCTGGTTTGCACAAGCATAGCACCAATGTAGAGCATAGAAAGGTATATGGTTGATTTTCCCAGTCCATGCAACGGTTCAAAGATTACATCGTGAAACCGGATATCAAAAAACATGATGACTAATCCTGCGAAAAATGCAATTGTATTCGGGTTGAGCATGTTTTTCCAGATATCAACGGGTCTTCCTCCTCTTCCTTTCAGGAATACCCATACACCAAAAGTCCACATGACGGAATTTGATGCCAATTGAAAAACGGCGGCATATAACAGCCCTTCGCCTCCGGGAAAGAGTGCGTCCATTAATGGAAAACCAAGGAATACAATATTTCCGAACATATGGTGGTTGATGAATACGGCACGTTGATTTCCCCTGAGACGCATGATCCGGGCAGACAGGTCGCCAATGCCATACATAACAGCCAGTGCTAGATATGCGAATAGAAAAACAATTCCACTATTAAGAAGAATCTCCGGCGTCATATCGATCCTTGCAAAAGTGGTGATAATGAGCAGGGGCAATGTAACATCAAAGACCAGGTCGGCAATTCCCTTTTTTGCTTCTTCTGTAATGATTTTTAGCTTGGTTGCAATAATGCCTACAACAACAAGTATGGAGAGGATGGATATCTGGTATAAAATGATATTATTGTGCATGTCTTGTTGTGTTGCCTTAAGCTCTGCTTAATCAAAATCTGAAGAAATATCTCCCAGATCCTTTCTGATCAATTTGCGATACTCACGTTTCATTTTTTCTGCGTCAATATGGGTGTAAACCGAAATTCTACGTCTGAAATTTTCGTCCGGTGTCCAAATATCCTTTTCAGTCACAAGATCGGGATTCATGATTGCCTGAAGGAGTGCCAGATCCCACATATTATGGTTGCGATCGTTTGGGAAATGAGTTTTCCAACGATCAACAAGATAGCTATACCTGGGAGCCCTGAAAGAAAGGAGATCAAATGTTTCAGTTTGTTGGAAGCTATAAACGCTGGCAGTTGTAGCTGTCATAATGTGGGTCTCAAGTCCTTCGCGGTTTAACAGATAATCCATCCCGTCGAGGTCATTTCTAGTATTGAATTCGTTTTTGTCCCATACCTGTTTTCTGTCATCATACCTAAGTCCCATGCCATACCAGCGGATCTTAGGAACAATTGTGGTATCCAGTTGTATTGCTGAAGCAAGGTTGGTTGCTGCTCCCAATGTGACAATGTTGAGTTTTTTCCCGAATTCCAGTTTATCAACCTCCTCAATGATGAAATTCGCGGCAGGAGAGTTGACGGGCTTTGTATCTCCCCAGTATCCGGTGGGCTCATTGGCACCGATTGGATGAGGAATATCCATCCGGTCATTAAGTTTCAGCAAATCCTCATTGATTTGCTGACTTTCATACACACTGCTATCACCTCCTTCCGGATGAAAATTCCATTGCGTTGATGTCAGCCCGATAATGTCAATCTTCGAATCAACCAATGCATAGGATATCGCAAACAGGTCATCAAGGTCATTGCCTGAATCACTGTCAATAATCATGGAAATGGCTTCAGGTCTGTTGATCTTTTTACCATAAGTTACAATCGTTATAACGACCGATACAACCACCCCAAGAATAAGGATTCCTCTGATAACCTTCCATATCTCCCTTTTTAATCTACTGAAAAATCCCATCTTGATGTTCCTTTTATTTGTTACGGGTATTACTCCACTGATCTCTTGAAGTCGGTTCTTTCTGTATTTAATAATTGTTCGTTTTAAAAAATCAACTGCTTATTCAGCGGATCCGGTGAATCATCTATTCCGGTGAATGTTTTTTTACTAATAGAACCGATTTGGTTATAAGCAACAAATATAACAGCTTCTGAAATTGTTATAAGATTTTCTGTCCGGAAAAGTGAAAATTTGAAAAAATAGTCAGAAAACGCTGTTTTTTTTTATCTCTTACCTCCATCGTGTTAACTTTACAGGCAAATCAATGACAAATGAACCCCTCATCATTGGGAAATGGATATTACTGCGGTGCAAAGACAGAAGGACATGTATAAATGTTCCGGTAGCGAACTGTTCGATGATGAGGGCTCGCCGAGCACCATTGAATTTTTTTATTCTGCGAGGCAACA